>JAYQON010000092.1:0-12318 GCA_038144835.1 Bdellovibrionales bacterium
ACTCCAAACTTTTTGATAGCTTCAGCAGCTTCAATTGTAACCTTATCTTCAGTTTTGTCTCTATGCTCGATTCCAAGGTCGTAGTATTTCAGATCAATTTCGAGATAGGGAAGAATGAGTTTCTTTTTTATGAATTCCCTAATTATGCGTGTCATTTCATCGCCGTCGAGTTCAACGACAGGGTTTTTCACGACGATTTTTTTCATATTTGCTCCTCGTAATCGATACCTGGATCTGTGGCTATTGATTCTGAACCAAAAGATTTTGGAGACTCGCTGCACCTAGGTCAACTATTTCCTCAGTGAGTCGCGGATCTCGCGGAGGATTAGAATTTCTTCGGGAGTTGCCGATGGTGGTTTTGCTTGGTCCTGAAGTCGGTTCATGGCTTTTACTAAAACAAACAGAGCCCAGGCCACGATAATAAAATTAACCACATTTTGTAAAAAGACTCCGTAACTAATCACCACATCAGGTTTTCCATTGCTGGCCGCATATAATACGAGTTGAAGTTTAGAAAAGTCGACGCCACCGATAAGAAAACCGATTGGGGGCATGAGGATGTCGTCTACGAGAGAGGAAACGATTTTGCCAAAGGCCGTACCGACGATCACGCCTATGGCCAGATCGACCACATTGCCCTTAAGAGCGAACTTTCTAAATTCTTGTACCACTTGGGTGAAATTCATAAGGCCTCAGGTTTTAGCGGGTAGGTGATGTTAAGTACAAACATATGGATTTGTTGAGCGCGATCTACTAACTGAGGTTGCAGTTTCAATTTGTAGTCGTAGCTCATGGATACCCAATCAGAGACTTTTGAAATTAGCTTGGCCGAACCATCGATATTGGTAAGACGTAGGCTGTTACGATTGTCCGTACCTTGCTTATCATTGGTCAGTGGAGTCAGAGATTCCAGTGAAAACTCAAAGCCCGAATGCTGGTTGATTTTACCTTTGATACCTAGAGCTGCTTCAAAACCAGATTGAGTGACGTCTCGTAAGGCGTTCACTTCGATTTCTCCGGAGCTATTGACTCCCTTTATAGTGTAGCCATGACCCGATTTAATTTGAAGAGCCGCTGCACCTATACGAGTTTCTACTTGCAGATATTCTTCCTCGATGACTTTATAAAATAGGCCTATAGCTTCTTTTGTCGTGAATGGGTAAAAACTGTCGGTCAAGCGCAGGCTCGATTCGAGGCGGCTGCTCGTGGAGCCATCTTTTTCAGTGATTCGGTAGGTTTTTAAATCTGATCGCACATCTTCACCATAAAACAAAGGGGCTGTAGCTTCGGCCCTGGCATAAGGACCGATCTTTGGATGCTGGGGTAGTGAGTAAAGATAAGTAGAAGATAATTTCAATTCGTCGCTGGATTTTACAAAGCGTGGAATGGCTGGAGTTTTAGTTGTCGATTCACTGAGGTTGAATTGATTGCGCCATTCATCGTGATTGCGCCGCCGGTTGAGTGCCGATTTGATAGTTAACCCATAAGATTGGCTCGTTCCATCTGTTTGACCAACGACGTCCTGACTCGACATTAATGAAAAATTTAGGCTCGCCGTGCTTTTCAGGGTCCATCCCAACACCTTCGGCTCATCCGCTTGAGAGGGACTGCGTAATCCTTTGTGAGCCTCCCATATGGATGTTTTCGTTAACACAAGAGAGTGCGCGGGAGTAAGGCTAAAAATAGTGGCCATCAAAGCCACCCATTGAATCGTGGATGTTACAGCAAGTCTGAGTTTATGACGCATTCGACCTCCCTGCAAAAATGACTACCATGCAGCCTCTAAGATCTGTTGCATTTTGTGTCAATTCGTTGACGCTTAGGCCAAGCATTGCGACAACTGAAAGGATGTCCCTCGTTATAGAAACAAAAAATCTTACTCGTGTATATAAAACCTATCGCCGTGCCGAGGGTGGCTGGAATGCTCTGAAGGCATTTTTTAATCGGCAGATTGAGCTTAAAGTCGCACTTCAGCCAACCTCAATTAGCATCGAAAGTGGTCAAATTATTGGGTTAGTGGGTGCCAATGGAGCCGGAAAAACCACTCTCTTAAAAATTCTCTCAGGTCTGATCTATCCTTCGGCGGGCGAAGTTGCGGTGCTGGGTTTCAAGCCCTACGAGCGCAAATCTGATTTTTTGCGTCAGATTTCAATTCTGCTGGGTCAAAAAGCTCAGTTATGGTGGGATTTACCAGCTGCCGACAGCTTTCATCTGCTTTCCAATATTTATGGCCTAGATCGGGCTCAAGCCAGAAAAGACTGGCTCCAGCTGGCAGACCGCTTGGCTTGTTCGGAACAACTTTATGTTCAATTGCGTCGGCTATCTTTGGGTGAGCGTATGAAAATGGAGCTTATTGGTAGTCTTTTACATCGCCCACGAGTTTTATTTCTTGATGAACCGACCATCGGTTTGGACGTGTTGGCGCAAAATACAATTCGCAAGTTTTTGCAGGAATACGTTGTCGAACACCAACCCACGATTATCCTTACCAGTCATTATATGGATGATATTTCGCGCTTGGCCAACCGACTTCTACTGATCAGCCAAGGAGCCATTGTTTATGACGGTACGGTAGACAACTTTGTGGTGCATGCGGAAAAGCACTTGAATCTCGATATTCTAAGCGAGGAAACGGATTTTGAAGAAGTTATTCATAAATTTTTTGAGAAGGAATTGGGCAGCCGCAAGGCTGGCGGTCCTCTCGCAACTTGAGTATCGCTTCAATTTTGCCATTGATGCGTTGATCCAACCCATTCTAACGGGTGCCATAGAGGTGACTTTATGGATGGCTATTCTTGCCGGCATGGGCCTAGAAACATTGGGTGGATTTGGACGTGAGTATTATTTGGCTTATGCCATTTGGGCAAACTTCGTAGGTCGCGTGACGATTAACTGGATGTATGAATTTACCATGCTCGAAGATATTGACTTGGGGCGCGTGAATTCAATCCTTGTCAGACCCATATCTTTTTATGAATTCTATTTGTCTCAATTTATGGGCTACAAGGTCATGGTTGGCATGGTTTCCTTTCTTGTGCCCCTATTTGTTTGTTTTCTTTTTTCTGCCCCTCTCCATGTAGATCGATTACCCGCTATGATCGGGTTGATTTTATTTTATCTTGTGTTTGTTCACACACTGTCGTTCTGTGTAGCTTGTTTGGGTTTTTTTATTAATCGAGCCTATTCATTTATTTCACTTAAAAATATCGCGATCTGGGTGCTTTCAGGAGAGTTGGTTCCATTGGATCTTTTTCCTGAACCTCTAAAATCCACCCTCATTGCTTCGCCCTTTGCGGCGGGAGTTTATATTCCGGTTGGTTTCATTACTGGCCGTTTTGGTTATGAACTGCTCTTGCAAGGTTTTATGAGTGTGGCTGCAGGAATTTTGGTGATGGGTCTGTTCGCCGCTTGGATTTGGCGAACAGGGGTGCGCGCATATACGGGAACGGGGGCATAATGCGTTACCTGCGGCTATGGTTGAGTTTTTTAAAAATGAGCTGGATGGCTGATGTTGAATACAGGCTTAATTTCAGTATGCGTATTCTAGGCGAAATTGTCTGGTACATCACTCAGCTCAGCGTTTTTGAAGTTTTGTACACGCATACTCAATCCATTAGTGGCTGGGATGTCCACGCTATGCGGGTATTTATGGCTTCTTTGTTTCTAGCGGATACCATTTACATGATTCTTTTTAGTGAGAACTTGGAACATTTTTTTTCTTTAGTACGCAAGGGCGATCTTGATTTGTATTTGGTTAAGCCCATAAATTCGCAATTTATGGTCAGTTGCCGAAAAATCGCTGTGGCTCATGTCGTTAATTTTGCAATCGTCGCTGCTTATTTGGTTTGGGCCATTTCTGGCCTCACCCAAGCCGTGGAGAGTGTGCAACTACTGACTTATTTCGTGTTAATTATTTTTGGAGTCATGACTGTTTATTCATTAAAGTTTATGTTTTCTACACTATCCGTTATCTTTCAGGAGCTGAGCAGTATCCAATTTGTGTGGCATCAGCTGTATCGCCTGGGAACTAGGCCGGATCCAATTTATCCGCGAGTTTTGCGTATACTGGTGATGACAGTTTTTCCAATTGCATTTTTTGCCAGCGTTCCCGCGCGGATTTTAGTTGAGGGTTTTAGTGCTGTGAATTTGCTGACTGCCGTTTCGCTCGCTTTGGGTTTGTTGCTTTTGTCGCACCTATTTTGGAAGAGCGCATTGAGGAAATATAGCTCGGCGAGCAGCTGACTCGGCATTTTTATTGCTTAGAATTTTATAATCAATCTCGGGAGGGTTTGTATGGCGAAAAAAGCCAATGTTCGTGTTTCTGCGGGCAAAAATGTCCCAGCGAGAAAAAAGAAAGCTGGGAAAATATGGGTCGCAGCTGTCGATCCTTATGCTGAGATTGAGGGAAAAAGTATTATCGATTTTGCTGAACATTTGGCTGAGCGTGCGGGGGCAACTGTTCAGCCAGCATTTGTTTTGGCGCCGGCGAGCTTTAACTGGACGGGAGACTTCTCGGGGCCATGGATAAAAAAGTACTTGCCCATGGCTGAAGCCAGAATGAATGAGCTTTTTGGAGAGCGTGGTCGAGTGCTGGCTTGTAAAGATAGTGGTCAGCGAGCTGCGGTCAAATGTTTAGTTAGCTATGCACAGCGTTTGGGAGCAGATTGTATTGTCATTTCGACTCATGCTCGTAAGGGCCTTGAGCGGCTGGCTATGGGGAGTTTTGCTGAAACATTGATTCTTTCATCAAAAATACCAGTGGTGGTTTTGAATCCGAAAAAACCCACTTCTTCCGATATCAAAAAAGTCCTAGTACCGACGGATTTAACAAAAAGCAGTGAAAAATTCGTCATGGCTGTCGCGGAGCAATCAAAAAAATGGGGTGCTGAAATGGTCCTGTTTTACAAACAGCCAGACCCATTGGATCCGATTATCCAGCAGGGTGTTTATTCGCTCGGTGGTGGATGGGTCAGTGTTCAAAATTTTATAGATGCAGAAATGGATCGCAAGCGCGAGGAGATCGGCAAGCTTGAAAAGATGATCCGTAAAGCAGGGATAAAAGTAGGACATATCATTGACTCTTCTCCTGATGGCCTTACGGAAAGCATCATAAAGGCCACGGCTGATTCAAGAGCTGACATGATTGCTGTCCTTACTAAGGCAGGACCGATTGCGACAGCTGTATTGGGAAGCGTAGCCAGAACTTTGGCGCGTGAGTCGCAGGTTCCAGTAATGGTGCGCCGCTAGATACCCCAGTGATTGATCGTAAAGGCCCTTATTGCTCAATTTTTTCTGATGGATTCGTGGTTAAAGTTCTGCAAAGACATCCACTATCTGATGCCCGTGATTTGTAAATCTATTACGGTCGCGCGAGTGTCCTTCAGGAATCGCAGAAATTTTGCCGAGGGTGCCTTTGAACCCAATACTATAGCATCACAATTCATTAAATCATCTTCAGATACGAGATTAAGATAAGGAGCTAGTTGACTGAGAGTGGATTGTGAAACTTGATTGTCATGAGCCCATATTTCTTCTGAGATATCAGCTAGCTTTATATGTTTTGCAAGTTGAAGTAAGGAGCTTCCTCGGAAATCCCCGGTTTCGGGTTTAAAAGCGACACCGAGCATACCTATGCGTTTAAAAGGACCTTGGTGTTTTATAGTACGCAAAGCTCTGGTGATATGCTCATCGTTACTCGGTAAAATGCCAGCCAAAAGTGGTACTTGAATGGACTTGTCTTCAGCTAAATGCAGAAGCCCACGAATGTCTTTTTTTAGACAGGGGCCGCCAAATGCAAAGCCAGGTTTTAGGTAAACGTCTGAGATATTTAAACGACGATCAGAACAAAAAATATTCGACCATTTCTGGCCATCAACAGAGCATGCCTGAGCAAGAGCTCCCATTTCATTGGCAAATGCCACTTTAAGGGCGTGAAATGCATTGCAGGAGTATTTCAAAAATTCGCTCTCCTCAGCTTTCACAGTTGTTAATGGTGCTTCGCTTGCCAGAAACGGTATGCACTTGCTTGCAGAAAAGCCATCGTCGCAAAGTGTACCTAAAATATGAATATTGGGTGTGTGAGCGTCGACCATCCCTTTTCCCTCACGTAAAAACTCTGGATAGTGAAACAGATTGAAATAAGATTGTGCACGCGACTCTAATGCGGGCAATAAAACATCTCTTAGAGTGCCAGGAGGGATAGTACTGCGAACAAAAATCAAGGCTTCATCTATATTGAGATTGCTTAATCGACCACCTATATCCAGGATTGCTTGCAAAGTGGGTTCAAGATCAACGCGGCCGTCAAGTCGTTCGGGTGTTCCTACGCAAACGTACCATGCCAGAGCAGAAGGAACCTCATCTCGAGGGGAAATAAAGCTTAGCTTCTCAAAATGGGCTAAAAATGCTTTTTTTAGATCATCTTCAGTAAATCGGATGAGCTTATCTTTTAATTCTGATAGCAATTGATCGTCGGAATCGACCAAAGTGATAACATGGCCTTGTTCCGCTAGGCGAAGAGCAGTGACTAAACCGACATAGCCCGCGCCATAGACATTAATTTTTTGGGCTGGTAACATACCGGCATACTCACGTTAATTTTTTTAGGAGTCAAATCTCGGTGCAATACTCGGTGGCATTTTTGCTTTTGACAAAAAATGAGCAAGCGAGCATTGGGGAAGTTATTTTAGATCTGCAACAAGCTTGCAACGCTGCAAACATTCAAGATTACAAAATTGTACTGGCCGATGATTCATCTGATCAGACTCGAGCAATAGCCAAATCGATGGGTTGTGAAATCGTTGATGGCGGTGGAGTTGGCCTGGGTCGGGCCTACACGCGAGGATTAAAATATTGCGCGACTTTGGGTGCTGACTTTGTAGTAAGCCTCGATGCTGACGGGCAAACTGATTTGACCGAAATTAAAAAATTTCTACAGCCCGTGATTTTAGATCAAGCGGATTTAGTCACAGCTTCCCGTTTTTTAAATAAGGAGTTCGTAGATTACAATTATCGCTGGATCAATCGTTTGGGCGTTTTTTTTCTGGCTAAATATTTGAGCTGGATGACTGGGCAAACATTCAGTGACTCTCACGGAGGGATCAGAGCTATGCGTCGCTGTGTGGCGGAGTCTCTAGAGATTATGGGTGTTTGGACCTATGTGCAGGAATCCATAGTCGACGCTCATAGCAAAGGATTTCGAATACTAGAAATTCCATCTCGCTGGTTGCCACGCAAATCTGGGCAATCTCGAGTCGTTCGTTCGATACCAGTTTATATTTTAAAGGTTGGCCCGATCTTGGTTCACCGTTGGTTTAAAGCTTGGGAAAAATCGTCTTGAATCGCAGTGTTTACTGGCAAGAGATATCTTCATCCATTCGGCGCTTGGTTTCGTTGCAGGATCGTCTCGCTGGTAGCCGAACCCGAGGATCTTTTGACAGATACTTTTGGTGGTATAGACAAAAAGAATTTAGTAGTGCAGTTCATCAGCAGGCAATGCTCTCGCTGGCATTGCTCTACCGAATTCCCGAAAGCCCTCTGCATAAAAGCGAGATGATTTTGGAGCATATCTGGAGGGCGCTTGAGTACTCGATTCAGTTGCAGCATGCCGACGGATCATACGATGAGTGGTATCCTAACGAAAGAGGTTGGGCGGGACCTACTGCCTACATCCTTTATGCTCAAGCGCGAACATGCCAGATTTTGAGAGATAAAATTCCTTCCCAGTTACAAGCTCGCCTAGGACAATCTTTCCAGCGCGCGGTGAAGCACTTGCAAACCTTTGAAGAAACTGACGTTTTAGCTAATCATCAAATATTAGCAGCCTTGGCGGTCAAAGAGTGTGAGCCATGGATCGGTTGCGAGGCTGCTGATTTCGCCTTTAGCAAAATATGGCCTCGGTTTCTTTTGTCCTGCGAAGATGAAGGTTGGTGCCGAGAATACGACGGAGCCGATCCAGGCTATTTGTCGGCCACATTGAGTTTTGCGGCTCGGTTGCATCGTTTGGGTGTGGCTCAGAAAGAAATCGAGCGCTTCGTTGAGCCACAGCTGCAATTTTTGAGTTACTTTTTTTATCCCAATGGAGAGTTTGGAGGTTGTATAGGAAGTCGAGGAACAACCACGATTTTTCATTTCGGATTAGAATATTGGGCCAGCTATTTTCCAATTGCAGCGGCTATGGCCCTTTCGGCAAGACGGTCCGTGGCTGATGCACTGATTCCCTCACCAGGAGATCACGATGACCACTATTTTCTCTACCGCATGCATGAATTTATAGAGGCCTTTGAGATTGCCGTTCCATTAAATGTCAATGCCGCAATTTTGCCTTACCAAAGACAAGAAGATTTTTGTCATTATTTTGAGCGCGCTGGGATCTGGGTCATAAAGGAAAAAAATATTTATTTATTAGTAAATGCTATGATGGGAGGCTCGCTCAGAGCTTTTTCTACGTTAGAAGGCAGAGAAATAGCTAATGATTCTGGATGGTGCCTTGAAAATTCGGCTAAATACTTTACGAATTCATTCGCGCAGGCAAATGAAGTTGTCACTGATCGCTCAGGTATTGTCATTCGTGGAGGATGGTGTCGCGGTGGACCCGCGGCTTTTAATCAGTGGCAATTTGTTATGTTTAGAATTGTTCTTTTTTTTCCGTTTACGAGCTTTGCGCGTTGGTTTAAGTCGCTTGTGCGACGGCATTTGATGTCAAGGCGGTCCTATGGTTCTCGGCGATTCGTTCGCGAGGTTCGATTGAATTCCCAGGGCGTTCGAGTTATCGATCGGCTTTGGCCTGCAAAGGCCGTTCTAAAGAGCGGCGCTTTTACTAGTGGTGGACGTGTTCAAACGCGTTTTGTCCCTCAGTCGAATTATTTTGAGATGTCCGAAATTCAACGCGAGGCCTTTTGTATGAATTCGGACGAAATGAAAAAGTGCCAGCAGGGCGACTGGTGGGTTTTTGAACGTGAATTTCCAGGACGCTGACGCATGTGTGGAATTGGTGGACAGTTAGTTTTTAAAGGGCCAACTCCGGAGCGACAGAATCTAAAGCGTATGGCAAGGTCAATGGCTCACAGGGGACCTGACGGTGAGGGCTTGCACATTGACGGTCCCGTGGGTTTGGTGCATCGACGGCTCGCTGTTCTAGATTTGACCAATTCGGGCCATCAACCACTTGTAAATCCTGAAACAGGTGATGTTTTAGTTTTTAATGGTGAAATTTATAATCATTCGGATTTGCGTCGTGACCTCCTGAGCCAGGGGAAAAAGTTTATTGGGCGCAGTGATAGTGAAGTCCTTATGTTGGGCTTGTCACTTTACGGCAGCCGCTTTTTGGCAGAAATCGATGGGGATTTTGCTTTTGCATTCTGGGAGAAGAATAAAGGCGAACTCATCGTAGCTCGAGATCGCTTCGGCGTAAAACCACTTTATTGGTATGCTAATTCTCAATATTTTTTATTTTCCTCGGAAGTCAGGGCCTTGCGGTCTGCAGGTTTCTCCGGTATCCACCTGGATTTAGAAGCTCTGGAATCCTACTTTGCTCTTCGGTATGTTAGGGGTCAAAAGACGGCTTTTAAGAATGTGTATAAGGTCCGGCCTGGATATTTTTTGCGTGTCAGTAGTTGCGGTAAAATCACGTCCGAACGCTACTGGCAATTAAGGCCGA
This sequence comes from Bdellovibrionales bacterium, assembly GCA_038144835.1. Taxonomy (GTDB): domain Bacteria; phylum Bdellovibrionota; class Bdellovibrionia; order Bdellovibrionales; family UBA1609; genus JALHOQ01. The sequence continues at coordinate 9,659 of JAYQON010000092.1, forward strand.
GCAGTAAACGCGTCACAGTCTCAGATTTGCTGGAGAAATTTTCGGAATCGGTAAAAAGGCGAACGTCCGCAGACGTTGATGTTGGAGCTTTCCTGTCAGGAGGAGTGGATTCATCGGCGGTAGCCGCTTTAGTCCCTGAAGGATTGCCAACGTTTTCCTATGATATGCCGCATTCCCAGGATGCAGAGCAAGCCGCTAGCTTAGCGAGTTGGCTGGGTTTGAAGCACTCTTCTTTGGCTCACAGCCCTAATCTTTTTGAAATGAGTCAGACAGTTTTGCAGAGGGTGGAGGAGCCGATTGGTGACTCGATTTTGGTTGCTAACGATGCTTTGTTCCAGTTTACCGCCAAAGCTGGCTTAAAAGTAGCTCTGTCGGGAGAGGGTGCTGACGAGGTATTCGGAGGGTTTATGCATCATCAGGCGGCCCGCCGGTTGCAGCGAATGCCTGAGGTTGCGAAGTGGTTTGTGGGTCAAACCCTTGGGAGCCTTCCGACGACTTGGCTTAGTTCATGGTCACATTATCCGGCGTTTTTAGGAGTTGAGGCTGTTAAGAGAGCCAAGCTGGCTCTCTCTTTAAAACAAGATCCATGGAAATTACATCTGCTTTTTTCTGAGCTGTGGACTCGAGCCGAAAGAGATTCATTTTTGTTTGAGCGAAGTGAAGCTGACTCGGTTGAGAATTTCCAAATGCAAAACTGGCCGAAACAGACAATAAATGACGATCTTTTTCTTCAGTTTATTCTCTTTGATATGCAAGAATGGCTGCCAAATTATGGTTTGTTGCGTGTTGATAAATTGTCAATGTGGCATGGTCTGGAAGTGAGAGTCCCTTACCTGTCGCATTTGTTTGTTGAGAAGGCATTGGGGTTTTTGAGTCAAGAATCTGGAGCTTGGCGCAAAAACAAAAAAGCCCTGCGAGCCATGATGAGTGAGCTGCTTCCAGCGAAAAATTTAAAGCGAGCCAAGTTTCCATTTTTTCTGCCCGTTGAGAAAGCTTATGGATCCAATTATTGGAAATATGTAAACGATGTTTTGAGACCTGGCAGAATTGGACATTTTGGTTTTTTGAATCCGAAGGTTGTGGGTGATTTTTTGAGACGAGGGTCGCGTTCAGACCACTTTTTGTTTCACAAAAAAGTGACGAGTCTTTTGCATTTTCAGATTTGGTGTGAATTGAATTTATCTTGAAATTTCGACATTACCAGCTCTTCAGACAGGCTGCCCTAGAGTCGCCCCTGATGTTTTGGTTGGACATATTGTGCCAACGCGTAGTGGTTGGTGAAATCATATCTTCACAGTTCGTAATTAAAGCTAATGCTTATTCGGGGCTGAGTGCCACGGTGAGGGGGGACTTCGTGTCGCATCCAACTCTCAAACAGCAGAAAATCGCCGGGTTTTGATTGGATCGACATGTAGTTTTTTTCCCTTTCTGGTGCCGATGCTAGACGTGGGGGAGAAGCCATCAGAAGACCCATTCTAGGGTCTTCGATTTTGAATGGGCTCGATCCGCGTGGCATAGTCACATAGTATACGCCGCTAATAACGCTCAATGGATGAATATGGAGCGTGTGGTGGGTCCCTGAGCCCATGGCATTGGCCCAGCAGGTTGTCATCCTGAGTTTGTATCCACTCAAGTCCCAGTTTAAGGCCTTTGCAAAGCGACGGACATGGGGACGCAAGTGTTTTTCAAGTTCAGCAAAGTTTGGTGATGTATGGTGGAGTTGGTCCAACGAGGAATAACTGGAATAGCCATTATAGTAGTTGTCACGGCTCCACTTCTGTCCCTCTTTGTCAATTTCAGATAGCGTTGTAATCTCCTTGGCAAAATCTCGGTTCAGGTTTTTTGCGATTTTAGAACCAAGTTGACCGCGGTAAATATAACTTGGAAAGACCATTTCAATTCGCGAAGGCATGCAGTTCCTCTTTTGATATAGGTAAATTATCGATAAAGTGCGCACTTACAATCAGACGATCTTGCTCTTTTTCTAAATTTGGATAATTGATTCTACAGGCGGCCTCACGTATATTTTTTGGCCAATCCCAAAATTCTAAAAGTCGGATCTGAAATTCTTCTAGCGTGAGTTGGCTTTGCGTTTGTCGTGAGCATGCGCTGAGAACAATGGCTTTTAGATACTTCCACAGATGGAGAGGATGCGAGTTCATATCCGCCATAAGATAATCAAGTTCAGTTTGAAAGCGCTCCTCTTGACAAAATTGATCAAAAAATCCTGCCTGTAGAGCGGTACGCAAGTGCAAGAAAAAGCTTCTCTGACCGCGATGGATGGCCAGGTCTGCAAAAAATTTATGGGCATGTTCAAGATCATGAAGCATGAACTCAAGAGCACCAGCATGACGGCCAATGGGTGTAAAAAGCTGATCCTCTGAGAGCAGAAAAGTGACAAACCGTCTTCCCACACATTGATGGTCAAGCATTTCGGTGGGTGATGGAATGTCAAAGCGCAAATCAAGTGGATATCTCTGTTCGAGCCATCCGAGAAGCCCATCCTGCGAATCTTGACCTACGCCCTTTAGTTGAAAATTACGTAAAACGTCAGCAAGTGATCGGCATTCAGCCAATCTCTCCCGTTGTCGCTCTGTAAGCGAAAGGTACGCCGTACTGTTTAGATTTGCGTCAGAATGACGCAAATCTAAACAGTACGG
>JAYQON010000093.1:0-11893 GCA_038144835.1 Bdellovibrionales bacterium
TGCTTCACCCCCAGAAAAAACCCGTCATACGACCTGATCTAGGGGTTTCTACCCAAGGAACGATGGCCGTAACACTATGAAAAAAATTGAAATATCACGATCCGAAAATTGCCCCTGCTCGTAGGATGTCGTTTAAAACGACATCCCGTGGAATGTCGGTTCTTCGTGCGACGCAAAAAGCTATTACTCGTTTGCTTACGAACTGAGGAATCTCGTCTGTCTAGGGCCTGCTCCTTTGATGTCGTTTTACCCGACACTAAATGTAGTCCCCCTGGCCGCGGATCGCAGATAAGTGGGCTAGCTTGCCTGTGAACCTTTAGCACGTCAGGATATGCCATTCCATTTGAGTAAGTACTTGGTCTTGTGGCGGACGCTAGGTGCGGGCCTACTTAAGGGCTATGTAATGCAACTAATACCGGCAAAATCCGATTGCACTCAGTGTACGGTGCTTCTCTATGTCCTAATATTGCGATAACAGGCTTGCTAATTTTATGTCCAATTGAATTCTGCACGATGAAAGAGTAGTGTTAACAATCCGAAAAAAGTAAACCATACAAAACACACAGCACTACTGATAACCGACGTCAATCAATCTTCACTTGGAGAAAGTTATGTCAATTTTAAAAGATCGTGTGCCTCACTTTATTTTGTCTCTTTCAGCTGCTTTTCTTATTCCGACAGGGGTAGCATTGGCGGATATCAAAGTGGGATTTAATGTTCCGCTGAGGGGGTTTGCTGCGGCCGACGGTAACTCTGCATTAGAGGGAGCGAAGCTTGCTGTTGCAGAAATAAATGCGGCTGGTGGCATCGGTGGCGAAAAGATTCAGTTGGTTGTTTATGACGACCAAGCAACTCCTAAGGAGGCTGTCCCTGCCGCCACCAAGTTAACTGATAAGGATGCAGTCGTCGCAGCGGTATCTGGCTCATACTCAGGTTCAACGAGAGCCGCAGCGGGAATTTTCCAAAAAGCTGGAGTGCCATACGTAGTTGCCTATGCGATTCATCCTGATATCACGCGGGCGGGGGATTACATGTTCCGTGTCTCAGCTATGGGCGAAGTGCAGGGACGCGGCGGTGCCAAATTAGTCAAAGACCTGGGAAAGAAAAGCGCTGTCTTGATTACTCTAAAAAATGACTTTGGACAAGCCCTGGCTGCTGGCTTCAAGGATGGTGCCCAAAAACTTGGCATCAAAGTCGCAAGCGAATATGAGTACGGCATGAAGGACCGGCAATTTGGTGCGATGGTAGCTAAAATCAAATCTGAAAATCCTGAAGTGATTTATGCATCTGGGTACTTTTTTACTGCGGGTCCCCTGGTGAGTCAACTGCGTTCTGGCGGTATCACTGCTCCTATCATTGGGCAAGAAGGCTATGACTCAGAAAAATTTATTGAAATTGCTGGGGATGCAGCAGAGGGGACTTTAATCACGACTTCCTTAGATCGTGATTCTTCCGTACCTGCGACCAAGGCCTTCCTTGCAGGTTATTCCAAAGCAACAGGCAAGGGCGCTGATATGGTGGCGGCTTCATCATATACGGCGATAGCAGTAGTGGCAGAGGGCTTGAGAAAAACGGGGGGTAAAGGTGGCTCAGCATTGCGTGATGCAATTGCTGCGGGTACTTATGTCACGCCTATTGGCACCTTATCTTTCAATAATTTGCATGAAGTAAAGAAGGATATTCAGGTGCAAGTAGTCAAGGGTAAGGCATTTCATCGCCACTCAGTAATTTCCGATCCGGATTTATTAGCTCCCCCGACCAAGTAAACCAAACTGGCGGCAATGCTCTTCGTAGAACTCGCCGCTCAAGGATTAGTCCAAGGTAGCATCTACGCGCTCATTGCGCTAGGGCTAACCTTGGTCTACGGGCTCCTGCGAATCGTGCATGTTGCGCATGCAGCCTTATTTACCTTAGGCGCCTATATCGGGGTGCTGGTTTGTAACTTTACTGGTAGCTTAACGTTAGGCTTTTTCGCTGCTTCAGTGGTAGCTGGCAGCGCTGGCATTGTAATGTATCACCTCGCCTATAAGCCCTTATTGAAACAGCCACCGTTTGTTGCATTGATCGCTTCTATTGGCGTTTTTATTGCAGCAGAAGAAGGTTTTCGCATTTTGTTTGGTGCGCAGGGATTCTCATTCACAGAGCCGTTCCTGCAAACGCCTATCGAGTTGTTTGGGGGATTGCGGTTCAAGCTCGCCGAGGTATTGGTGATACTTCTTTCGACGATGATTATCGGGATATTAGCTGGGCTGCAGGCCTATACGCGAATTGGTGTAGCCTGCCGAGCCACAGTGAGTGATCCCCAAATGGCTTCGTCATTTGGGATCTCAATTGAATTGGTTCGTAATATTAATTTTTTAGTTGGCTCAGCGTTAGCCGGATTCGCAGGCGTTTGGGTGGCATTGTTAAATAATTTGGTAGAGCCCACGATGGGGAGCGTTCCTTCCTATAAGGCTTTGGCAATAATTGTTTTGGGTGGACTTGGCTCGGTCCCTGGGACTCTGGTCGCAGCTTTGACTTTAGGTGTCGTTGAAGCCTTCGGTACGATTTACCTTAGCAGTCTCTTAGACCGGAACGCTATAGCATTTGCGTTCCTGATCGCTGTGCTGATGTTTCGTCCTCAAGGCCTATTTTCGAGAACGTGAGGCGAAAGCGTGAACTATGAAATTTCAATAGTTACAACTATGGCCATCAGCGTCATGTTTGCACTTTCGCTGAATTTAATTACCGGGTTCTGTGGGCAGATAAGTTTGGGGCACGCGGCTTTTTTAGGTGTTGGCGCCTACACTAGTGCATTGTTAAGCGGCGCGGGATTTTCATTCCTGGTGACGTTGCCATTCGCAATGTTGAGCGCAGCCACGTTGGGCGTGATTGTTGGATTTACGTCTTTGCGCGTTCGAGAGGATTTTCTGGCTATCACCACCATGGGCGTTGGGTTTTTATTCGTGGGTGTCATTCGTCAGCAGGATATTCTGGGTGGCGAATTGGGCCTTTCCTCTTTCCCTGACCATGGTTTTGGGAATCTTGGTTTTATGATCCTGGCTTTGATGTGTTCTAGCCTTATGGTCATCTTGTGCCTTTACATCAAGCACTCATGGATGGGCCGAGTATTCCAAGGTATTGCTGAAGACGAGGATACTATGAGGGTTCTGGGAATTGACGCTGCACGTTATAAATTAGTGGCATTTGCTTTGGGAACAGCTCTGGCAGGTTTAGCTGGTTCGTTTTATGCGCATCACTTACGCTTTATTGGCCCTGATAGTTTTGGCTTTGTAGAGTCAGTAACAGTGCTTTCTATGGTTGTTTTCGGAGGCATTGGATCAGTTCCCGGCGTAATATTTTCTGCAGCGATCTTGTCAGCATTGCCCGCATGGTTTCAGTTTATTGGTGACTATAAATTATTAGTGTACGGCGGGCTCTTGTTCGTAATGATTCGGTTCTTTCCAGGTGGAATGGCTTCACTTGTGTCTCAGTTATATGCGTATATAACCAAACGAAGGCGAGACACATGAATAATCGAGTCCCCTTATTACAGGTGCAGCATGTGACGGTTCGGTTTGGTGGCTTGACCGCCCTAAATGATGTTTCTTTTGAGGTTTTTGGGGGCGAATTGCTAGGTTTAATTGGCCCCAACGGTGCAGGGAAAACCACTATCTTGCGTGCCATTACGGGGGTAGTGAAGCCTATAACCGGCAATGTGGTCTTGGACGGGAACTCATTGAATGGCTTGGCCATACACCAACGTATTCGTTTTGGACTGGCGCTATCGCAGCAATTGGTAAGACCTTTTAGGGAACTTAGCCTCATCGACAATGTAGCCCTAGCCGCGGGAGCCATAAAAACCGAAAAGCCATGGCGAGCTCTAATGCACCGAGACAGTGAAGTTGAAAGGGCTAGTGCACGCATCCTTTTAGAAAAAGTCGGAATCGCGGATTTGGCTGACGAAATGCCTTCGACGCAGCCTTTAGGGGTACTTAAACGCCTAGAGATGGTTCGCGCATTGGCACTCAATCCCCGGTTACTTCTTTTGGACGAGCCACTTGCGGGCCTGAACTCGCATGAGGCGAGAGCCTTAGCTGAAACTATTCAATACATTAATTCACAAGGAGTAACAGTTGTATTGATTGAGCACAATCTTGGGGAAGTGATGCGGGTCTGCTCAAGGCTCATTGTGCTTGATAACGGTGCCAAGATTGCCCAGGGGGAACCGGCAACTGTAATGTCTAACCAACTGGTGCGCGCTGCATATTTGGGATCTTCAGTCGACGAACTTGAAGCCGTACATGCTTGAGTTAAGGAACTTGTCATGCGGGTACGGAGCTTTTGTGGCTGTGCACTGTTTAAACCTAAATCTTCAACGGGGCACGATTACCGGTTTGCTGGGAGCAAATGGAGCCGGCAAGTCTTCGACTTTGATGTGTTTGGCAGGTCACGTGGAGATGTTGAATGGTTCGGTGCGTTTGAACGACGAGGATATTTCAAAACTTTCTCCGGCAGAACGGGTTCGCCGAGGAATGGCTTTGTCGCCCGAGGGGCGTCGCTTATTTAAAGACCTGAGCGTTGAGGATAACCTAAGAGTTGGTGGAATGACACAACCCTCAAGTGCCTTCAAGCGCGATCGAGGGCTTGTGTTGGACTTATTCCCTCGCCTCGGAGATCGTCTCCATTCTCTAGCTGGCAATCTTTCTGGGGGTGAGCAACAGATGCTTGCCATCGGGCGCGCACTCATGGCTAGACCTACGCTACTTTTGATAGACGAACTTTCTTTGGGCCTTATGCCTAAAATCATTGATCTTTGCTACACGGCGTTGCAACACTTGCGTGATGATGGTATGACAATATTGTTAGTTGAGCAAAATACAGAACGTGTATTAGGTATTGCGGATAACATTTGTGTATTGGAATCGGGTTATACGGTTTGGCAGGGAAGCGCTGAAAAATCGAGGCTAGACCCAGACTTTGACTGCGCGTACTTGGGCCTTAAATCTAAGGTTAAATAAACTATTCTTACTAGAGGTAGATAAATGATTCAGACTACTGATGTCCGCTACGACCAAACTCGAAAAATTCGCGCGCCACGCGGAACAGAGCTCTCATGCAAAAGCTGGGTAACCGAAGCTGCGTACCGCATGATTCAAAATAACTTAGATCAAGATGTTGCAGAGAATCCTCAGCACTTGATCGTCTATGGCGGTATTGGGAGGGCGGCTCGCAACTGGGCTTGCTTTGACCAGATACTCAACTCCCTTAAAGAGCTAAACGACGATGAGTCGCTATTGATTCAATCTGGTAAACCAGTTGGTGTTTTCAAGACGCATCCTGATGCTCCACGAGTATTAATCGCAAATTCAAATTTGGTACCTAAGTGGGCGACCTGGGACCACTTTAACGAACTTGATCGAAAAGGCTTGTTCATGTTCGGGCAGATGACTGCTGGTAGTTGGATTTACATTGGAACCCAAGGCATAGTTCAGGGGACTTATGAAACTTTCGTCGAAGCAGCACAACAACATTACGCTGGAAATTTTACGGGTAGGTGGGTATTGACTGCTGGGTTAGGCGGGATGGGCGGTGCGCAACCCTTGGCGGCAACTTTCGCTGGGGCATGCTCTCTTATTGTTGAATGCCAGCAGAGCAGCATTGATTTTCGATTAAGGACGCGATACGTCGACAAACAAGCTAAGGACCTTGATGATGCTCTAAAGCTGATTCAACAACATACCTCAAAAGGAGAAGCAATATCTATTGCCTTGTTGGGAAACGCTGCAGAGGTAATTCCAGAAATTGCTAGAAGAGCAAAAGAGGGAGGGATAAGGCCGGATTTAGTGACCGATCAAACGTCAGCACATGACTTAATCAACGGCTACTTACCATTAGGTTGGAGCGTAGAGAATTGGAAAGCTGCTCAAGCCGATATAAGTCAGCATGCAGCTCTGACTGAAGCTGCTGCTAAGAGTTGCGCTATTCATGTTCGCGCAATGCTGGATTTCAAGGCCATGGGCATTCCCACCGTAGATTATGGTAATAACATTCGTCAAGTGGCATTTGACCAAGGTGTGACAAATGCATTTGATTTTCCAGGTTTTGTACCGGCATATATTCGCCCACAATTTTGCCGAGGCAAGGGACCCTTTCGTTGGGTTGCATTATCGGGCGATCCCGAAGATATTTTTAAGACAGATGCAAAAATAAAAGAGTTGTTTCCGGATAACCATCACACTAAGCGTTGGCTAGATATGGCACGGGATCGCATCAACTTCCAAGGTTTACCATCGCGTATTTGCTGGCTGGGTCTTGGGGAGCGGCATTTAGCCGGACTTGCATTTAATGCGATGGTTCGCAAAGGGGAGTTGAGAGCACCCATCGTTATAGGGCGTGATCACTTAGATACTGGATCTGTGGCGAGTCCAAATCGGGAAACTGAGTCCATGAAAGACGGAACCGACGCAGTCAGCGATTGGCCTCTTCTAAATGCTTTGCTAAATACTTCGGGTGGTGCAAGTTGGGTGAGTTTTCACCATGGCGGTGGTGTTGGCATGGGTTACTCTCAGCACTCTGGCATGGTCATTGTTGCAGATGGTAGTGAAGCCGCAGAAAGACGCTTAGCTCGTGTCTTAGTGAATGACTGTGCTTCAGGCGTAATGCGTCATGCTGACGCAGGCTATGATGAGGCAATTGCTACGGCTAAGAAATTTGGTTTGAAATTACCAATGATTGCATAAGGCTTAATAAGTGGCAGTGCGGCAGTTCGAAATCACAGAATTGACTCGCCGTTTATGGAAAAACGGGGCCGGCTTAACCCGTGAGATCATTTCTTACCCTCCTGGCGCGAGTTGGGACGATTTTGATTGGCGAGTCAGTATTGCTGATATACACGCTTCAGGTCTTTTTTCCTGTTTCTCGGGATGTGACCGTGTGATCACCTTACTTGAGGGTTCGGGCATGTTGCTAGAGCAACGCGAGTTAGGTCTTAAGCATGAGTTGGTCCATCTATACAGACCATGGAGGTTTTGTGGTGACAAGGTAACCCACTGCAACTTGAAAGGTGACTCGTGTACCGACTTTAATGTAATCACGAGAAAAACTAAGCGTCAGGCGGAAGTACTAGTTCTGGAAGATGACAGGCAAGTAAACGTAATGTCCTCTGAAGGAACTTTGTATGTATGTCACGGCCGTGCGTTTGGGTATCAACACGATAGCCTTCCCTTTGAACTTTTTCAGGGTCAAGGAGTTTGGTGGTGCGACGAGGCCAACACACAGATTTCTATCAATACGGACCAAGGAGCAGTCGTCTTATTAGTGATAATAACAAAGAATGAGCCAACATGAGTCTTTCTTTCTACGGGGAAAATAAAAGTTCCAGCATATCTGCCGACGGTGTTTGGACAAACCTTCGAATCGCCCCGGAGGCTATACATGTCGGTTCTCGCTTGGTAGAAGATGCAGTAATTGTTGTTGAAAAGGGATTGATCTCTTGGTTTGGCTTGTGGGAGCATCTACCGCCGAGTTATCAGTCGATGAATCGACATGATGGAAATCAAGCGATGGTGACTCCAGGACTAATCGACTGTCATACTCACTTAGTCTATGGGGGCTTGCGAGCCAATGAATTTTCTATGCGCTTGTCCGGAGCTAGTTATGAAGACATTGCTCAAGCAGGTGGTGGCATTTTGTCAACTGTTCGCGCTACTCGAGAGGCCAGCGAGGAGATGTTGTTCGCAAGCGCTGAGTATCGACTAAAAAGACTTTTAAATGAGGGTGTTTGTGCAATCGAAATTAAATCCGGGTATGGACTCAATATAGAAGTAGAGCGCCGCCAGCTGCGCGTCGCAAAAAGGCTCGGAGAAAAATATGACCTGTTTGTACACAAAACTTTCTTGGGGGCACATGCGTTACCACCTGAATTTGAGGGGCGTTCAGGCGATTACATAGACTATGTTTGTAATGAAATGATGCCGGCACTTGCTGAGGAAGGTTTGATTGATTCTGTTGATGTTTTTTGTGAAAAAATCGCATTCACTGTAGCTGAGACAGAACAAGTCTTTCGCACAGCTAAGTCTTTAAAACTACCGATTCGGTTACATGCGGAGCAACTCTCCGATACAGGTGGCGCTGCCTTGGCGTCCAGATATCAAGCGCTATCTGCTGATCATTTGGAGTACCTAAATAGAGAGTCTATTCTTGCGATGAAGCAATCTGGTACCGTAGCTGTTCTACTGCCAGGGGCTTACTATTTTTTGCGAGACACTAATCCGCCGCCGATAGAAGCTTTGCGTGAAGCCGGTGTGCCAATGGCTATTGCTACCGATCATAACCCTGGCTCCTCACCTGTGCTGAGCTTATTGTTAATGATGAACATGGCTTGCACTTTGTTTCGTATGACTGTGCCAGAGGTTCTTTCGGGAGTTACTCGTCATGCGGCGAGAGCGTTGGGTATGCAAGAATCTTTAGGAAGTCTGCGGGTGGGTGGCTCAGCAGACTTTGTATTATGGAATTTTTCAGACGTCGCTGAGTTGGCGTATTGGGTGGGTGACCAACCAACTTGCAGAGTTGTTCGACGAGGTCAGATCTTTGACGAAATAAAATGAGTAGACCTCGCGCTATTTTTACTAAATCTGCTTTGTTGCCAACTGGTTGGGAAGAAAATGTCCTTTTGGTATGGGACCTTGATGGAAATTGGATAGATATAAAAGTTGGCGTAGTCCCTCCATTTGCAGATCAATCTGTCCATTTGACGGCAGGTCCGGTTGTACCCGGTATACCAAATCTGCATTCACACACCTTCCAGCGAGCTTTTGCGGGATTAACCGAGTACCGTAGTAAGCCCAATGATAGCTTTTGGTCTTGGCGAGAGTTGATGTATCGCTTCGCACTGAAGCTAACACCAGAGCAATTAGAGACTATTGCGGCTTGGGTATTCATTGAGATGATTGAGGCAGGCTATACGAGCGTTTGTGAGTTTCACTACTTACACCGTGATTTTGATGGCCAAGCCTATTCTGAAGATGATGAGCTAGTCGCTTCTCTGCTCAGAGCCGCTGGGCGTGTTGGTATCGGCATCACCTTGTTACCAGTGTTGTATCAGTATGGCGGGTTCGATCGACAGGCAGCAAGCCGAGAGCAGCGTCGGTTTATACGCTCGACAGAAAACCTGCTGAATCTATTACATGGCCTAAAGAGTAAATTTGTGGGGCCACAGAGAAGGTTAGGAGTAGCACCGCATTCATTGCGCGCGGTATCTCCGGAAAGTCTCAGTGAACTTGTTTTGGGTATCAGTGAGCTAGATCCGAACGCACCTATTCATATCCATATCGCGGAGCAAGTTTCAGAGGTCGATGCTTGTAGGGCTTGGAGTGGGGCTCGACCTGTAGAGTGGTTACTCAATAACCAGCCTCTGGACAGCAGATGGTGCCTAGTTCATGCCACCCATATGGATGACTTTGAGTGCTCGAAGGCGGCAAAGCTTGGTGTTGTTGCTGGACTGTGCCCTACCACGGAGGCAAATCTAGGTGATGGAATTTTTAAGTTTGAGCAATGGCAAGAGGAAGGTGGGATATGGGGAATTGGGTCCGATAGCCATGTCTGTGTCAATCCTAGCGAAGACTTGCTTCAATTGGAATATAGTCAGAGATTATTTAAGCACCGAAGAAATATTGGGGCTACATCCTCTCGCAGTCAGGTCGCAGAAGCGATGTGGCTAAATGCAGTTGTCGGTGGCGCGCAGGCATCTGGCCGTGCCCTTCGTGGTATTGAAGTTGGTCAGCGTGCGGACTTTTTAGTCTTGGATGAAAAACACTCCGCCTTAGCAGGATTAGCTCCGGACATGATGTTGTCCTGCCATGTTTTTGCGAGTAGTCGTAACTCTGCGATTGACGGAGTATGGGTGGGGGGGCTCTGCTGCACCGAACATGGTCGCCATCTTCTGCACGACGAGGCTGCTTTTAATTTCGCAAATGTTCGTCAGAAACTTTTGGAGAATTTCTGAGATGAAATTTCAACTTGATGAACCTCCATTTCGTTTCATTTCAGGTTCACGGCCTTTATTAATTTCCTTTCCTCATGTTGGTATCGGAATTCCAAAGCACCTGGAGAAAAAGCTGACTTCCGTTGCTTTAAAGCGTGAAGATACGGACTGGCACCTAGAGCGGCTTTATGAGTTTGCTTTTCATTTGGGTGCTTCCTTATTAATTGCTACGCAATCAAGATACGTGATTGACCTAAATCGTCCGCCGGACAATCAGAATCTATACCCTGGTCAGGATACGACGGGTTTATGTCCAATCGATACATTTGGTAGGGAGGCTTTGTATTTAACTGAAGAATTACAACCATCCGAAACTGAAATCGAGGCTCGGATCAATGCAGTTTGGAATCCATATCATGAACGTCTTTGTCAAGAATTGAGGCGCTTACATGAAATTCACGGTCGAGTAGCGCTATGGGATGCACACTCAATTCGCTCTCAAGTCCCTCGTTTTTTTGAGGGCACATTGCCGACTTGGAATTTAGGCTCGGCAAATGGGCAGAGCTGTGATACACAATTGTCGATGGCGCTTCTCGAGGTCGCGAACGGATCAGGCTATGGCTCAGCCATATTGAATGGTCGATTTAAGGGCGGTTTTATAACACGGCATTATGGTCAACCAAAAGATGGCATCCAAGCTATCCAATTAGAGCTAGCCCAGGCAGCTTATATGGAAGAGGTTTTTCCTTTTACGTACAATGAGATAATCGCTACGCAAGCACAGGCGACAATTCGCAGTCTTCTTGATGTTGTTCTTGGCTATATTGAGCAATAGGTGTTGCTGCTCTTTAGGTAATACACGAAAGCGTATCTTTAAACAAAAACGAAGAATATCGGTTCGTCGTGCGACGCACTAATCCTTAAGAGCCAAGCGCTGATTTTCGTAGTTTTGATCCGCCAACTGCTGAAACCACCAGTAGGCCTTTCGCTGTTCTTTGGGCAACTTTGAGATCCGCTCAAGTTGGCTTTTCGACAGCAGCCCTGATGGTACTTCCATGGGGTTTAGGTTATAGAAACGCGCACTGGACTCATCAATATCTGCAGGAATGTATCGCTTAAACAAGCTCATTCAACATCCTCTAGGGTGCAATTTTTCAGTATGGCTCTAGATTGTCGCTTCTGAGGCTTCTGGTCCGTAGGCCAGCATTAGACGAAGAAAAAAGAAGTCAACAAAAAGTGTGTGTTTCTGAAGTCGCTCGTACGTGATGCCGAATGAGACACCACAGAGTAAACCCACTTCAATCACAAGCTCCATAAAAAATCCCCTTAGTAGTATTCCTGGCACAAAAAGACCGGCCAGATGTACCACTTTAAAGATCGACAAGATCATTAGGTGAGCCACCTGAGCTTAATAATTCAACGATCAAAACACTAATAAGGACTCACCCATGGCCGCATTAAAACTAAGACGCATTCCTTACTTCATTCATCGCTGCCTTGACAGACTCCCACCCGGTGTAGAAGCGCTTCTTTGGTTTTTCATTATTCTTCCCCCAAGCATGTCCATAGGGCATCACGCAGGCGTTTACCTCTTTCACATTCTTGAATACTTTGAACTCACCGATGCATTCATGGCGTTCTGGGCGTTTTGGGGAATCACCTAAGACGATGCCTTCCCCTTATCAGTCTTCAGGCGTTATGTATGCGAAGAGAGGTTCAGTCATGCGAAGGCTCTATCGAACTGCTGCCCTCTGGTTGACAAGCGTAGTTACATTCGTCGTTGTGTGGGCTGTCATCGCCATTTCGTTGAGCCAGCTTTTTCTTGCATTGGGGCTTTAGTAAAGGGCGTTGACAGAGCCCCGCGCGCGAGCACGCATGCGTCACGATAGCCACTATCCAGAAGAAAAACTATTGGTGAATCCTCCGGCC
>JAYQON010000094.1:0-11747 GCA_038144835.1 Bdellovibrionales bacterium
ACTTTGTCCCTAATATTTGGTATAAAAATGCCGGGCTTCTTGATTTTCAGGTGATAGATCCGAGATCTCAGTTCCCAGAAGTTGATGCAAATCACCTGGAGGCCTCTTTTGGTTCTCAGCGCCCATTGCGGGCTGTTTTTTCTTTTGCTGCGATTGAAGAGTCGGCCCAAGAGGCAGTGGATGTTCAAATGCGAAAAGTCAGTCGGCCGCGAACATCAAAAGATGATAAGCGCACCACGGTTATTCATGAGGAGAAGCCCTCAGAAGAAGAATATGAAACCTATGACCCAGCAAAAATTTCTCCCCAAGACACCAGTAAGGATCTTGTCAAGGATGTCATGGAAGTAGAGAGGCCAGTTCAGGAGTTAGATCAATAATCTGTAAACAAAAATGGTCTTTTTTATTGGGGTCAACTGCAGAGCTCCTGCTTAATTTTGAGATCTGTAGCGAATGACTTTGTGTCACGGGATATCAACTCTACAGCAATTGGATCTAACAGAGTCAATTCTCGAAAGCGATATCGGTAATGCCCTTAAAATCATAAGCAACCGCTGGTAGTATAATGGCCATCGTCTTTGTATCGAATTCAAGAACGTTTTGTGGAGCTTGCTTTTGGCAATCTGAGAGCAAAGATTTTATGAACGGCAGGCAGACAATTTTGATTTCTCAAAGCGAATCGAATTCTACGATCTATATTCAAAAGGTTTAAGTCATTATTCTTTAATAACGTCGCCAATTTTACCACTGCAGATCTATTTTTGCCGATACTTTAAAGATCCTCGCCTCTGGGTTCCTACTGCTACAACATCACCGGAGCAAATGCTCCATGCAGTGCGCCGGCTTTAATGAAGATTGGTCGTTACAAGTGCCAGTAAACGGTGATGTGTTTCAAGAGCATAGTCGCGGTTAGCATCAACTGGACGGTGAGTTGAGCCAAATTCTTAAAGTCGGTTCGATCTGCTTGAACAACTTTTCTCTTCCGCTTTGGTTAGGATGAAAAACTTCGGCGTAATCATGGCATTGGAAGTCTTGGGCCTGCACCAGTGATGCATTTGACGAAGATCTCACGATCTCTCTCAATTTAACGTTAAATTTATGTTGTAGAGATCTCACGCGCCCTTTTGGATCAAGGGTTTGACCAATACAGGCACCGGGCAGCTCAAATATCAAAATACGAGCGTTGTGCGTTGCGATCAAGTCTACCAATTCCTGCATAGCTGAGCTGTTCAAATTGATTGCATCTTCAAGTGATTTATCAGATTGCCCCATGTGCCTCCACTTTGAATAGAGTTGGATGGGGTCTAAAATCGGATCTTGCCTCCAAAAAAAATCAAAATCGACAGGCAGTGCAGTCGCAAAGAAAGCCCTACGAAAGGAATCCGTGAGTGTCTCGCGAAAGCGAATCATTTGACTGAAACGGGCTAAGGTGGTCCAAACAAATAGACTGAGGCCTGCATCCTCTAATTGAGACAAATCCGTATTCATGAGCATCTGGATCATGCTCTCTGAATTTGGATACAGGGGAACGGAATTTTTCAGTTGGAATTTGACTGCATCAACATGCGACACAGGATAAATGTAATAATTAAAATCTGTACGGTGAGGTTGTTTTAAAAGTGAAAGCTCATTCACCGGCATTTTTTGGCTTCCACCAAGATTATAAAATGACACACCTGGAAAGGTTTTTCTAAAAAGCTTAAGATCGACTCCATCTCGGGTGACGCTGCTCCCAAGAAATGCTACCTTTATCGCTGCATGATCATGTTGCGCCTTTTTTAGACGATAGGTAACGCGGAAACTATCAGACACCAGTGGCATTGAGTTTCGATAAACCCAATCGTTAAATGTCGAGCTAGTTCTCAGCAAAATTTCACCCGAGATCAGGATTAAAATTGCAATAAGCAGAGCTGACAAAATAAGTCTTCGCATTTGATTCATTACACATCGTCCGTCGGGAATTTGTCCCATTGTAAACAGAGGCGGGCAAAATCACGCAATACTTTTCCACTTTCAGTTCTGGGTATTGGGCGTACGCGACGGAACGCCGTTGGTGTTTTTAGTCTACCCAATTGGGCCAGCAATATTTCTTTTAGGTTTAGATCAACCAGCGCAGAATCAGCTTCAATGAAGGCAACGAGCTCTTGCTGACCATTTGAGTCAGCGCGAATGAATACACAACTTGCTTGTACTCCTTGGATAGCATTAATCCGTTCCTCGACCTCCGAGGGGAAAAATTTGACGCCCGAAATATTCAAGATCTCTTTTTTCCGTCCGTTCAGAAAAAAGTTTCCCCCGGCATCTTGCAGCACAAGATCTCCGGTATTGAACCAGTCATCCACAAAGGGCCTAAATTCAAAATCTGGAGCCATTAGGTACCCATCAAACATTCCGGGACCTTGTAAAAAAAGAACCTCAGAATCGTCGCTCTTTGGCTCGCCAAGGCGAGCTTGATATGGAGCCACTAAATGACCTAAGGCCACCATCGGTCCATTTAGCTGGCTAATGATGGGAATGCCGACTTCAATGACACCGTACATATTTCGGATATTTATGTGTAGTCGCTCTTTAAGAGACTGCTTTAAGTTTACTGGTAGAGCTAGGCCCGTGGAAAAGAAATTGACGTGTTCAAGGGAATCACAGCCTTTTATCGAATCTAAAAGATTGTCATAAAAGGAAGGTAAAGCAAAAACATAATCAACCTCGCGGCGACACAGCTGCCAAAACTTGGATGGAATAAGTAATGATCCCAAGAAAATGCAAACGCCATTCAGCAAAAACGAAGTTATACTGGTGGTAAAATGGTAAGACATATCTAGATTCCAAACCGCCCCCTGTCCTGACGTCAGACCCACAGCAATAGAGAAACTCCGGCATCTTTGCATGAGCGCTGAGTGCGATATTAAAACGCCTTTTGCTTCCTGTGTCGTACCTGAAGTGAAACGAATAAAGGCTGTCTTTGCGCAAGGAAAATTTGGCTTTCTTTTCTCTGCAAAAAGACTTAGCTGTAGCCCGTTCAAGGGCAATTTTAAATTTTCACGGCCAAGATGTTGGTATCTTTCTGTGTGAATCCACCCGGCAACAGGCGCTCGTTCCAGTGTTGCCTGGACTTCGAATTGACTTAAACTGATTGGCAAAGGCATCACGATATGCCCAAGCTTCCATAGGGCCATTACGCAAATGATGGTTTCGGGGCTGTTATGCAAACTAAGAGCGATAACTCTTTTTTTGTTACCGATAAACTTAAGTAAATAATCCGAAAGAAAATTTGTAGATTTGATGAAATGCTCTGCCCGCCAATCTTGGTTTGTATTGAAGTCATGACAAACGAGCGCATTTGGGTCTGATTTCCAGCGTTCAAGTATGTGGTAGTAAACGTTATCTCGATCAGTGGGCATTGCTACTCACTATTGTCTCGATCATTTGCTCACCCATGGCCCAGCAACATCCAACCACACGCGCTGCGCTTCCATAAGGCTCAGGTATTCCGGCACTCTTGCCAGTGGCCCAAAAATTTTTTACCCCTGGAACGCGTAAATGATTCACCGATAGACGAAAGGGAAGAGTCTCTGGAAGCGATAGTTCGACTTTATGTCCCGACCAAATTTCAAAGGGCCACGCCACCTGAAAAAAAGCACTGTCAATATGTGAGCTGATTTGATGATGAGCTTTCAAGCGTCCTCCACTTCGCAAGCAAAGATCGCCATGAACCAATTCAATGTCGGAGCCTAGAAGGGTTGCTAAGCGATTTTCGATGATAGGAATGCAAATTTGCGCGTCATTCGGCTCCGACAAATTCAGTTTGATGAATAATTCGTTGTGAGTCAGTCCGGTATCTATCCAAAGGCTGACGCGATTTTGCAGGCTGGATGGAAGGAGAGCCTCTAGCTTGGTCTTCATGCGTATGCGTGAAGTTAGGTCTGCGTTCAATTTTCCGAGAACTACTACGCGCCACACCAAGCCGTAGGAATTTTTCTCAGCTGGTTGGTAAAGTGATGGTATCGCCATTTTTATAAGTTCGGCGTTACCAGTAGCGTCTATGATTTGTGCGGCCTCGCAATGGACAATGTCAGTAATGTGAAGCCCACGTTTTTGTATCTGCACGACGCTCTGATTGCGCAATTCCAATCCTTCAATTGTTGTGTCTAGGTAAATATGAATATTCGGCAATTCCTCCAACCAATTTTCTATTTTGAGACGGTAAACGTTAGGGTCAACATTCAAGACCCAGTAGCGACCAATCTTGCGTTTTTCCCCCCGCATGCGTTGGCAAAACTCTAGGGCCAGAGAGGAATCAATAAGGTTTCCATCAAGATCAAAAAAACCAGCCAGACTGTGAATCAAGCCATGAACTACTGTTCCTCCAACACCCTTTCGCCGATCAATCAGGTCAACCTGCAATCCCTTGCGTGCGGCAGCTATTGCCGCAGCTAAGCCAGAAGCGCCGGCTCCAATAATAATCAGTCTATTTTTCATCGCTTGAGAATAGCTTATGTCCATGGGGCTTGCATGCCAAAACCATTGACACGATTTTAACCGGCCCCTAGCATTGGTAGCGGTGGAACAAAGCAAAGTTAAATCAGCGATCAGAGGCTTTCTTCAGGCAGAGAGCGGTCTGAACGCCAATACGTTGCATGATGAGTACGATCTTTTTACCAACGGCGTCTGGGATTCTCTCATGATCGTGAGTTTTGTAAATTTCGCAGAAAAGACCTTCGGCAAGCGTTTAAACTTAGCGACAATGGTAGAAGCCAATATCAAGGACATAAAAAGTCTGTCAGAGTACATATCCGGCACCCCAAAGCCTGAAAATGCTTCTTAATTCTTTCGCGTTCGTTATTTTTTTTCTGACGATTCTGACTTTTTTGAGGCTTGGTTCAAGATATACGCGCATAGGTTTATTGGCGGCTAGTTATCTGTTTTATGCCTCTTGGGAGCCGAGACACTTACCCTTGCTTTTTTTATCGACGGCGGTTTCTTATTTTTCTGCGCTTGCCATAGAAAAAAGTAGAGCTTATCGCTATGTGCCTCTTTGCGTATGCGTTGTTGTTCAAATGGGTATATTGTTCAGCTTCAAATATTTTGATCTATTAGTGAGTTCATTGGGGCTTTTCGGTATGTCCTTGAAAATCTTAACTCAGCCAACGATTCCCGTCGGGCTATCTTTTTATACATTCCAATCTCTGGGTTATTGTTTCGACGTTTACCATAAGAAAATTCGTGCCGAATCAGGCTTTATCGACTTTGCCAATTTCGTATCTTTTTTTCCTCAGCTCTTGGCCGGGCCAATAGAACGAGCTTCTGATTTATTAAATCAGGTTAAAAGGCCTCAATTGGTTTGGCCAAAAGGTGCTGATTTGGAAAGGGGTATTTATCTCTTATTCCTAGGGGCTTTTTTTATTATGGCTCTTGGTGAAAATCTTGCGCAAATTGCATTGCCCTTTGCGCGAATCGCGCGCGCAAGGCAGGAAACGATGGGCATGCAATTGCCCCCTGAGGGGATAGATTATCTTTTGTCGGTGTACGCCTTTGTATTTTCACTTTATCTTCGCTTTGCCGGCTACTCTTTGATGGCTCAAGGGTATGCCCTACTTATGGGTGTACGTCTTTCAGCTAACTTTAATTTTCCTTTTTTCTCTTCCAATATGGTTGAATTCTGGGGGCGTTGGCACATTTCTTTGTCCAAATGGATTCGCGATTACATTTTTTTTCCATTGATGCAGAGTGCTGGCGGTCTAGCGATGAGATCGAAGCCTTTGATGTTTTTAAATGTTTTAATAACGATGTGGTTTTTTGGATTATGGCACGCAGCCACAATTGGCTGGCTTGTTGCCAGTACCATTTTGGCAAGTGCATCGATCAGTTATCATTTATTGAAAGGCGGCAAGCGTTCTGTATCGGGTGGGGATTCGCGCGTTAAAAAGGTGTTGGGTATGGTTATCACCTTTAATGTATTTTCATTGGCTATGGTTTTTGTGAACAATCTCAATGCCGAAATATCCATGGCTCAATTTATCGATGCATTAGCGTCTATAACTCAGCTCAAATTTTGGACTCAATTAACCTCGGGTCAGGTGATGTTTTTTGAGTGTGTGGGATTGACGCTGTTGATTGACTTTATCAATTACAAAAAGAAATCTGTTTTTGGCCTACTGGAGATCAATCCTATTTTGAGTCGCACTTTTTTAGGCTTTCTTTTTGTCTACTTCATTTTTCAAATGAATCTTGGTCAGGGAATATCCATGTATCTAAGGATGTGAGACGAATTGTTTTGGCCTGTTGGCCGGGCATCAATCTTTTGACAGTGTATGGTTTCTGACCAGGAGCTGCTTGAGGATAAGCTTTTGGGATGCCAAATACCTTCAAAATTCAAATATTTACCGACTGATTCAATTTGGCACATGGCCTAGAGATTGCGAATGAGTAAGTTGGGAGGCTCGTTCGCTTCTAAAAAAAGGTGCGAGTTTAATATATGAAAAAACAAAGCTTATTCATGCGTCTAGCAACTGGTACCTTTGCAATTGTGTTGCTTGTCGGCTGTCAGGCCGCTCCGCTTCCCGATATGGAACAGACTTATAATTCTCAGTCGACCCCTCAGCCTGCACCAGAGATCCAAACGGTTGAAGGTGCACCTTACTTTGCCCAAGATTTTTCCGACGTGATACCAGCAGTTCCTGGATCCATCTATTATTCGCAGGCGCAGGTTGCTGGATATGAAGGCTCAATGGAGGTGGTGGTTTCAGGATTTGACGCGCAAATTAGCGCGGACAACCTGACTTGGTCGAACCAAATTTCACTTCTAAACGGTGGCACAATTTATATTCGAATGACAGCATCTAGCGCTCAGGAAGCGCGTTTTGCAGTGGTAACCATTGGATCTGTGAGCGAAAACTGGGGTGTATCAACTGAAAAAATAGTCACTGAATTCTCGGCTCCAGGCACATACACCTATACGCGTCCAGCAGTAGGACGATATGTAAAAGCTGAATGTTGGGGCGCTGGTGGTGGCGGTGGAGTGGGCGCTGGCACCGGCTGGGGCGGCGGCGGTGGCGGCGGCGGCGGATACTTCGTCAAAACCGTACCCGTCAGTTTATTGAATGCAAGTGAAAGTGTAGTTGTCGGGGCTGGCGGTGCTGGTGCTACGAGCAGTTATCAGAGAGCTGCCAACGGAGGCGCATCCAGTTTTGGAGCCCATGCGGCTGCGGGGGGAGGACAAGGTGGAGAAGGCGCTAGCTTGTCTCAAACTGGAGGCTCAGGTGGAATCGCGGAATCTGGAAATGGTTCAGCTGGTCAAAAAGGTTCTACCAACGGAGGAGCGGGAGGTGCGGCATTTCAGGGTGGATTGGGTGGTTCCGGTGGTGCTAATGGTTACTCCGGTCACGGCGGTGAAGGTCAACCTGGTCAACCGGGCTGTTTTCCTGGCGGTGGCGGCGGCGCGAGTGGTGGCGGTGGTAATGGGGGTCAGTTTGGTAACGGCGGTCCTCAGGGCGGAACTGGAGCTCATGGTCACTGCATTGTTACGATTATCCCCTGAGACAAAGACAGTGTCGATGGCCTTGGCTTGACCTTTTCTCTATATTTTTTCAGATTTAGGGATGAGGCTATCGAATCGGAAGGAGACGGCGGTGGGTGATTCTCGCGTTCCCGCTGAAAAAAACGCAGCGCTGTGCATGGCACCTTGGACTCACACGTATTTATCGCCATGGACAGAGCGGCGTCTTTGCTGTGCCAGCCGTGAGCGCTCATCATTTGTTCAGCAATATATCGATCAGCCTGGAAGAACCGGACCCGCCTATGAACCTAAATCTCTAGAAGAGCATTGGAATGGTGAACATATGCGCTCTGTTCGTAGGCGAATTCTTGCTGGTGAGAAGTTGCCTGAGTGCCAAGTTTGTAACGAAAGTGTTTTATCGCTTTCGACCTACAGGCATTGGTTCACTGAAGAGATGTTCCCGCATTTAAAAGAAGCTGTTTACTCTTTGACCGACGAAACGGGTGCAACGACTTTACTTCCGCGCTCCTTTGATTATCGTTTTGATAACTCGTGCAATTTTAAATGTCGAATGTGTGGAGACCAGTTTTCCAGCGCTTGGGAAGCAGAGAACGCCTCTGCGGGAAGAGTAAATCTAGTGCGCGACCCTTGGAAAGAGCCATCGGTTCGTGCTCGGATTAGAGACTTTCATCGCACGGTGATCGATGCTGAATTTGCCCAGGCAATACGCGAAGGTCGCGTCGAAGAGCTATATTGGGTCGGTGGAGAACCTTTGCTTTGGGAGCAACATTGGCGTTACATGAAAGATTTGGTGGATCTCGGATTTGCGAATCGTGTGTATGCGCGTTACAATACAAATCTATCGGTCATCGAACGTCAAGGCATAAACTTATTTCGTGATTTATTGCCACATTTCAAGGACTACATGATTTCAGCTTCCATCGATGGAGCGGGTCGGATTGGTGAATTTATCCGTAGTGGACTAAACTGGAAACGTTGGCTAATGAACTTTGAGCAAGGCGTGCGTGCTAGTCAAGGTCGTTCAGAAACGGCCATGATGTTTGATGTGACCTTAACCTTGCCCGGTTTATTTTCAGTTCGAGAGCTTTTGGCCGAAGCTTTGCGCCTGGATGTTCGAATGGAAGTGAAGCTGATTTATGCATTCGATCCCTTTGTTATTTTGTCTCCACTCGCTCTTCCCAAAAAAGTGTTGCATGACTTTCTTGACGATTTGATTTCTGAAGTTGAGCCAATAATAACCGTCAAACAGCAGGCGTTATTGCATACCTTGAAGGATTTGAAGCAACGACCTACTTTTGAGGAGCAGTGGCCAGTGACTTTTAGATCTGAATTTGAGCGTGGCCGTGCTTACTTGTTGGATGTAGGACGACGTCGAGGTGATGGGCAAGAGGGGCGTTTGAGTTACGATGAGATTTACTCTTCTAATCCGGCGGTTTTGAATTGGTGGCAAAGTTGAATAATTCAGAAGCGCAGAGAAATTAATCAGTCTTGGTAAATGAGTCCAAAGTGAGCCGGACTTTGGTAAACCCCTTTAAAAAAAGAGGAATCCTTTTTTGTCATTGTAACTACGTGCAGCCCAAGTTCATATTCTAAACGATCGGCTAGGGCATCTAATTTTTCCATAACATCTTTATCAGTTTTTATTTTGCCACAAATTTCTTCAGACCAAAATTGATCAAACCAGTCATAGTTTCCAATTAAGGTCCAATCCCAGTCTGTAAGACAAAGCTTTTCACATCCCATACGAGCCCCAAGCATGGCCCATAACCCATTTTGGACATCTGAGCCAACCGAGCTCCATATTTTAAGACGCGTGAGGTTGTCGGGAGAAATATGAGCAAAAAAAGTTTTCCTTCGTTCCTCTTGAGAGCCAGTAAAATTAAACAGAGGAGGCTCGCCTCTTACTGTGCACATCTTGACACCCTCACGTAGGCCTGACCGAAAAGCCTGATAGGCATCTTCATGAATGGATGCGACTGAAAGAACCTCTTTCATTTTAAAGTATTTCAGCTCAAAGACGAAATCTACGGAAGCGGGTTTAGACAAACTGCTCTCATGAGTGTTCATAGAAAGCGCCACATCACGAGGCCAATTTTTAATTCCGCCATTGCCGTAAATCAGGCCATTGATCGAATTGCGTGCCGACCACGAAACCACTGCGTCGTCGGGTATCTGATTGAAGTCGACTTCAAGTCTTGCAAATTCAGGCAAAAGTTCATTGTCTCCATCAATCGAAAAAAACCTTGGGGTGCGACTCAGTTTCGCGCATTCCTGATAGGCTGCATTGAAACCCTTGACTCCCTGAATATGGCGAACATTAGGAATTTTTTTTTGAATTCTCTCAAACCGATTCAGCGCATCGGGTTCATCGTAAGAAATAAAAAAAACATCACAGTTGTAGACATTGAACATCTGCATCTGACTAAAATACCATTATTTTCGTGATAGATTTGTCAATCAGGAACTGGCTACAGATGACATTTCTGGGTTGCTACGCATTGATAACGCGAACAGTTATTAGATACAATAAAAGTTGAACTTAGTACGGAGCGCTTGTTTGTGGTTCGATCACCTTTTGATGTTGTTTTTATTTCTTATAATGAACCTCAGGCCGATCAGAATTTTGCATCGCTCTTAAAATTAATTCCTAATGCTAAGCGGGTAGACGGAGTTAAGGGTGTTGCAAGGGCATGGGTAACGGCGGCGATGCTCTCTGAGACGTCACATTTTTTCTCGGTTGATGGAGATCTTCGTTTAAGGACCGACTTCAGTTGGTCGATTGAGGATTTTCAAGGTGCATCAGATAGGCGAGTCCACGTTTACCGGTCGTTAAATGCAGTTAATGGACTTGTTTACGGTTATGGTTCAGTGCATTTGTTTAATACTCAAATGGTGCGTGACTTTAAAAATTTTGACGTTTTAGATTTTACTCTGAGCGTAGCGACAGACGGTTTTAAAATTCAGCCCGAGGTTGCGTCTACGACCTTCTTCAATTCTTCGCGATTGGCTTCTTGGAGAAGTGGGTTTCGTGAAGCCGCCAAATTAGCTAGTCGGAGCAATGCTTACATTGGTACAGCTCCCGACCCTAAAAGTAATCGACGGTTGGAAGTGTGGTGTAGTGTTGGTCGAGATTCTCAATTTGGAATTGATTGTATTTGGGGGGCCAGGGCTGGTGCACTTTTTGGCTTTCAGAGCCCTAATGACATAGGAAATGTTGGCGATTTTAATTGGCTGGAACAGGAGTTTCAAAAAGTAGAAAACTTAGATCCAGAGCTAGAAATAAAAAAATTAGGAAATAAATTACGAGAATATGGTTTAAATTGCGTTGATTTCAGCATACATCAATCTGAATCTATTAAACGGTGGCTTTATAATGTTTGATCAAATTTTTAAGTCCATTTTCAATAGACATTTTCGGTTGGTAACCAAGAATTTTTGATGCCTTGGATATATCCAGAGCTCCTCGACGAACAGTTGAATTTTTCAATTCATTGACTTCACAGGTTAAGCTAGGTTCAAGTTTAGTGATCAACTTTGATAGATCTTCAAAAGAAATAGCCTCACTTCCAGAAATATTGAAAACCTGGCGAATGGCAAAACGACTTAGTGCCGCTAGTCGTATAGCCTCGCAAAGGTCTTCAACATGGGTGTGTGCTAATTTGAAGCTTGGATTATGAATATGTATGCAACCACTCTCAAGTGCCTTGAAGACCAACCCCTTGAGTGAGCGAGCGTAAAAATCGTCCAGACCATAAATCGCCATCGGCCTTAAAATAACCCAATCACAATCGGAGTTAAAAAGTATGTTCTCTGCCTCCAGTTTATGCTGGCCATAAAGCTCTTTAGGCCTACAAGGGCCCGTCTCGTCCATTGGATCAGTATCAAAGTCACCGTAGATCATGCTCGAAGAGACATGAATAATAAGAGGTCTTACCTTTGGATCGATTGATTCGATGACTCGAACTAAGTTTATAGTTCCAATGACTGTTCGTGCATGGGCCGTTTGAGGATGGCTTGAGACGAAATGTGGTATGCTAACCCCACCGCAATTTACAATCACCTGTGGCCTAAATCTTATGATGACTTGCTTTAAAAGAAGCTGATCATCGCTGGAACCTCGAACAATCTCACACTGTTCTTTCAGCATTTGTCTACGGTTAGAAAAATATAATCCGTATTTAGTAACGGGTCCATATTCATCTTCTGGATCGAGAACAAAGACCTCCTGTCCCTCAGC
>JAYQON010000095.1:0-11673 GCA_038144835.1 Bdellovibrionales bacterium
CTCCATGGATTTGCCGATTTTTAGGGCTTGTCCGCCGAGGAACATTACTAAGGCGACGATGATGGCGGCGATGATCAGGAAGCGAATAAAATCTGATATGGTAAACGACGAATCTGGCGCCGCTGGTCTATCTTTTTTAAAGTCGTTGGGGTTTATAGTGATTCGCTTTTGCCTTTGAGTCTTTTCTGAGTCAGCCTTTTTGACAAGGTTCGGGCTGCGGCTTTTTTGCTTGGGGTCCTTTTTTCCTTCAAAAGCAAATTTTTTATCTAAGCGCGTTATCGGATCTGTTCGTAATCTTCGGTTGAGACGTCCGTAGCTGCCATAGTCGCCGGTGCGATTATCGCCTGTTTTGGATCCGGTCTCTGTTGGTGGACGCATGCGATTGGGCCCTTGGGACCCACCCCTCCAGGTTATCGAAGAGCGAAAGGGGGTTCCTTGGTAACTTGAACCACCACCGCCACCACCGGCAAGTTCACGTTCTCGGGCGCCGCCTTGCTGCCCGCCCTCGTTACCGGCGTCAGGTGCTTTATACCCATCCACGAGTGGACGTCCATCGGCGAGGCTAAAAGGTTTGAAAATTTGGTTGCAGAGCCCACTGTCGCCGGGACTTCCACCAATTGTGGGAAGTTCTCCGGTTTCAAGCAAACAGGCCAGGTAATTGCCGAAGTAGTTGGTTGCCCATGTCTTGAATGCAGAATTCAGCTGATAAACACCCCCCAGAATAAGAGCCACGGACACAATTAAAACCAAGACGTACTCAATGACCCCTTGGCCTTTCTGGTTAGTGACTATATTAGCAAGTTCAATCTTGTCTCGATTTGAGAACGCCACTCTAAACTTATCGGCGGTTAAAGGGTGAATCTTTTGTCCCAAGGTGAGACGAAGTGATTCGTTTTGTTTAGATATTGTCTCCGCTTTGCTAACCTAGGCAAAGCAGTTCGTCTTCTCTTCGAAATCCTAACAACACTACTTATGTCGGAAGGCCAAAACTCCGATATGAATCATCAGGGGGAACTTATGAAGTCAGCCACATCATTGTTGAAAAAACTGTGGAAAGATGAATCCGGCCAAGGTGCCACCGAATACATTTTGCTTTTGGTGGTGGTTGTGGCTCTGGCGCTGTTGTTTCGGGGCAAAATCACTGAGACCTTAAGTGCCAAGCTCCAGGAGCTGGGTGGCGCCATTGGCGGATTCACTGTTCAGTAGAAGGATTTTTTATTTTTGTTGCGATCTTCTGTAGGTGGAAGATGGGGAATTTAGGTTATGACGACCGAGCTGGTGCTCTTATTGGGCATTTTTGCATTTTTATTGTTGGGGGCGTTTCTCGGGGATTTGGGTCCCATTGAAACCTTGAAGAAATCTGGTCCTCGACTTGGCGCCCGAATCGAGCGCGACATTTCCACTGGAGATGGGTTTCGTCAATCTCGAGATGGAAAAGGTGTCGACTGGGTGGAGCCGCCTCGGGCAGGCGGAGGAGCGCCGTGATGGAGATGTGGGTTGTTGCAACCTTCATTTTGATCGCAGGACTCGTGGATGATTTGTACTCTCGTAAAGTCCACAATGCTTTGATCGTATTTCTTTTTTTTACAGCGCTATTAACATCATTTTATTTCGCTGGCTTAGATAAAATTCTAACTGGCTTTTCAGCTATGTTGATCGCACTTATCATGACTATCCCGTTGTTTGCTTTAAGAGTTTTAGGTGGAGGTGACATAAAACTCTTCGCAGTCTTCTCTCTGACCGTTGACCCCAACAGCATGTTCTGGACATTGGTCTATTCGTTTATTTGGGGTGCGCTTTTTGGGCTCACTCGAGCAGCTCTACAAAAAGAACTGCTGGCATTGGTTCGTAACACCTACAAAATAACTTCTCGCCAGAGAATCCATGTTAATCAGCTACACAAGATACCCTACACGTTTGCGCTACTTTTGGGATGGTTCACCCAACTTACTTTTTTGCGAGCTGGGGGAGCGATATGAAGCCTTCTCTCGTAAATCAAAGGGGCCAGGCGATCACTGAGGCCGTTTTAATTCTGGTTATGCTTATGGGCTTTACTCTGTTGACTGCTACTTTTTTAAAAGAGCAAGAGGTATTAAAACGGCTGATTCAAACCCCCTTCCAACATCTTGCGGGGATGTTGCAAAATGGAATCTGGGCACCTCCAACCGCGAGTTCAATAAGTCATCCCAACGCCCACTATCGTCACATCACAATTATTGGAGATCCCTCGCGATGAGAAATGAAAGGGGCCTAATTACAGTCGATTTTCTCTTTGCGCTAGTGTTGATTTTGGGATTTACGGGTCGCCGTTTTTTGTTGAGTTTTTAACTTTAAATAGCTTCTTTAACTAAGTATGTGACTTTCGCGGCTGCGCGCAACTACGTGCCGGCACACTTGGATCGCGAGAGTCAACAAAAGCGAGCAAATGAAAAATACAAGGAGCTTATAAATAATCCTGTTCTAAAGCCTCTTTACACCAATGGTTGGTATTTGATCGATGCAGAGCCAAAAGTCGGAGATCACACTCAGTTTATTCCTGAGTATGTGAGTGCCGCTGGAAAAGTTAACAAATTTTGGGGAGTGGGCACGTCTTTCACAGCCACAGTTTTGGATTTCCGAATTCCATTTTTTGGCAGCACGAATCCAGAAGGTGATGGGACTGGAACTGGATTTCGTACTTATCTTGGCTCATATCTTGGCCGTGAGCCCACTGCGGCCGAGTGCATTGAGTTTACAAACGTGCGTTGGAATGCAATTAGAAATCTATCGGTTTCAGGAGGAGCCGCTTATAGCACTGGAACGGGTGCTTCGGGTTATTACCCGGTAGCAGATAATGGGTGCTGATATGAGACAGATTGAATCGGCCAAAATTTTGGCCAATCAGCAGGGAATGGCCATGATCGAAGCGGTCCCTTTGCTTGTTATCTTCGTAGTCCTAATGAGTTTTGGACTAGGCTTTTTTGGAACTATTCACACAGCTACCTTACATTCTATCGGCGCTCGGACTTATGCTTTTGAAACTTTCCGCCAGCGCTCAAATCTTTCGTTTTTTAGAGAGGATCAAACGGGATTAAACGCAGCTGCATCGCTGAATTATACACGTAAAGGATGGCGTTACCATGCCGTTGGCCATGAAACTGACCAACGTGATAAGTTTGTTTCCACCGCAAGGCCTATTGCTCTTGGCAGCAGTGTGCCCTTGAGCCCCGGCAATCCTTCGATTCATAATCAGCAGATTTTTCAGATATTGCCACGTAATGAACGTATAGCCGTCAACCCAATTTGGGTGATGGTGGGTTATGGAATTTGCTTAAACGCCGCGTGTGGAAAGTAAAGGAGCAACAAGGTGAATCAGAATGAAACTAGGACATTGTGGATAAGTATAGTCTCTGCTTTTTTTGCAGTGTTTTTGTTATACAGCTACACGCAAGAAAAAAGCGCCGAACTCACCAAAAAATTTGGCGCAAAACAAAGAGTGGTGATTGCTGTTAAAGACATTAATGATATGCAGACTATCAATGAAACCATGCTTCAGGTTGAGGAAAAGCCAGTGGATTTCATTGAGCCCGGCGCGTTTGTTGATCCAGAAGACGCTGTGGGCATGGTTGCTCTGGCACCAATCAAGGAAGGCGAGCAAATCCTACAATCAAAAGTGACTAAGCCGAGTCCTTTGACTGGACTATCATTGCAGGTTTCCCCAAGCAAGCGCGCGATATCTTTGCCGGCCAATGAAATTAACTCGGTGTCGAGATTAGTTAAGCCGGGCGATAGAGTGGACATTATTGTTGCCCTAGACGTCGGCAAAGGCACGAACGCTCGTAAAGAAGTAAAGACGCTGATGCAAGATGTGGTGGTGTTAGCCACTGGCCCACGCATTGTGAACGATTTGCCGGTTCTCTATGAAAAGCGACCAGGTGCTAGCGACTACTTGGAAGGCATTTCTCTGCGGGAAGACATGAATTTTTCAACAATCACTGTAGAAGCTTCACCGGAGGAGTCGCAAGATTTAATCTTCTTGCTGTCTACATCTCCGGGTTCAATTTTTCTCACGTTGAGACATCCTTCTGATCATACCAAACGCCGATTTCCTGAAGCGACAATTGATAGTCTAATGGGAAAGGTTTCGCAGGAGCTGATGAACATTCAGCAGCGAGCACCGGCATCGCCGCCACCGCCACCACCACCGCCGCCGGCGAAGCCAAAGAAAAAAGGTCCGTTCATCGATTTATAGGATAGGGGAGCTAATGATCATAAATCGTTTAATAAGAGTGGGATATTTAGTAACAGCATTATGTGTATCCCCTTTTGCATTTGCTCAAGACGACGATGGAGGGATGAAAAAGGAGTACCTCAATCTAGCCGTTGGCTATAACCATGACCAAGCTTTTGAGGAGCTGCCTGCGGAAATTGAGCTAGACGGTACATTTCGTAGATTGACACGAGTTCAGTGGAATCCTCAGTCCAAAACACTTCGCTTTTATCCGAGAATTCAAGGAGTCGGCACTCTAATCATTAAGCATCCAACGACTAAAAAGGTACTCGCCGAGCTAACCATAGATGTCCGCAAGACAGATCTACAAAAGGTGGCTCGAGAAATGAAAGGTCTATTGGAGGGTATTGAAGGAATTCAGGTCAAAATTTTGAACAACAAAGTCATAGTCGACGGGCAAATTCTTTTGCCTTCCGATATGAAGCGCATTCACTCTGTCGTTAAACAATATGGAGGTCAGGCAACCACCCTGGTCGTTTTGAGCCCAGTGGCCCAAAACAAAATCGCGCAGTTTATTGAGAAAAAAATTGGCAATCCAGAGATACGTGTCAATGCGGTGAACGGCAAATTCATCTTGGAGGGCTTCGCCAACTCACGTGAAGAAAAAGATAAGGCCGAGATAGTTGCCAAAATGTATGTGCCCGACGTTGTGGTCGATGAAGCTGTAGCTGACAAAAAAGTGCTCGAACGCAAAGTCGATGTGGTGATTAATTTAATTGCTGTGCGTCCTCCACCTGAGGGCGAACCATCGAAAATTGTCCAGATGGTTGTGCATTACGTTGAACTGCAGAAGGACTACAGTAAGTCATTCCGTTTTCAGTGGCTGCCCGACTTGGGCGATGGGTCATCGCTCGAGTTCACAACTGGTGGACGCAGTCCAGGAGGGCTAACCGCTACGATCACTGGAACTGTATCCAATCTACTGCCGAAGCTCAATTGGGCTAAACAACATGGTTTTGCCCGAGTTTTACAAAGCTCTAGTGTAACCGTTGAAGACGGCAAACAAGGCGTTATCAATTCTATCACTCGTTTGCCGTATCAGGTTGTTAATGGACAGGGACAGCCTTCCACAAATTTTGAAGAGACGGGCATTCGCACCAACATCACACCACAAATTATGGGGCAACGTTCAGATTCTGTGAAATTGGCTCTAAACTTCGCGGTTAAGAGTTTGCTTAGTTACTCAGACCAAGGTCCGCTCACTGCCAGTCGTGAAATCCAGACGGTGTTGCACGTGCGTAGCGGGCAAAGCGCTGCGGTCGGAGGGTTAATATCTAACGACAGCGGGACTAATTTCAATAAACTCCCGGCGGGAGCGTCAAGAAATCCATTAATCTCCCTCTATGCTTCAAAGGACTTCCGTCGTAATCAGAGCCAGTTTGTGGTTTTTGTTACGCCGCTAATTAAAAGCTCTGCGAGCGCGGGCTCTGATAAGATTAAGCGAAAGTTTCGGCTTGATCAGAACTGATAGTCAATAAAACTGCTAACGATTGTCCCCCGAAATGCCGATAACCTTTTCGGGGGAGTGTTTTGGCAATTCATGAAGGTTCACATCTCATTGCTGTGATTGGTGGAAAGGGCGGAGTTGGTAAATCTGTAATGGCTGCCAATCTTGCCTACGCATTTTTGAAAGAAATGAAGGCAAAAACTCTTTTGATAGACTGTGATCCTAAAAGTTGTGGAGATCAAAACTTCATAACGGGGATACGGCCTCAAAAAACCGTAATGGACTTGGCTGGATTTACTGGGGCGATAACCGGGCAATCTATCAATAGTCTTGTTACCCAGCATCCGAGCGGAATGAATTTTATCGGAGCGGTACTGGGACCGGATCAAGTCTTTAATGTTCAAATCGATTTGCTGCGCAAGCAGATACAGGCGATGAGTCAGCACTTCAAGTACATCATTGTCGATTTAGGCAGTGAACTAGATGCCTTACAATTGGGTCTGGTTGAGGATGCGACAGCCATTTTGGTGGTCAGCACGCCAGAAGTGTTGGTAGTCAATCAGACGCGTAGGCTAGTCAATGACTTGCTGTCGGCCTCGGTACCGATGGAATTTATCCAGGTGGTTTTAAATAAAGTGAGTCGTAGCGGCTTGGATTCGGGTGCTATTAGTCAGAGTTTACGGCGTCCTATTTTGGCGGGAATTCCGCTAGATGATGCAACTGCGACAACTGCTCTGCAGAGATCAAACCCGTTTGTCTTAACCACGCCAAATAGCCCAATGTCAGCTGCTTATCATGAGATTGTGCGCAAGTTGACAGGTGGAATATTGCAGAAATTGAAGGCCGCCTCAAAACCGAAGATTTCTGCGATGCCCAAGCAATCTGCTGTGGCATCAGGTGGTGGGTCGTCGCCGGGGAGCTCGTCTGGCCTTCCATCTATGATGGATCCTAAGAATAACAAGAGAGGAAAAAAACGTGAACTCAGTCCGTTGACGCTTTTGAAAATGCAAGTTCACAACGGTCTCATCAAAGAAATGGATTTGAAAAAGGACATCATGAATTCCGAGAATGATCCGGTAAAAGCTCGCGAGCTAAAAAGCCGGACTCAGCGAGTGATATCGGAATTGACGGATAGACTTTCGCCGGGGCTTAGTCGAGATGATCGTGCACGAGTTATTAAGGAGACTTTGGACGAAGCTCTCGGTTTAGGTCCATTAGAGGAGTTATTGGCGGATCCAACTGTTACTGAAATCATGGTCAATGGTTGTGACATGATTTATGTGGAAAAGAGTGGAAAGTTAACCTTGTCTACCGTAACTTTCACCAGCAATTTACAGCTACGTAATGTGATCGAACGCATTGTTTCGCCCCTTGGCCGTCGCATTGACGAGAGAACCCCCTATGTTGACGCTCGCTTGCCCGATGGTAGTCGGGTTAACGCAATTATCGAGCCACTCTCCATTGACGGGCCAGCATTAACAATCCGGAAATTCCCCCAAGAGAGAATCACTGATCGCGATTACGTGGAGCGCTTTGCCTCGATGACTCGTCCCATGATGGATTTTCTGCGAATTTGTGTTGAGCAGGGATTAAACATCATTATCTCCGGAGGCACTGGATCTGGTAAAACAACTTTGCTCAATGTGATGTCGAGTTTTATTCCAGTTAATGAGCGCATTGTCACCGTCGAAGACGCCGCTGAATTGCAGCTTAAGCAAGAACATGTGGTGCGCCTAGAAACTCGGCCGGCAAATCTGGAAGGCACTGGTGAAGTCAGCATTCGTGATTTAATTAGGAACTCGCTGCGAATGCGTCCAGATCGAATTGTGGTCGGTGAGTGTCGCGATGGTGCTGCGTTGGATATGTTGGCGGCCATGAATACTGGTCATGATGGGTCAATGACAACCGTCCACGCAAATACTCCGAGAGAAGCGATTAGTCGACTTGAAACACTGTGCTTGATGGCAGGAATGGATTTACCGGCGAAAGCTATTCGGGAACAAATTGCTGGAGCGGTAGATCTAATTATTCAGATTTCACGCTTGAGCGATGGTTCACGTAAAGTCATGTATATAACCGAAGTCGTGGGAATGCAGGGAGACACTGTTACCCTACAGGAAATTTTTCGCTTCAAAGAAGAAGGCTTTGATAAAAATCGAAAAATTGTCGGACAGTTTCAAGCCTTGGGCTTGATTCCCACTTTTATCGAAGAGTTCGAGCAAAAGGGAGTTAATATTCCTCGCAATTTGTTTATTTCTTCTGAACAAGCGGTAAAAAAACCGACGCACACCTCAACTGGACCCAAACCACCATCCATTCCTCGAATCGGCAATGCCGGCGGAGCTAAGAAGACTGGTTCAGGAGGTGGTGCGTGAGCTTCATCCTGGGAAACGAAATCATATTGATACCCCTATTTGGTATTTCCGTATTTATTTTCTCGTATTTCACTTCGGAGCGAATTATCGCCTACCTCGAACGCAAAAGTCTTGGTAGCCGCGAGGAAGTTCTTTCGTTAATGGACAAGATGTTTATCGACACTGATCGCAAACGCGTGACCTATGCGATGTTGGCTGGAAGCTTTGGTGTTGGGCTGATGGTGTTTATGCTGGCCTGGCCACATTTTTTACTAGGCACAATTTTAGGCAGTGCATTTACTTATCTAGGATGGATTGCGCCAAAAATTATTATGACTCAGCTTTGGGAAAGACGGTGTGCCACATTGGTCAACCAGATGGTGGACGGAATGACAATCATGTCGAATGGTATAAAGGCTGGTCAATCTCTCACGCAGTCGATGGAGCGAGTCGTTGAAAATATAAAGGGGCCTCTTTCCCAGGAATTCAGTCTAGTGCTAAATAAGGTACGACTGGGGATGTCTGTTGAAGAGGCTCTGAATGAGTTTGGTGAACGCATTCCTCGGCAAGATGTGCAGATGTTTGTTACTGCCGTCAATATCCTAAAAGAAACTGGCGGCAATTTGGCTGAAACTTTTCAAACCATCACTAGCACGGTACGCGAAAGGCAAAAAGTTGAAAAAAAGATCGAAGCATTGACTGCACAAGGAACCATGCAGGCAATTATTATTACGTTAGTCCCGCTGGCTCTATTGGGGATTTTTTTAGTCATCGACCCAAATTTTGTTAAGCCCCTTTTTGACAAGCCCTTAGGTTGGGTCATCCTGGCCTTAATGCTAACCTTGCAAGCAATTGGCTTAGTTGTGATGAAAAAAATTGTTACCATCAGAGTATGACCAGAGCTTCGATTTTTATTCTACTTCTTGGTGTGCCCTGTGTTTCGAGCGCCATCGTCGACATGAAAAGCGCGAACTATTCTGAGAGTTGGGTCGACATGACGGTTCCTGGAATCGGATATGATTTGCGCGTAAATCGGACCTATAACAGTCGGTCTCTGTTTAATGGCCTTTTTGGCTTTGGCTGGTGCTCCGATTACGAGACTCGCGTTGATATTACGCCAGAGAGCAATGTTAGACTCACGGAGTGTGGCGGAGGAGCTGAATCGACGTTTATCCCTAAAAACTTTGACCACAATCGAATCAATGCGACCGTTAAAAGTATCGTTTCTGAGATTAAGCGTCGTCGGCCTGACCTCAAGTCGGACTACTTAACTGGCCTTGAAAAAGAGCTAAAAGAAAACGATTTCATGCGCGAAGAATTCAGTCGACGCATGAACATAAAAGGTAAAATTGAAGACGGTGTGGTTTATTTGGCTAACGGACGTGAAGCGGAAACCTTGGTTCTTAAGGGTGGAGTATTAAAGCGCAGTCTTGCTGACGGCACCTACCAGCTCTTTGATGCAGCCACCGGTCGCATGACTGCGATGTATGACAAAAACCAAAACCATCTGAAGCTGATCTGGGACAAGAATTACTTGCAGGCAGTCGCCGACAATCAGGGTCGCAAGCTCAATTTTAAATACAATCCGCTGAATAAAAAGGTCTCAGAAATTGTTGGACCTAATAACCTAGTTGCTAGTTATGTGGTTAAGGGGGAAGACCTTGTTGAGGTTAGAGACGCGAAGAGACAAATTTTCAAATATAGTTATGATGATGTTCATAATCTCACGCGTATAGATTTCGGCGATAAATCATACAAGGCGCTGACCTACAACAAAGACAAGGATTGGGTTATTTCCTTTCGCAATCGTAAGGGATGTATAGAATCTTACGATTATCAAGTAAGCAAGGATGAGCCCAAGAATCATTTTTGGTCCAATGTGACAAAAAAATGTGGAGAAAAAATTACTAATCGGAGTAAGTACGAATTTTTTCATCGGCCTCGGCCCGATGGTGCGGGAGTGTATCTGTACCGAGTTCGTACTGACGTGAACAGTAAAATCACTGATATTGTTTATCATGAGCTTTTTGGAAAACCCATTTCCATACTCAGGGACAACCAGAAAACGGATTACGCCTACTATGATAACGGCCTGGTCAAAAGCAAGACCGAAGCAAGACGGCAAATGGAATTTGAGTATAAAAATCTGTGTAACAAAGTCTCTCAAGTGACTTTTAAATATTTTGATGAGCTTCCTGACACGGTAGGTAGAGAAGAATCTCGTAAACCCTCTCAGAAAAAGGGGCAGTCAAAATTGGTGAAGACTGTGCGGACCAAATTTACCTATGATGCGCAAAAGTGTAATTTGGTATTAGCTGACAACTCAGATGGGCAATTAGTTAAACTCAAGTATGATGCTCAGGGACGAATATCACAGATTGAAGATCAGACTAAGAAGCTAGTTAAGATTAAATACGAATCGCGATTTGGTAAGCCTGCAATTGTCTCCCGGCCCGGCCTCGGAACCATTCAGGTGTCGTACAAGTCTGACGGAGAAATCGCTAAGGTCGAAAGTCGAGAAGGGCAAAACGTGGCTGTGCAGGTGGCGAGTATTTTTAATAATTTACTCGATATTATTGCTCCAGCGACGAGTGAATCACCGCTCTAGGGAGAACGGAAATGAAAGGTTTGAGAGTCTTAAAACTAAGTTTGGGCCTGGCATTACTGGCCCTCACCTTAAATGTTTCTGCCCAAAACGAGTCGGAAGAAGAACGACCAGAGGGTACAGCCGCTGGCTCTGTTGAGTGCATGCGCGCCGACGGCAGTTGCCGAAACCACGTCCATACAGGACTGCTGACACAAAATGTGCAAGAAATTAAAAAAATCGTGGATAGGTTAATCGCTGAGCCAAAGGGAGCTCCTTCGTCTTTGGGAGGCGAGCGCTCTACTTCGGACTGAGCCGTTTCAAGTTGAGACATAATTTATTTTTTGGCCTAATTTAATACGTTTTTAGTCATACACCTGATCAGAGTTTAGACATTGCAACCGACCAAAATGCGATAAAATGATTGAGGGAGACGGCATAGCTTTGGCTTTAGCTTAGAGATGAAAGTCTATATGGAACAGGAGTTCGTACCCATGCATTTAAATCATTATCTTTTAGTTCTGGGCTTAACCTTTAGCGCAAACGTTTTTGCTGGCGAAAGTGGCAACAATACGAGCAAGGTACCTTGCACGGCTATGAAGCCAGGCACCCTGGAGCGTACGGCCGAGCAAAAAACATATGACCGAATGGCCGAGCTGGCTCTGAATTCAGCGAAAGGCTCTAGACCAAACGCAAATTCAAAAACAGATACTTCTCGCTAATCAAAAGCTACTGATCTTTTTTGCGGGGTTGTTCTGAGCTAGTCCAGAATCCCCAACGAAAGTTTGAGGGAGCCTCTTGCGTTTTTTCTTTTTTATCGGGGCTGTTCATTCCGTTCGATAGACGCTGGGTCAGATCCCTTAGTAACTTTGCACCTCCGCGAGCGACATGATTAAGAGGGCTAACAACAGCTGAGGTTTTTACCCAGCTCAATGCATGGGCCTCTATGGTGTGGTCGCCAACGCGAATTTGCATAATGA
Organism: Bdellovibrionales bacterium; assembly: GCA_038144835.1. Taxonomy (GTDB): domain Bacteria; phylum Bdellovibrionota; class Bdellovibrionia; order Bdellovibrionales; family UBA1609; genus JALHOQ01. The sequence goes on from JAYQON010000095.1 coordinate 11,636, forward strand.
GAACTAAAGCAACCGTTAAAAATAGAGTTTTTATGAAA
>JAYQON010000096.1:0-11640 GCA_038144835.1 Bdellovibrionales bacterium
TGGTACCGCTCAATAAATCTCATGGCCCTTTTGCTCGCGCAGGACGCGTGGCTGAGCTGCGTAACGTCGACGCTCTTGATGATATTCTCATCTGGACTAAAGGCCTGAAGGAGTGGGCACCACTCTTCGAATTTCATGACCTACTTTCGACTCTAGGAGCTAATCGGCGGCAGTTCCCACGCCTTGAAATTCAAGGTAAAGTCATTATCAACACGAATTCAGGCACGGTTGTTGTGCCCCTTCTTACTCTGAGTGAATCAGGCTGCGGCGTTCAGCTAGAAAAAGGTATCAAAACAGCTGAAATTGTAACCTTGGAGTTGCACTCTCCTTCTTTGAGTAAACCCGTATCAGTCAGCGGTGAAGTCCGCTATGTCAGCCCCAGAATGACTGGGCTTCGTTTTTTAAATTTAGATGATTCTGCACGTGAGGAGATTGTCTCCCTTATTAAGCAATCCCAAAATCGCTTTGTGCTCAAAGCCAGTTAGAGGCTGGCTGAATTTTCTGGTTTCTTTAATACGGCAAAATTGATTTCGATAACGCCCGCTTCAGTGACCGTGTACATCACCTTTTTTACGGTGAGAAAATCCACCGCTCTGTCGGACTGAATAGTGATTTTGCGATATTCAGGAACCTCCTCGACAGTCTGACCAGAGCCTTTAGCCTGATTCACCGCCGAGCGAATTTGATTACCCACAGAGCTTTTTTTTGCTTCTCCCTCTCTAATTGACGATTGCAAACCGTCCGCCAAACTTTTAATCAACCAGTCCTCTTGTTGTCTAACCGAATTGAAATCCGCAACCTTGGTGTTATTCAACATGATTCCGTCAGTCGCAATGATGACTACATTTGCGGGCTTGAGTTCTTTGACCTCTTGAGCTTTGGGCAAATCCACCTTGTCAGGTAATGGCAAAACATTGTTGGTGGTAGCATAGTTCTGCAATAGAAAAACACACAGAACTGTAAACATATCAACCATCGCGGTCATATTAAGTGCCACCACCGCGCTCCGTCGTCCACCTCCGGGTCTGCGACGGCCGTGCGCTCTTTTGCCGGGTACGTAAATCGCCATAAAAGCTCCTTAAAGGGAAGCGCCTCCGGTTGCCACAGAGATCTCGGCGAAACCGGAAACTAAAAGCGCATCCATGCCAGAAATGAGGCTCTCGTACGAAAGCTCATCTTGCACAGTCACGACCGCATCATTTTTTTCAGGGTATAACTCTTTGATCTTTTTTAATTCAGTCGTAAGTCTGGGGTTATCGTAAGCACCGTTAACTTTCGGAAACATCAAAGTCTCTCGACCGATAATCACGCGATAACCCGTCGCCATAACGTCGAGACGGAAGGGAATCTCGACCTTGGGCGGCGGCTCTGCCTGTTTATCTTCGCTCTTTTTTCCATAAATTGAGCTGCCAATTTGAATCATTGAGACCTGAGTCCATACGGCGGTGATAAGAAGAAAGATAATACACACCGACATCAAGTCGATGATGGGGACCAGATTAAGATCCACCGTCGTGCTTCTACTGCCATCTCCGCCGTCGTCAATATGGGCCATATATCAATCCTTAATTTTTTCTCTGTTGGCCACAACCAAGTTCATAAGAGTCATACTGCTCTCTTGCATATCATTAATTGCCCGGCTGATTCGGATTTGAAAAAAGCCGTAGGCGACCACTGATAGAATTGCGACCAAAAGACCAAAAGCCGTACAATTCAGGGCCTCAGAAATACCTTGCGACAGACGTGCCGCCTTCGTGGCGTTATCGGCTTCAGCCACTCCGCCGAAAGATGTGATCAAACCGATGATCGTACCCATCAACCCCACCAAAACTCCGACGTTTCCAAAGATGGCGAGAAATGAAACCCAGCCCTCAAGTTTGGGGGTTTCACGCAACACAGAAGCATCCATGGCGACTTGAACTTCCTCGTCTGGACGACGATTCATCACTTGCACAAGGCCCGCCTTGAGTGTGTTGGTGAGAGGGGTAGGACGTGAATCGCAAAAGGCGATAGCCTGACGAATATCCCCACGTAATATCATGGTAAAAAGATTTTCTGTCACATTTTGCTTGTCAACTGCCAGACGCGAAAGAGCCATAAGACGATTGATGATTAGGAAGACGACTAATATTCCGATGAGTGCGATCAAGTACATGATCGGTCCACCCTCGCAGAACGCCTTCATTAAAAAGTTTGAATAGCCATGACACTTAGACAAGTGCTCTATGCCCTGAGCTGCAGTTTGTGGTTCCAAAAAAATCCCCTCCTGTTGGTCTGGATCATCGATCCAAAAAATCACTCTCTCAAATACTCATCCCCTTATTGGGATGAAAAAACGAACGGATAAACCACCCGACCAATTTGATCTTTGGGCGGATCCGGAAACTTCCAAGTTTTTAAGCGATTCACGATACACTGAGCGACCGCATCATTGCCGAGTGCATTGCTTTTCACAACACAACGGCTGACTCGACCTGCTTCTTCAATGTCCCACTCGAGAACAAGCTTTCCGTATAAATCCGGCGATCGCTGAAGCTCACGCTCATAGCAGCTGCGAATCTCTCGGATGTGCTCACGAATTACTCGCCGAATCGCTTCCTTATCCATGCCTCCGCCAAAGTCAGCTTCCTGCCCTCCGACGTTTATCTGCACAGAGCCCTTTTTTCCAATCCCGCCAGTGCCGTAACCTGTTGTACCCGTCCCACGTCCCTGAGTTCCAATTCCAGCAATTCCGACCGTCGCACTTCCTTTGCCACTGCCGGTCTCTTTAAATTTTGAACCCAAATCATCACCGGGACGATTTTCAGCATTTCCCGCTGTGCCTGTCGCCGCATCTGCCATGCCTGCCAATTCACCTGACCCGCCATAAGCCTTGTCGAGTTGATTACGAACCCCACCGCGCCCAAAAGCACTGAGCAAACCCATTTTAGTTGGGTCCGGCTTTTGACTCTGCATCTGGGCGCCTTCTTTAGCTGCCGTCTTTACAGCGCCACCTTGTTTCAAGGAACCGACTTCTTTGGCTGGCTTTGTGTTGGGCTTGGGAGCCAAGTTGGCAGCCTTACCCGGGTCACCCGCTTTTTCCTGGGAGGGAGCTGGCGTCTGACGTACCAGCTGCTTTTGCTCCTTTACTTCGACGACTTTTTTTTCCTGAACATTATCTTCAACCTTCACAATCTGCTTAGGCGCAGGAGGCTTGAACTGGACAATCGCTTTGCGCACGGGCTCTTCCTGCCGTGCCTCTTCTTCAAGAAGGGGAGAGGGAGTATAGATGTTCATGTAAAGCCCAAGAATAGCCGAGAGAGCCAGTGCGAGGACTACTCCCGTTGTCTCACTGGAAGTCATATCCAGTAGTGGGGCTACCATCGCTTTGGGTGCCTGTGCCACATACCGAATGTAAATGGAAATAAGATCATTCTGTAAACTTACACGAATCATTTCGCCTTGGAGAATATCGAGCTCAAAATGAGTGCCTACATTGCGAATGCGATTTTGGCGCGAAAGCTCAGCAAAACTTATGTTTTGATCTTCTCGCACTAACTCGCCGGTCATTTCTGGTGTGAGGCAGACCGTAACGCTCGCGCCAATCTTTAATAGTTCATATCTACTGCGCGAGCTGATGATAGGAACGATAACATCCGCATCTTCTGCGGAACTAATAAAAACACTTCCCTTACGCGTAAAATGGTTACTTGACAGAATTCGATCATTCCAAGCGACCAAAACTTCGATCACTCCGCCCTTAGAAGGCTTTATAATTTGTTTGAGATCAGCGTAAGGACTTGGTGGAGCAAAAGTTTTTAAATGCTTTTTTTTGCTATTTTTCACCGGAGCGGGAATTTTTTTAAGTGAATTTTCCTTTTTAAGTTCATTTTGGAAGTCGTGATTTACTTGAATTGCGCTCTTCGACATCGGCTTTGCAGGCGCCTGAGGGAGCGGAGCTTTTTCAAAAATATCTGGAGGTTCTGGAATTCCAGGAGGAACCGAGCCCGTTTCGTCGGGAGGTTGTGGCGTAGGCGCGGCCACAGACATTACTACAGGTCGACTCGCCGGCTTAGGCACACCTATGAAAAACTCAATACGAAAGGAACCTATCTTCAATTCATCCCCTGATTGAAGACGCTCTTCTAAAACCTTATTACCATTACGGAAAGTGCCCGAGGAGGATCCTAAATCTGAGATAAAATATTCACCATTGCGCTCTTCAAGCATGGCGTGAAGTGGTGCCACGTCACTACTGTTGAGTTCAACCTGTGCGTCTGCGTTTCGACCAAAAACAATTTGACTCAGATCAAACTGTCGGACCGCTTCGAGTTTATCACCTTTAAAAACTCTCAATACCACCGGCTGTTTCAAATTACTTGCTCCTACTCCTACGTGCTTCCTCTGCGTCCCGCCGCATTTCCGGCAGAAAATCTTCACGCAACTTAATTAGGCGCTTGAAGTTGAATTGTTTTTTCTGCAGGAGATAAAACAATTCCGGCTTCTTCAGTTCACCTTCGACCAGTTCATCTTCGAAGTCGATTTTGGTTTTTTTCTTTTCACCAGCTCCAGACTTCTCGGATTGCTCTTGAGCTAGAGCTGGAATACTCAAAGCCAAAAACAGAGCCGAAAGCACACCCTTTAAAAGTAGTTTATCCGCCTTTAATCTCACCGCAATCTCCATTGTGGTCTAGTCTGGAACCCTCTCATCATGGACACAGACTCAATTTTGCATCACAGCTTTCTCCATCTGCTCGATGGACTTGCGCATATCGCTGTCGTCTTCAGCTAAAAACTTGAGTCTATTCAGCTGTTTTTCACCCTCTTTTTTATCCTTCAGCTTATAAATTAAAAGATTCGTATAGTTGAACAGCGCAATGACATTCGAACTGTCGGCGGCAATGATGCTCTGGTAAATGTCGCGCGCGGGCTCGGATTGGTCTGTACCAGACAATGCAAGAGCATAGTTATTGGCAACATCGAGGGCCACACCACGCTTGAGGTTAGACTTCACTGCAGCGTAACCTTCTGACAATAATTGAAGGGCTCGCTGGTAGTCTTTATATTCGACATACACCGACCCCAGATTGGCAGCCCCAATGGCATAACCGGATTGCAATGCCATGGCCTCGCGCAAGCTGGCGATTGCTGGGCGTTGCTTGCCTTCAGCCAAAAGTATGACTCCCAGATTGTTGTGTAGCCCCGGCACATTGTGTGTTTTCAGTGCTCGGTTGATCAATATTCGCGCCAGTCCAAATTTCTTAGACTCGTAGTAAAACATGGCTAAGGTATTTAATGCCTTAAGATCGTTTTGGTCTTTTCCCAGACGCATTGAAACCGCTTCGATGATAAGACTTTCATCTTTTGATCTAAAAGGACCTGAGAGGTCACTCTCGCTTTCTAAGCCCATCAGATCAATAAGTTTAGTCATGGCGACCCGTTGTTCGACTTCAACTACATTTTCTTTTTTGAGTCGAGCGAGCTCACGATGAGCCGCCTTTAGACCATCGCTATAACCTTCTAATTCATAGCCTCGCTTGATCGCGAGTTCATAATTGGCCACAGCCTCCTTTTGAAAAGGCTGTGCAACACCGTCAATGCCGACCATGTACTGTTTGCGACCTTCATCATCAAGCCCCTTGGGAACTGGCGCCGCATACAAAGCTGCTGCCATATGCTGATAGGCTTGACCTATTAAAGTCAGTGAATTCACGACCATATGACCATCATCATACTTGATCACTTCCTTTAGCTGTTCTTTAAGTCTTTCAAGTAGCGCTAGCTTTTGCTTCAAAGCCACGGGCTGCTTAGCTGGGTCCGCTGGAATCCGAACCGCTCGAAGTTCATCAAAAATTTTTGCAACTAAGATATATTTGGCTTCGGCGGCAAAACTAGCACCAACCTTGAGATTGCGATTCTGAAAAATGACCTTTTTATACCAATCCTCGGCATCGCTACGACGTCCTTTAAGAGAGTGGATTCGAGCAACATGCCAAGCGGCTTCGACCAGTTGAGCAGAATTTTTGGGGCGAGCGTCGTAATACTGTTTGTACAAGTTTTGAGCCAAGGTGATATTGCCTCTTCGCTCCTGAAGCTTTGCACTCAACCAAATGGATTCCCAGCGATCTATAGTCTTATTGCCTGCGAAAAATTTCTGATAGTTCTCGAGTGCTTTGGAATAGCTATTCATTCCATCGCGGATGACGGCGGCATTAAAGAGAAAAACTGAGGACTGCTTGTCCTTTTCATTTTTCGCCGCATAATCCTCAAAGGCTTTTGCCGCGCGCTCGTATTGCCCGGTCTTTTCATATAGCCCGGCGATAAATCGCTGTGAATTTTTGCGCACCTGTTCGTTCTTTGGACTTTTATCGGCAAGGACCACAGCATACATCGCCGTGGCTTTAAAGAGATCGCCTGCCCTTTCAAAGTTCACCGCAGCGTTAAATGCCGCGCTCGCGCCAAGCTCACTGCCAGCATATTTTTTTGCGAATTCCTCATAAGCGGCGGCGGCACCTGCATAATCATTTTTGCCCTCAAGATCCTGCGCCTTTTTAAACTGAGCTCTTTGAATCACACTCTTGACCTGAGTGCCCACCTCGGAATCGGCGAGGTCTGGATTAGCTAAGATATTTTGCCCCGCGCTCTCAAGACCACCATAGTCCTTCTTTAAGTTGAAGATATCTAACGTTAGATTGGCCGCATACTTTGCGTATTGCGACTTCGGGTACTCCTTAATGATTCCGTTAAACGAAGCCAGGGCCTTATCAAATTGATTGTGATAGTAAAACAGCGCGCCCAATTTATACTTTATCGCTGGTACGTTTTCAGAATTGGGGAAAGAAGTCATATAGCGGGCTGCGGCAGATTCAAATGCTTGGATCTTTACATCAAATTGAACTGGCTCAAGACTGTCGCCCACCATTTTTTTGAGAGACTCTTCCTTCGGCAGCCCCTTCTCAGCTGCCAAAACTGTGTTCAGAGCTGCTTTTTCAAAGTAGGGAGAATTCGGACTATTTTGCACAACCCAAGAGTAGTGAACATTGGCTTGATCAAATTCTTGCATATCAAAAAGCAGTTCAGCATAAAAAAAGTGCATTTCATCAAGCTTGCCGCCGTTTTTGAAAGTCGAAAAGTAAAGTTCATAGCCATCTTTGGCCGCCTTTTGCGCCGCTGGCATTCTTGAATTTTGAGCTGTTTGATGTTGCTGTAAGATATGATTTCGCAGGGTAGTTTCGATCAGCTGATTGGCACGCGCCACAAGCTCTTTATCTTTTTTATTGGCCTCTGACCAAGGGCTACCAGGCGAATAGTTTTGAATCCAATTAAAGAGCTCACTTCTAAAGATATCTCCCTTATCCGCAGAAACATACATCGACACTATTTGATATTGATAATCGTAGGCTTTGGGAGCCTCGGGGCGCTCGGTAATCAGATCTCTGAACACGTGTCGAGCGCCGTCACGGTTACCAATATCAACGTAGTAGTAGGCTAATTTTTCAAGTAGAGGATAAGTGGCTTTCTGACCCGCTATATTTTCAAGATAGGCCCGCGCGTTTTGATAGGAGCCTGCCTCGGCATAAAAGACAACCAAATCTTTTTGCGCTTCAGCGGCCAATCGTATCCGACTTACTCCTCCGGCGGATGTATCCTTATCCGTCTTTGCTGTTCGTCCCGAGCGAATCACGCGCTCTAGAGAGGCCAGCGCAGGTTTAACCTGACCTGTCTTGTATTGACACCAAGCCTGCTTATAAAGGGAGAATGAATACAAGCGAGCACGTCGATTTTTGGCAACAGCCGAATAATGCTTAAGAGCATCAGCCCACTGCTCTCGATCAAAATAATACTCTCCCAAGGCGAAATGGGATTCCTCTATATAAGAACTCTTGGGAAATTGCTCGGTCAGCCGGCGATAATAATCGCGTCCTTTTTCGGGCTGATTGAGTTCAAAATGATTGTAACCCAGAAAAAACAACGCCTGATCGACCTTAGGATCCTTGGGGAAATCACGCAAAAACCATTCATATAATTGCACTGCTTTGCGATTGTATTCTTGAGAAGTGCTAAGATCGAGCTTAGGCCTAACCGTTGTTTCGCCTTTCTGAAAGGCGCGAATTTGATCGTCGTATTTTTGTTGAATTCGATATTCGATTAAACGTGATTTTTCAACATAGAGCTCAGCCAGCCTCAACCAGAGTTCGCCGCGTCGCTTGCTGGTTCTAAACTGCTTCGTTAACTTATAGAGCTGTTTGATTCCCTGATCGGTGATTTTTTCAAGCTGTCCCTCATCAGTTCCCTGCTCATAGTACAAAGTAGAACGAGATGGAGGTTTGACCTGATAGAGATCAACTCGCTTGACGACTTCCGGAGCCTTTTTAAAATCCGGCAAAGCTGCTCGAGTTTTTGATTTATTTAAATCGACTTTTTTAGTATTTTTTTCGATGCGCTTGAGAATGTCACCCACAGTCTTTGATTTGCGCGATCTCTTTTCTTGAGCCAGTGCAGGCCCAGCCAAAAAGTGCGCGACCAGTGCGAGTGAGACCGCGATCTTAGTTACAACTTTGGGTGCCGACATAGTGATAATTCCCTAATTCATCAAGCCAGTATTCGCCTCGGAAGGGCCAATATTCAAAGCCATTTTGGATATAAAAATCGCGTTGATTGTTCTCGTCGATCTGCTTTGCCGATGTCTCTTTACCGGCAATTTTTTTCTTTAACGCCTCTTTGCGTCCATTGATCATTTCGTAGCGAGCAAACCCCTCCTGCTCAAACAAATCAACCAGCTCCTCACGAATTGATAAAAGATGGTTACGAACAATCCTCCCTGCTTTTTGGCGGGCTTTGAGAAGTCGTGTATCGATTACCCTGAATGCGTACTTACCCAAAGAAGAGGCCTGCCAGCTAGAAGGTAGCGAACGCAGTCTCTTTTTTTCTTGAATGAGCTTACGGATATAAGAAAACACGTTTTGAAAGTCAGCTTCGCGAGTGATTTTCTGTGCGACCAAATAGGGAATCGGCAAATTGTCCTTATTGAAATGATCTCCGCTTTTATTGAGTTTCATAATCTCGTTCATTATGTTGAAATAGCGTTCTGGGCTATCAACGGAGGCCAAGGTTTTATCGATTTGTCGATACACAGGCTTATAGATTGAACTGAACAAACTTAGAACCTTGTCCATTTCGTCGTACTTGCAAATGTAAAGGTAGACAATTCCCCTTAATAAAAGTGATTCTGGCAGATAAAAATCTTCATAAAATGCTGAATGCAAAGAATGAAAATTGGAAAGAGCCGAGCGAAATCGACCAGATCTAAGCATCGCCCAACTCGATTCAAAAAGCGTATCATGCCAAGACTCTGAATCCCTGGGCACTTCGCGGTAGGCTTCAATGGCCTCATCCCAGGCCTTACGTTGATAATTGACACGCGCTTTTCCCATCTGCGCCGAAACTCGTGCTCGATCAGTGACCCCATACCGACTACGTGTTTGCCTAAGCTCTTCAAAGGCTGACAATGAAAGATCAAACCGACCCGCTTCAGCCAAAGATAATCCCTCTTGATATTTTGCGCTCGCAAACAATGAGTGCCCGCGACTTACTTTACTGAAGCTGCGAGCTGCCTTTTCAAACTGCTGATTTCGAGCCTGATACTGGCCTATGCGGTAGTGAAGCATATCACGATGAGTCCGAGGAAATTCATCAACATTGACTCGAGATATTGCGTAATTCAAGAGCGTATCGTCTCCCAGGGCGTCGGCCGCCACGGATAGTTTTTCAAGACTTTGTTTGATGTATTTATTTTCTCCTTGCTTGACGACGCCAATAAACTGAAAGGCCGCAACCTGATTAAGTTTCATCTGATGCAGGGTCAGGCCTAATAAATACTTGATCTGCATACGCTTATCTCGAAATCGAGGAGAATGGCTCAGTTGGAATAGCCGCTGAGAAGCGTCGACATAACGACCCGACTTAGCAAAAGTTAAAGCGTCAGCAAGATCGCGATCTCCCGGCGTAATGGCCACTCGTGTTGACTTGGTTTTGCCTCCTGAAATTTTTGGCCGTAAATTGCGCTGATCCTCATCTGCAAAGGACGGTATACAAAAAATTAGGATTAAGAAAAAAGCATTACATCTCATCGGTATGTTGCCTCGGGAAAGTAAAAGCTCATGCCCACGCCTAAAAAGAGGTCATTTTGAGTTAAAGTCTCCTTAAGTCCCGCATCATTCGTGGCCGTGGCAGTATAGATGTTCCACATAAGATCCCAGCGAAAGGCCATCGACTTGGTCCAGGCAAACACTTGGCTTGTGCCCAAATGCAAAGTCGGCTCATTTTCTTCTTCGGTTGTTTGAGTCATTCCGAACCCAAGATTGAAATTGAGATCGAATGGAACTATCGCCCGATTGAGCCATGTGATTTTGCCATAAATTGGATTCCATTTAAAAAGGAGTCCGGCAAATCCTTGTGACGTCACCACGTTGTCGGTGGTGATTCCTCGCTTCTGCTCTAAATCATCAGTGACTTGCCGAGTGCCGGTGGTAGAAAAAATAAGGAGTCCTTCCAGCGCGTACTTTTCTCGCAGATAATAGGCCGCGCGAAAACTTCCTCCCACACTTGTAAAAAATGGATTGTTAAGATTTGAAAACGCGCTTCCAGAAAACTCAAAGCGATTGGTCTTGGGCAAGAATCGGCGCTGAATTATAGCTACATCGTCAAAGGGTGCAAGCGTCGCCAGATCAGAGAGACTCTGGACATTTGGACTCTGTTGTCGATCAACCGCAGGCGAGGTTTTTTTCTCTGCCTTCGCATCGTCTTTGTCGTAAAGATTTTCAATCTCTTGTTCTGCCCCGGTGCCAGCAGGTTCTACCTCAAGGTCCTGGGCCTGTGAGGTCGGCAAACTCAGTTGTGTGGTCAAAAGGACTAAGACAAGATGGTGTACCAAGATGAACCTCAAGTGAATGCAAACTCAGTCTCAAGAATACAAAAAGGCTCTCTCAAGTTAAATCTTTAGCACCGAGATCTAGACTCTGGACTCTGCTAAAGTCCAAACACAGCTAAAGAAGGATAACGCCAGATAATGTTAACTGAGTATTATAGTAGACTCGCTCGTCAAAAGAGGATTCTGACGGATTATCGGTGGGGGTAAGTCTTTGCGAAGTTGCATCAGGGCCCTGATAAACAAATAAACGAAGATCCGCACGCATACCAAAATTTTTGGTGAAGAAAAAATTTTGTCCGACTCCCAAATTAACTGCGACCGTATGCAATGGGTCCAAATTCAAATAACCCAACCCAACTAGACCAAAGAGATTAAGATTCATTACGCTACCTTTAGCGATCGAAATTTTGCCGTAATAGGCAATGAATTGGTAGTTGGCCAAAAGCGCCCACGAGGGGTGTGGGGCTTTCATTGCATCGAATTGCTGAAATCGTCCGCCCGCTTTGAGTTGCTCGCCATAGCTGGAGAGACCATCCATCCAGAATAGACCTTGCACATTTAAGGCACTCGCGTCGGTAAAATTATAGGTTCCCTGAGCGGTAAACATCAAATCGTCGTAATAAGGTTCATTCAATTCAATTCCTACACCCCCACCAAATTCAAATCGACGAATGGTGACTATATTGCGATTCAAAACCGCACGCCTTTCGTCGAAGACAGGCAAGGATGTT
>JAYQON010000097.1:0-11577 GCA_038144835.1 Bdellovibrionales bacterium
CAGAGACACGCCTGTTTTGGCCATGCCCACGATCAAAATACGCTTACCTTGTAGATCACTTAGCTCGGTCACTGTTTACCTCGGTCTTATCAGCGCAACTTTAAGGTTGCGAGCGACAGGACCGCGAGCAGGATGGAAATAATCCAAAATCTAACGATGATCTTGGTTTCGTCCAATCCCTTGAGCTCAAAGTGGTGATGAATGGGCGCCATTTTGAATATACGACGGCCTGTCAGTTTAAAGGAAATGACTTGTGAAATCACAGACAGGGCTTCTACCACAAACACCCCACCCAATACCACCAACAAAAGCTCATTTTGCGTGAGAACTGCAACAATACCCAAAAAGCCACCCAAGCTCAGGCTACCCACGTCACCCATAAATACCTGAGCTGGATAGGAGTTGAACCATAAAAAACCCATGCCTGCCGCCACCACAGCTCCAGCCAGTACACTCAGCTCGCCCGTACCCGCAATATGAGGAATTGCAAGATACTCAGCAATCTTGGCATGGCCCGCCACGTAAGAAAATAGCCCCAAAGTGGTGGCACTAATAATCACCGGCACAATTGCCAAACCGTCAAGTCCGTCCGTCAAATTCACGGCATTGGCACAACCCACAACAACGGTCGCGGCAAAAGGAATATAGAGCCATCCCAAGTCCCAGGATAATTCCTTGAAAAAAGGAAAAGTCACGCTCGTCGGTAGATAACGGAAATAAACCAAATAAGCGATCACAAGACCGGCTATCAAAAATTCGCCGGTTAAACGCACTTTACCCTTCACTCCCTTGCTATTGCGCTTGCTCACCTTGAGCCAGTCGTCCCAGTAGCCTATGGCCCCAAAGCCAAAGGTCACCGTCAAGGCCGCCCAGACGAAGGGGTTCAACAAATCAATCCAGAGCAGCACTGGGACTGATATGCCGAGCAGAATCAAACCGCCACCCATCGTGGGCGTACCCTGTTTCTTTTTGTGAGTTTGCGGACCATCATCGCGGATGCTTTGACCAAAATGGCGTTTGCGCAAAGTGCGAATAAAGTATGGTCCCAACCAATAGCAGACAAAAAAAGCAGTAAAAAAAGAAACAAACGTCCTAAATGTGATGTAACGAAAAACGTTAAGTGCTGAAAACACATCAGACTGTTCGTATATCCATCTATAAAGCATCAATGCATCCTTTTCTTAGGGCTTCACTCGCAACGGTTCAACCAGCGGCCAGGCCTGAACAGCTCGTTCAATGGCCACGCCGCGCGAGGCTTTGACGCCAACGATATCGCCTTTTTGCAAAAGCGCGCCGAATTGCTCCGCCACTTTGATGTCGAAATCAGGACTGTGTGTGAAATTGACAGATTTAGCTGCCTTTTCCAATCCTCGAGCAAAGGCTTTTCCGTTTTGCCCCACATACCAAACTGCGTGAAAGCCCACATGACCGGCTCTCTCACCCAACTCTTGATGTGCCTGCTCAGTAAAGGCTCCCAATTCACGCATGTCACCAACAACTAGAAACTTGCGTCCTGGCACATCCATTTCGAACAGATTTTTTAACAGGGCTTGCATACTGTCTGGATTGGCATTGTAGCCATCAAAAAGCACCCGAGCGCCATTTTGCAAATCGACCAACTGATTGCGCCCCCAGGCCACATCGCGAATCTGGGTTAGGCCTTGCCAAATCTGCTCAGGCTCGATTCCGCATGCCAAGGCCAGGGCGGCTGCAGCCATTAAGTTGATCACATTATGCCTTCCGAAGACCCGTACCTGAGCCTGTTGACTGGAGGATTTAATATGTCCAACGATTTCTAACCCATTCCAGTCCATCCGTTGGGCACGCAAATGCACATCCGCAGACGGACGAAAGGAGCTGAAACTGATTTGCCGGGCTCCAGAGCGGGTTTGCATTCGCATCGTCCACTCATTATCGACATTGAAAACATGAACTGCCTGTGGACAAGCCAAATAAATTTCCTCCTTAGCCTGTGCCACGGCCTCTTGCGAACCGAGTTCGCCAATGTGAGCGCGCCCAACCATAGTCACCGCCACCACATCCGGCTCAGCAATCAAACACAGGCGCCAGATTTCTCCTGCCTTGTTCATCCCCATTTCGACCACAAGATGCGAGTGCTCCGGGCCAGCCTCCAGTATTGTAAGTGGTACACCCCAATGGTTGTTGTAACTTCCCTTAGAGGCAAAAGTGCTATGGTGATTTTTAAGCAACGCGTGAGTAAATTCCTTGGTGGAAGTTTTACCATTGGAGCCGGTAATCGCGATGACAAAAAAGTCCATTCGACGACGCCAGTAGTTAGCAAAGCTCTGCAGAGCCTTCAGTGTGTCATCGACCAGGACAAAGGGAACCTTTTGCGATAAGGATTCCCATTGCGGGCGCCACTCATGCACCAAAATCGCCGTCGCGCCCTGCTCAACTGCTCTCTCGACAAAATTATGGGCGTCGAATTTTTCGCCTTTGAGAGGTACAAACAAGCGACCCGATAAATCTTGCCGCGTGTCAGTCCCCACTCTTGAAAATTCCAGCTCCGCATTTCCTCGCACTTGACCATTGGTTTGCTTCGCCAACTCGGCAACGGAAACCGACCATCTCTCAACCGCGCCCATGCTCAACCCTTAAGCAGTAATTGAATTTCTTCATGATCAGAAAAAGGCAGTTTCTGATCGCCAACAATTTGATAATCTTCATGACCTTTTCCCGCTACAAGAATCACATCACCTTCACGAGCGGTTTGCAAGGCTCGAGCGAGCCCATGGCGACGGTCAATTTCGACATACCGTTCACCTTTCCATCCCGCAGGCAAGCCAGTGAGAATTTCAGCGATAATTCCTGCTGGATCCTCCCATCGCGGATTGTCCGAGGTGATCACGATCACATCCGAGTGCTCACATGCCGCCCGCGCCATCAGCGGACGCTTACCTCGATCACGATCTCCACCACACCCGAAGACAGTGATAATACGGCTGTTCGCGCTGCTATGAGAACGCGTGTCCGCAAGTGCTTTGATAACAGTTCGCAAAGCATCATCTGTATGAGCATAATCAACAAAAATGTGCAGCCCTCGTGAATTGGGAATCTTTTCAAGACGTCCTGGGGCTCCATGAAAATCCGCAATCGCTTCCACAGCTGTTTGCAAGGAACAACCTGCCGCAGTCGCGGCAGCTATGGCCGCACAGGCATTGTAAACATTGTGTAAGCCAGGACAAGGCAGCATAACCTCACAATTGCCTCTGGGGGAACTCAGATGAAAAAGAGTTCCATTGAGATCCTGGCGTAAAACTCTGAATTGAAAGTCAGCGTTTACGGAGCCAAACCACCAAACCATTACATTATCACGCACATGAATTTTTCTAACCCAAGGATCATCACCATTCAAAATAGCCGTGGCCACCGAGGGATGGCGCCCCAACAAATGACTAAACAGGCGCTGCTTCGCCACAAAATAATTTTCCATACTGCCATGATAGTCTAAGTGATCGCGCGTGAAATTAGTGAACACCCCAACGGCAAAAGGCAAACTGTCAGCTCGCGACTGATCTAAGGCGTGCGAAGATACTTCAAAAGCGGCGGCCCGTGCACCCAAGGTCACGAACTCTCTCAGTCGACATTGCAAAGTCAAAGCATCCGGAGTCGTTAATTGGCTTAACCATTTTTTATCGCCCAAATGATGATCAATTGTACCAATCACACCGGTTGGCCAACCACAGCGGCTTAAAATTTTCTCAAGCATATATGTGACGGTAGTTTTACCGTTGGTGCCAGTAACCCCTAAACAAAACAAATCTTTGGATGGATCGCCAAAAAAACGCTGAGCTAACTGATCCAAAGCTTGTCTGGTCGAAGGCACTTTCACGACCGCACCTGAAAATTCAGCTGGAATTCCATCTTCGCTTTCAACCACAAGCGCCAAAGCTCCGGCTTGCGTCGCTTGCGAAAGAAAATCGTGTCCATCACTCGATGTCCCTCGGATGGCAACAAACACCGTTCCTTGGGTCACCTGACGGGAATCCTGGGTTACCTGCTGAACTTCAAGCTCAGCTGCATTACCCCAACGTAGTTGAGGAAAAATAGAAAATAATTGCGCAAGCTTCATGCACTGGTCCTAGTCTGGATTCTCAAGTATCAGAGTGACTTTCTTGGCAGTCAAATCCCCTCCAGCCTGAGGCACGGTGCGCACGACGACACCATGACCGCGAATCTCGATATGAGCACCAAGTGGACGAACTTTGTTCAATGCATCCCGCAGACTTAGTCCCAAAAGATTAGGCAAAATACCCGATTCCGCCTGCCCCTCTTCTACCGAGTTCATGCGTCGTAGATCGCTCAGAGCCTGAGCCTGAAGGGCAGAACGCCGCACATCTTTCGCTTGAATGACATTTTGCTCAGAGATCAAAACTGGAGGCAATCCTGCGCGCCGCACCAAGTATTGAGCCATTCGACCAAATATCGGCGCGGCCACTTGTGATCCGTAGTACGATTTACGCGGATTATCGACAGCCACGTAAATAACATAACGCGGATCGTGAGCTGGAACAAATCCGGCAAAACTCGAAATGTACTCATTTTGCGCATAGCCACCCTTTTGGCGATCAACCTTTTGAGCCGTTCCAGTTTTTCCTGCGACAGGATAACCAGGAATGCGCGCCAAAAATCCAGTGGCTTTGGTTTCCGTTGCCGCATTCAGCATCAAGCGCAAAGTGGCTGCATCCTGAGCCGAGAGAACTCGCCGCACATCCTCGGCCTGAAAAACTAAAGGCAACTCTTCACCAGATTTGCGAATCGACTTGACCAAAAGTGGCTTGCGTAAAATTCCCCCATTAGCAATAGCACCATACGCGGCTACCATCTGCATCGGAGTCACAGCAATGCCGTGTCCAAAAGAGATATTACTCAGCAAGTGAGGACGCCAGGGCAATGGATTGATAATTCCGCGCGACTCTCCAGGCAGATCCACCCCAGACTTTGCCCCAAAACCAAAATCCTGCAAAGTCTGCCAAATTTTTTCCTCACCCAAGTCAAAGGCGATCTTAGCAACGCCAATGTTCGATGACTGCGCTAAAATTTCGGTCACATTGAGCCAACCAAAATTGTGATGACTGTCAGCCTCGCGAATCCATTTATCACCCACTTTCATTCGCCCACCTTCACAAAAATAGCGGGTAGACGGTTTCAACAAACCCTCGCGCAAGCCTCCAGCAATAACAAAAGTCTTCATCGTGCTACCCGGCTCAAAAGCATCGGTAACGATCCGATTGCGGCGCAGAGCCGCTGAGTGTTTTAAACCATCATTCAGGTTGACCGAGGGCAGATTAGCCATAGCTAAAATTTCTGAACTATGAGCATCCATGACGATACCTACGGCCGAGTCGGCATTGAAACGTTCAAGTGTTTGCGCCAGTTCTTGCTCAAGCTGAAACTGCACCTCGTGATCTATCGTCAAGGCCAAATCTGCGCCGTCAGGAACCTCCGTAAGTGAACGCCCATCTTCGAGCAGAGGCCGCCCGCGTGCATCGCGAGGTAAAAGGATGCGCTTAAGATGCCCCTGCAAATCAGAATTATACTGGAGCTCTAAACCTTCAAGACCGCCCCCTTCACTGCCGACCAATCCTAGCACCTGAGCCAGCAAACCCCCATTTGGGTAAATTCGCCGAGGTTCTTCAACAAAGCCCAGACCCGCGACATCCCAAGCTTTGATTTCATCGCGCTGCTTTTGACTGAGTTGCCTTTTGATCCAAATAAAACGTCGTTCTCGATCACGTAGTCGTTTCTTCAACGATCCCGTCGGCAAATTCAAATACTTCCCTAGCCGCGCTCCTAAACCATAGGGGTCTTTGATCATTTTAGGATCAGCAAAAAGAGAATAGGCGGGCACACTGGCGGCTAATTCCTTGCCGTTGCGATCCAGAATCGCACCCCGGCGCGTGCGAATCTGCAAAGATGTCTCGAACTGTCTTCGCTTAAGGTTTTCCAAACGTCGATCGGGAAATATCTGCAAGTGCGCCGCACGAATAAGAAGCAATCCCCACAAACCGAGAAAGCAGGAAAATAAAATTAATATTCGATTTTTCATTCTAACTTACTGGGGCATGGCCAAAGTTTGGCCGGCAAGTTGAATGATTTGACCATTGCGAGCATCGACAAGAGTTAATCGGGACGTCGCATACTTTCGAACCCGATCTGGGCGAGTGAGTTGCGCATATTCCATGCTCATCAGACGGTGGTGATCCCGCAATTTACGGTACTCCTGAGTTGCCTTAAGAACGGCGTAACCCATGCGGCGCACTTCCATCTTCAAAATGACCATCGTGAACAAGGTGGCCACAAGAATAAGCACACTGAAAAAAGGTTTCAATTCATTTAGGCGACTCTGAATCATGAAAAATCTCCCGTTGAAACACTCTCAGTTTGGCGCTTCGAGCTCGCGGGTTTTCCCGTTGCTCTTCTCGCGAAGGAACAATCACTTTTTTGAACAGCGGTGAACCTAACTCAGGCGCCTGCTTAAAAGCATACTTTATGATGCGGTCTTCAAGAGAGTGAAATGTGATGATGATTAAACGTCCCCGCGAGCTCAAGGATTGCATAAGATCGGTTAAACAAGCCTCAAGTCCAGCCAATTCATTATTCACAGCCATACGCAATGCCAAAAAATAAGTTGTGGCAGGATGGTGCCCCTTGCGTTTCCAACCTTCGACTCGCTCGATCAATCCCGCCAATTCACGAGTTGTATTAAACTTTTTTTGTTTTCTATCTTGGACTATAGCCCTAACCACTCGCTGAGGACGTCGAACTTCTCCATATCGGATAAAAAGTTGATTCAACTCGACTTCGGGCCAGGTGTTAATAATGTCTGCGGCAGTAAATCCACGACTTCGGTCCATGCGCATATCCAACGGCCCGTCATGATAAAAGCTAAATCCCCGGCCACCCTCATCCAACTGTGGAGAACTCACTCCCAAATCCAAAAGAATAACGTCAAATCCTGCTTGGGGACGAGCTTCCAAGCTTTGAATATCATGAAAATTGAAGTGCTTTAAAACCATCCTTCCCGAGGCAATTTCACTTTTGAATGCCTCTTTGCCATACTCAAGTGCATCTTGGTCCTGATCAATCGCAGTGATTTGAGCCTTTGGACAGCTCGCCAACAGCGCGCGCGTGTGCCCACCTCGACCAAAGGTCCCATCAAGAATCGTGAGTGGGTTGGAAGAGCAGGCGAGTTGAATGACTTCTTCGAGTAGAACGGGCTTATGCATAGAAATTCAGTAGCATGGTTTTGCAGGGGAATGTTACCTTTTTACTAATATGCACCTTATGAAATGCCCGCGCTGCGGATTCGAGCAACCCGAGGATCGCTACTGCGCCAGTTGCGGAGCCAATGTGCAAAAAATAAACTCAAAACCCAAGCCCATCTGGGTTCGTCTGCTGCAAAACCCCAATTTTCACTTGAGTCTTATCGGTCTACTTATGACCGCCGTTGTCCTTTTTATCATTTATGCCCAGAGGGAATTGGTAACCCGCGAAGTTCGCACTTTCTTGGATTTACCCCTATCATCGCGTGATGCCGGCGATCCCGATGAAGCCTCAGAGGACAGCAAAATTCAATCTTCCAATGAGGAGCATTCAGAATCAAAAGCAAGCGATCAAAATGAAGAGCCAGCCCCCGATACCACGGCCCAGCTCGCGGCCGAATCTGCTGTACCGACAAATACTGTAAAGCCCAAAGAAGAGAGCAAGCTTGCACCTCCAGCAACCTTGCACATCAGCGCTCTTGAAGTTCCGCGAGAAATCCTGGTCACCCTTTTGCAAGTCGCCGATAAAATTAATGAGTCCAGTGCCGGTCGAATCTTTTATTTTTCTCAAGGCGATGCCATTAATAAAACTTTGGAGCCATCCTCGCGAACCTTAGGCCGCCCGAAAACAACTCCTTTACAGGTTGGCAGTCACATTGAAATTGAGACGCCGGCAACGGCACCAGAGGCCTTTCAGTTCGCTCTGTATGTGCAACAAAGTAAATGGGATGGGCGCGAAGGGCAGTTACGTATTGAAGCCACTCTGGTTTTACCTCAACCCGAAACCCCGCAAGAGGCTCTAGTACCCACCGTTAAATCAGTCATGGAATTGGGCCTCAGCGGGCTCACCCCCCTGAACACAAATGGCTTGGTAATGATTCTAATCGAACCACCCAATCGTAATCCGCGAGCTGAATTTGTTACCAAGGCTGGGGTTGGCCCTTGGAACGTCTTCCAGTCCGAAGAATTCAAAATGGGGATCAGTGAATGGGTGATCCTTGTTCAGTTAAAATAATCAAGGCACAAATGTGCACTTAAGTTAACGTTTTGATAAATTCTAAAACTTCTTGAGCATGACCATCGACCTTCACTCCACGCCACTCCTTCACCAGGCGACCCGATGAGTCAATAATGAAGGTGGAACGTTCAATTCCTCGCACCTTCCGCCCATACATATTCTTCATTTTAATCACTCCAAACAAACTACAAAGCTCTTCGCCTTCGTCGCTCAACAGGTCGATGCAATAATTTTGCTTGGCCTTAAAGTTTTCATGAGATTTCATTGAATCCCTAGAAATACCGTAGACTTCTGTGTTTTGCTTATTGAACTGCGGATGCAGTCGAGAAAAATCGTGACCTTCCAAGGTGCACCCTGGGGTGGAGTCTTTCGGATAAAAATAAAGCACTACATGTTTGCCCTTAAGACTCTTCAGCCGCACTGTCTTAGCACCGGTGGCTGGCAGGGAAAAGTCAGGCACAGTCTTGCCAACCAGCACCTTCGCCGTACTGACTGCAGTCTTCGGTTTCGTATTTTTTTTGATCGATTTAGCTTTTTTCATAGCGCGAGAGTTAACTGATTTTTCCTCTTCCCTCAAGCCCACCTGGCATGATTATGTTCGGACTTAAACTTTCAGGGGGGATTGATCAAGTGACAGATGGTTTCACACGTCCCGAGCCCAAGCACGGTTGGATCGAGGTCATCGCAGGTTGTATGTTCAGCGGTAAAACCGAAGAGCTCATAAAACAGGTTCGGCGGGCTCACATCGCCAAACAACGGACACAGATTTTCAAGCCAGTGATTGATTCCCGCTACTCGCGAGAGGACGTGTCTTCGCACGATCAAAACCGTTTGGCTGCTTTTCCGGTCAGCGAGGCTCGCGAAATTTTATCTCTGATTCACGAAAGCGCCGTGAATGTAGCCATCGATGAGGGGCAATTCTTTTCGGACGATTTGGTCGAGGTTGCTACCGAATTGGCCAACCAAGGCAAAAGAGTCTTGATCGCGGGGCTCGACACGGACTGGCGTGGGCGACCCTTTGGCCCTATGCCGCAATTGATGGCCATTGCCGAAGTGGTACGCAAGCAGCATGCGATTTGTAGAACCTGCGGAGCCCCCGCAACCCGCACCCAAAGGCTGGTGGCTGTCTCTGAGGACATATTGATAGGCTCACACGAGGCCTATGAAGCCAGATGCCGCAACCATTTTGATCCTGATTTTGCCGCTCGCCACTTGACAGAAAAACGTCAGCCGTTAACTTTGATTGATCTTTAAGGAGTTCACGGTTTTATGGAACACTTGCGACTATCACCATTAATCACCGAAGAAGAAATTCAAACTCGAGTCAAAAATATGGGTGCGGCCATAGCCGATCGCTTCAAAAAGCAAGATCTTGTTATGATTGGAGTCCTCAAGGGTTCGTTTATGTTTTATTCAGACTTGATCCGCAGCATTGAAACTGACCTTTCCTGTGACTTTATAGCTGTCAGCTCCTACCAAAATAGCGTGACATCGTCGGGTGAAGTCAAAGTGACTATGGATCTAAGCAGGTCCATCCGAGACCGCAACGTGGTTTTGGTTGAAGACATTGTTGATACCGGCTTAACTCTTAATTTTTTACAACGACATCTGGCCAATCATAAACCTAAGTCCCTGACATCATGCACATTGCTACTTAAACCCGACGCTCTCAAAGAGAAATGTGAAGTAGATATGGTTGGATTTAAAATTCCCAATGATTTTGTGGTTGGGTACGGTCTAGATTATCAGGGTTATTTCCGTAATCTGCCTTATATTGCGCAAGTTTCTAATTTTAATTAAACTGCACCTCTGAAGCAAATCTTCGGTCTATCTTTTTCCAACCAAAAGAGTGGCCGAGGAGTAGGCTTGACAGTCCCAGTAGGCTGTATTCAAGCGAGTGATACCACAATCCCCAAACAGACAAGGCGAGCCCAACTATTTGTAAAGTAAAGTTTGCCGGTTGAATATGTAGTATCGCCAATTTACCCAAGACCGTCTCACTCAATGCCTGAAGGTCAACATCTCTCACCGATAGAAATCCAGCAATATTCAAAACAGCTCCAATGAATATGGCAGAAGGCCAATCTCGATGCCAAATAAAATAGGCCAGCCAAATCAAGGAAACTGCGCGAAAAAACAAGTTGCGAGGATGATACTGCATCAAGGCCCAGCGCTCGAACATCGACAAATCGTTTACTTCCAACCTTGATAAGGGATAATCCTGAATAGAAACGAGTTGGGTTTTCATTTTGCCCCCTCATGGGCCGTTCAGCAATCTCTGAGCCATGATGATAGGCCAAAAAAACAGGTAAAAAAGTAGAAGACCTGTTCAGCATAAGCAAAGTGTCTCTGACGAGGCAAATTTCCTAGGATCTACGTTCAGAACCTGAACTTTGAAGCAAGCTGAGGCACATTAAACCAAATCTATTAACGCCTAAGACTTTGGCCCCAAAGCTGCTTTGGTACCTTCATGCGTTCGCAAGCAGCGACGCTAGTCAGGTGTATCGCGGGTGAAAGTCCCGCCTGCGGACATACCAGTTTCCGCAGAAGCCTGGGCCACTCCGGCGAAAGGAAACTTTCACTGTGAGAAGCTGGCCGACAAAGTCATCGGTAGGTTCGTGCCGATGACTTGGCGAAACGGTAGGTTGTAGCGTAAGCGAACCTCACAATTCCGAATCGTCGACAACCGCTGGGAACGAACGGCGGTAGACGAGAAAATGCGCTGAGCCCTTGGAACGCGGGCGAAAGCGACATTGCCGATGAAGAAACTGGTTGGATGCAATCGGCAAGCATTTTCCGGAATAGAGGATGACATGCCATGAACGACACCTGACGAAAGCGCGGAACCACTTCAGGGTCGGCAGCGGCTTAAACACCGCTGGCAAAAGTGGTTGGAAAAGCCGAGGCTGTTGAGAGGGAAACTTCTTGTCGGTCTCCGCGAAACCAGTCACCATTCCCTATGTGGGTCGGATGAAACCGACAAGTACCTGAATTTGCAAAAGTTCAAGTGCGAGGGTTTCAGGAGTAAAATGCTTATGATTAATCTTGTAAGCATTTGAATGGCGGAGCCTTCTACGGAAAGCTCTAAAAATCGGTAGATACCGAAAGGGACTCCCGATTTTTCGTCCAACTCTCGAGCCGTTCTGGGCAAATCCCAACGGGCGGTTCCTCATCGGGAAGCGGAGCCGTCAGGAAAAGGGTCACTCCTTTTCCTGACGCGCCACTCTCCGAAGGCCTCAAATTTAACTATTGCAGTTCACTGCGAGCTTGCGA
>JAYQON010000098.1:0-11414 GCA_038144835.1 Bdellovibrionales bacterium
CACTCGACGACGTTCACCACCACTGAGCCCACCAACTAATCGCGGCAAAAGTGATTGTAATGCAAGCGCCTGAATCAGGTCGTCATCTATTTTTGTACCGTATTGCGCACCAACAAAATTTAAAACTTCACGCACCCTCACGGTCTTGGGAAATGCCGAGTCTTGGGGTGTGACTCCCAAGTGCAGACGAGCCTGAACAGTGCTGGGATTTAACCCTAAGATCTCAATGCTCCCCAAGTGAGGCGTTCGCAGGCCCGCTACAAGAGACAAAAAGGTTGATTTACCAGCTCCATTGGGACCTAGTAAGGCCACCAACTCACCTCTCTGCAAACGCATACTGACTCGATCACAGACATAACTCTTCGGAGAGTAACTGTAAGAAACCTCATCCGCCAAAAGAACAGTCTCTTTCACCACCTATTGAAACCCCACTGGAATATCCAAATTAATCAAATTATCCAAAGCTTCTGAAGAGGGGCGTACCCCTCGGACATCCTTAATTTCCAATTCCACACATTTCATTATGTCTTTTAGATGTAGTCGCAAGCACAATGCCGCATCACCTGGGTTCTTCACAGCCCAATCTTTTAGTAAAACCAATTTTTGCGTATGCCGTTCATCAACGTCTATAGTGATGCGCTTGATTTGGTTAAATAAATCCGAAATTGAGCGCAGTTGCTCAGCAATAATTTTAGAGGTTCCCTCTTCTTGCTCCAGAATACCCGCCACAACAACAGGCCCATCGGACTTCAAAACTCGTTCATATTGTGCAAAGGTATCTGGAAAAATAATCACCTCAAGACCACCGGTGGTATCTTCAAAACGAGCAAAAGCCATCCGTGTGCCTTTTTTAGTAATAATCTCTCGAAAGGACGAAATTAAACCCAGCAACTGAACCTTACTCTTGGGTTCTAGGGAGGGCAACTTTTCAACAACCTGAGCACCGCAAACTTTACCTACAACCTCAAGACCACGCAAAGGATGGTCAGTAAGATAAAAACCCAAAACCTCTTTTTCAAAAGAAAGACTCACGGCTCGACTCCACGGTTCCATCCGCTCAATTCTTACGCGATTATCTTCCGCAATTTCATTTCCCCCAAGGTCAAACAAAGAGATTTGCCCTATCTCTTTCTCATTACGAATCGATTCAGCTCGCTCGATGAATTTAGAAAAACCACTCATGGTTTCATTGCGATTATAACCAAAACCATCCAAAGCGCCGGCTTTAATCAATGCTTCAAGAGTTTTTTTGTTTACTTTTTTAACGTCTACTTCTTGAAAAAATTGTTCGAGTGTTTCAAATTTACGCTCAGGCAATCGTTCTCTAGCCTCAACAATGGCTTGTACAGCACCTTCGCCCACTCCCTTAATGGCACCCAAGGAAAAAAGTATCTTTTCATTTTGAACGGAGAATTTATACTCAGAAAGATTGATATGCGGAGGTACGACTTCGATCTTGTGCGCCTGGGCGTCTTTGACGTACTTCACAATCTTGTCCGTATCGCTCATTTCAGTACTCAGCAAGGCAGCGTAAAATTCCACAGGATAGTAGTTTTTTAGCCACGCAGTATGAGCTGCAACCACACAATAGGCCGCCGCATGCGATTTATTAAATCCGTACTTGGCGAATTCCGCCATAGTATCAAAAAGCTTTTCCGCTCTTTCTAAATCGTGACTATTTTCTTTAGCACCCTTAAGAAAGCGTGATTTTTGTACGGCCATTTCTTCGGCAATTTTCTTACCCATCGCCCGACGAAGCATATCCGCTTCACCCAAAGAGTAATTGGCAATGCGAGCCGCAACCAATTGCACTTGTTCTTGATAGACAATAACGCCGTAGGTTTCCTTTAAAATCTCTTCTAATTGTGGAAAGTCGTATACAACTTTTTTCTCGCCATGCTTACGAGCCAAATAATCTGGAATCATGTCCATCGGACCAGGACGATAAAGCGCATTGATGGCCACGATATCTTCAAAACAAGAAGGTTTCGCCTTGCGGATCAAATCCGTAATACCTTCACCTTCAAACTGAAAAATCCCCGCCGTGTCACCCTGACACATGATCGAATATATGCCTGGATCCGAGAGAGAAATATCTTGCACTGTATATTTCTTCCCTCGATTGCGTTCGACAAGATTGAGAGCTTCCTGAATATGGGTCAATGTCTTTAAGCCGAGAAAATCAAATTTAATTAATCCGATTTTCTCCGCATGCTTCATATCGTATTGAACTACGTTTTCACCATCGACTCCTCGATAAAGCGGCGCATGATCCATAATACTGCCATCGGCGATCACCACCCCGGCTGCATGAATTCCTGCGTTGCGGACGAGACCTTCAACTTTTTGAGCCAGCTCCAGCAGAGTGTTTACCTTAGGATCCACCTCCATTAACTCACGAAAACGCGGCTCTTTTTCGATTGCGGTTTTTAGGTCAATACCTAAGATTTCCGGCACCAGCTTGGCCACCGCATCCACATCCGAATAGGTCATCCCCATAACTCGACCAACATCACGAATCGCAGCCCGTGCCTGCAGCTTGCCGTAAGTAATGATTTGAGAAACAGATTGGCGTCCGTACTTCTGAGTGACGTAATCGATCACCCGACCCCGGTGTTCTTGACAGAAGTCGATATCAAAGTCCGGCATACTGACGCGTTCAGGGTTCAAAAAACGCTCAAAAATCAGATTGTAAGGCATTGGATCCAAATCAGTGATCCGCAGACAATAGGCGACTAGAGAACCAGCTCCTGATCCACGTCCCGGCCCAACAGGTATCCCCTGCTGTTTCGCCCATCCTATAAAATCTTGAACAATCAAGAAATAACCATTAAAGCCCATCTTCTTGATCATTTCGAGCTCATAATCGAGTCGCTTTAAATACTTTTCGCGAGCCTCTTCACTTATCTTTTCTCCCCGTTTCAAGGCCTCCTCAAAGCGCTTTTCAAGGCCCGAACGAGAAAGACGTGCAATTTCATCATCAATCGTCACGCCTTCTTCCGTGGGATAAGAAGGCAAATGGTAAATCGGTTGACCCTTATCATCTTTCAAGCGAAATGTGAGGTCACAACGTTCAGCAATCTCTAACGTGTGATCGCAGGCCTCAGGTAAATCATGAAACAGTGCCCGCATTTCTTGCGCACTTTTAAAGTAAAATTGATCGCTCCCAAGACGAACCCTGGCCTCATCCTGTAACGTCTTATTGGTACCAACGCAGATCAAAACTTCTTGGGCAATCTGATCATCACGAGTCAGATAGTGAACATCATTGCCGGCAACATACTTGACTCCCAGCGAGCGACTGGCCTCAAGCAAAAATATATTGATTTGCTCCCAAGCCTTAACACCTGTGCGATTTAATTCTAGATAAAAGCGATCGCCGAAAATCGATTTGAACGTTTGAATACGTTCCAGAGCTGCGTCGGGCCCTCGGTTCAGAAAAGTCCACGGAACTTCTCCCATCAAGCCGCCACTCAAGGCAATCACATCCTCATTGAATTTATGCAAAATTTCGTAATCAACTCGCGGTCGATAGTAAAAACCCTCTTGATAGCCAATCGAGGAGAGCTTGCAAAGCGTTTGATACCCACGATAACTTTGCGCCAATAAAACAAGACGCCGAGCCGGCTGCATAGCCGCTTCTTTATCCTCACCCCTCACCAGTCGTGATTTTGGAGCTATGAACACCTCAAGACCAACAAGCGGTTTGACACCTGCATCTTTGCAAGCAAAGTAGAACTCAATCGCACCAAACATATTGCCATAATCCGTGAGTGCGCACGCTGGCATCGCATACTCAGCAGATTTTTTTGCCAAAGCTTTACTTCGGCAAGTGGCTTCCAGTAGCGAGTACTGAGAATGCACATGCAGATGAACAAACGACATGAAACTGAATCACTCCCACTCAATTGTTCCTGGGGGCTTGGAAGTCACATCATATACCACGCGATTAACCCCCCGAACTTCATTGGTAATACGGTTTGAAACATGCGCCATAAATTTTGCATCAAAAGGATACCAATCCGCCGTCATGCCATCTTGGGAAGTCACTGCCCGTAAGCAAAGCACACGGTCGTAAGTACGATTATCACCTTGCACACCAACAGTCTTCACAGGCAAAAGCACACAAAAAGCCTGCCAGATTTTTTCATAAAGCCCGCATTTCTCAAGCTCTTCGATGTAAATCGCATCGCACTCTTTGAGAATATGAAGATCCTCTTCGCTGATCGGACCAATAAGCCTAATAGCAAGCCCAGGCCCAGGAAACGGATGGCGCCAAATAAATTTTTTCGGAATACCCAAGTCACTTCCAATTTGCCGAACCTCATCTTTAAAGAGCTCCCGCAATGGCTCAATTAATTTGAGCCCCAAGTCTTTCGGGAGTCCACCGACATTGTGATGGGATTTAATTGTCACCGAAGTGCCACGCGGGCTCACAGATTCTATGACGTCTGGATAAAGCGTGCCCTGAGCCAACCATTCGCACTCTCCTACTTGAGCAAACGCCTTTTTAAAGACAGAAATAAACTCATGACCAATAATTTTACGTTTTGTTTCAGGATCCTCAACTCCCGAGAGCTTACCGAGGAAGTCTTTTTGTGCGTCGTACCCAAACACATTCAGACCAATCTCCGCATACATACTCAAAACATTTTGAAATTCATTCTTACGCAAAAGACCGGTATCGACAAATACACAGCGAACACGCTCGCGCCCCAAAGCCCTCGTCAACAAAACAGCAACGACGGTGGAGTCGACGCCACCGCTCAATGCACACAGTACGTTTTCTTTGGAATTTACCTTTTGCCTTATATCATCAAGAAGATGATCCGTAATTTTACTCGCCGACCAATTGATTTGAGCCTTACAAAAGTCAAAGAGAAATGACCGCAAAAGATCGGTGCCACTTTCTGTGTGCGCGACCTCGGGATGAAATTGCACAGCCCAAAAGCCCGGACCAACCATCGCTGCCGGATGCTCACTGCCAGAAAAAGCGATAATGCGAGCGCCCTGAGGTGGTTTGGTAATCACGTCGCCATGACTCATCCAAACTTTTTGGCGTGAGGGCAAGGCTCCAATTTTTTCGCTCCAATCGACGTAATTAAAGCCGTATTCACGCTTATGCGCTCGTTCGACTTTGCCACCCAGAGAATGAGCCAACAACTGCATACCGTAACAAATGCCAAGCACTGGCGCGATTGATAGTAACTCGGCAACATCTCTCGTCGGCGCTTGAGGATCGTCTACAGAACTAGGTCCCCCGCTCAAGATAATTGCCACGGGCTGGCGGCGAATGATTTCCTCAACTGGAGTATCATAAAGCATTAGTTCGGAATAGACGCCCAGTTCACGACATCGCCGAGCTATGAGTTGAGTGTACTGAGAACCAAAATCAAGAATAACTACGCCATTTTTTACCATGCAGAGACTTTACGAAAAACAGCTCCCACAGTCCACGCTAGCGTCAATGAAAGCTTATGTAACGTTTGGCGTTACAGCCCGCTTCATTCAAGTCTGTAGTTGGGCGCTTCTTTTGTGATGCTCACATCATGCACATGCGATTCTCTCAAACCCTGGGGAGTTACACGCACAAAGCGAGCCCGTTTCTGCAATTCGTCGATATTCCGCGCGCCCACGTAGCCCATACCGCTCTTGATACCTCCAACCAGCTGGTGCAGAATCCCCCGTGCCGATCCGCGATATGGAACACGTCCCTCAATACCTTCGGGCACAAGTTTATCATGATCGGATATATCCATCTGACCATAGCGATCTTTTGAGCCCTTCTTCATAGCACCCAATGAACCCATACCACGATACAGTTTGTAGGTTCGACCTTGATACAAAATGGTTTCGCCAGGGCTCTCATCTGAACCAGCCAGCAAATTACCCACCATTACGGCATTGGCCCCCAATGCGAGTGCCTTAGTGATATCTCCTGAGAATTTTATACCGCCGTCTGCAATGATCGTTTTGCCTTTCTTACGCGCGGCCTTTGAACATTCAATCACCGCTGAAAGCTGAGGCATACCGACCCCAGAAACAATACGTGTTGTACAGATACTTCCAGGCCCTACGCCTACCTTGACAACATCCGCTCCAGCCTCGATCAACTGTTGAGTTGCTTCAGCCGTCACCACATTTCCAGCAACAATCACAACATCTTTGAAATTTTGAGCCACCCATTCAACCATGTTTAATACATTCTTTGAATGTCCATGGGCCGTGTCGATACATAAAACATCCACCCCAGCTCCAACCAGAGCCTGCGCCCGCTCTCGCGACGTCGCATCCACACCAATAGCCGCGCCGGCAATTAAACGCCCATGTTTATCTTTAGTGGCCTGAGGAAATGTCTGAGCTTTTTCAATATCCTTAATTGTGATGAGGCCCTTTAGTTGTCCCTGAGAATCTACGACCGGAAGTTTTTCAATACGATGCTTTTGTAAAATAGATTTGGCTTGCTGTAACGTGGTTCCCACTGGAGCAGTCACCAACTTATCTTCTTTTGTCATGACGTTAGAGATCGCTTGGTCAACATTGGTCTCAAAGCGCAAATCTCGGTTGGTGAGGATACCCACAAGACGACCGTGATGAGTTATTGGCACTCCACTGATCGAGTACTTGCGCATAAGATCTAGGGCCTCAGATACCTTTTTTTCTGGCGCCAAAGTGATTGGTTCAAGAATCATTCCGCTTTCATACTTTTTCACGCGCTCAACTTCAAAAGCCTGTGCCTCAATATCAAGATTTTTGTGGATGATGCCCACACCACCCAATTGCGCCATGATCTGGGCAACTTTGTGCTCCGTTACCGTGTCCATAGCGGCAGAAAGGATGGGCATCTTTAAATTTATATCGCGTGCAAAAAAGGATTCGGTCTCTACTTCTGTGGGAACTATTTCTGAGAGCTGCGGGACCAAGAGAATATCATCAAATGTGTAAGCCATTGGAATTTGCAGTTCATCCATTGATTTTCCCTTCACCTTGTCGATACCAGCTTATGTAGTTCATGTAATTCTTTGCAGATTGGCCAAGAAAAGCCAATTCAGTCTCATTCAATGGGCGTATGGCCTTTGCGGGCCGACCGAGAATGAGATAGCCTTCTGGAAATTTAGCACCTTCAGTGACAAGTGAACCCGCTCCGACAATCGATCGCGTCGGAATTTCCGCATAATCCATAATAATTGATCCCATACCCACCAAAACAAGATCTCCGATCTTGCAACCATGCAAAATAACGGAGTGACCGATAGTCACTTGATTACCTACAACAGCGCCACACTTTTGATGAGTGCCATGCACTACAGAATTGTCTTGGATATTCGAATCATCGCCAATCACAATTGGCATAACATCGCCACGCAAGGTCGTATTGAACCAAATTGAACAGTTCTTACCGATTGAGATATCACCAATCAAATCAGCGCTTGGGGCAACAAAAGACCCTTCGCCAATAATGGGAGTTTTGCCTAGCAATGGAATGATCATATCCCCTCCTCAATTCAAATAAGGGTGGGTATTTTTACGTCCGCCCAGTTTCTGATTCACACCCACGCCCGTCTTTTCTAGCGCCACTTCCATATCTCGACATTTCTGTAAATATTCTCGCGAACAGAAAAATCGCGTACGCGCCTGTAAACAAAAAGATATGGCGTGGTCGGCACGAAAACGCATGCTCTTGACTTTCCGTGATCCTGAAAAACGCAGCTCCACATACTGCTGATGACCTTTGAGCTCAGTAAAATCACAAGCTTCCACCTTGACACCCAAAGCTTGCAAGATACTTAAAGTCACATCATGAGGAGACATAGCAAAAGCTTGAACATTATGTTGTGTCAAAGCAATCCCTGCGTCTAAAGGCGACAACCACACGGGCAGCACCGCTTCGCCGCCCTTTTCTCTGAACAACATTACTGGCCGAGCACCATCCATGCCAGCTGTAACTCCAAAGGGTTCAAGCTCAAGCGGATCAATCGCTGCTTTTAACTGCGTCTGAACAACGGTTTTCATAAGAGCATCTCTCCACGCAAGGTCAGAGGGAAGGCTTCCTTAATATTTACATTAACCGTAGAGCCAATCAAATCAGGGGACCCCAAAAAATGCACAGACTTGTTCTGAGTCGAGCGCCCCTGCAGACGCCCAGTTTCCGAATCAAATTTTTCAACCAAAACTTGTAGCACTTGTCCTTCGTATTTTTTTGCCAGCGGAAATGCAATTTCCTTATGCAAATCAAAAACACGCCCTAATCTTTCTGCTTTTTCAGGATCTGCTATTTGATCAGTAAAACGAGAGGCTTTGGTCATTGGTCGCGGACTGTAAGCAAAAGCGAAAATATTTTCGTAAGGCACTTCGCGCATCAATGACAGAGTGTCTTCAAATTGCTCAGAGGTTTCACCAGGAAATCCGACGATAATGTCGGTAGATAAAACGGCATTGGGCAAGAGCTTAAAAATACTCCGAACACGCTTTAAGTAATCCTCACGCGTGTAGCCGCGATTCATCCGTTGCAAAACTTCACTATTGCCACTTTGAACAGGTAGATGGATGTACTCCATGATTTTGTCAGAGTGGTCAGCCATTATCTCAATAAGCTCATCAGTGAAATCTTTGGGATGAGAGGTTGTATAGCGAATTCGCTGAATATCCGTACCAACGGCCAAACTCTTCAAGAGTTGAGCGAAGTTCGTTCCACATTCCGATTTGTAGGAGTTTACATTTTGCCCGAGCAACGTGACTTCTTTTACGCCTCGCTGAACTAACTTTTGAACGTCCTCAATAATATGAGCTAACGGCCTCGACCGCTCGCGCCCCCGCGTGAACGGAACCACACAAAATGTGCAAAAATTGTCGCAACCTTTGGTGATATTGACGAAAGTACTCACACCCGGGTTTCGCACCATGGTTTCAATGTGATACGGCTGCTGGTGTTCAAATCGCGCTTGAATCACCGCCTGACCCTCGCGGGCTTTCGCTACCACCTCTGGAAGACGATCAATCGCATCAGTTCCGAGCACAAAATCAATCAGGGGGATATCGACCTTGAGCTTTTCTTTTTCCTGCTGAGCAACACAGCCAGCGACACCTATTTTCAAGCGTGGGTTAGATTCTTTTAATTTACGATAACGCCCAACTTCCGAATGCACCTTGTGGACAGGCTTTTCTCGTATAGAACAAGAATTGATAATAATTAATGAAGCTTGATCCGGAGATGTGACTGGCCGGAAGTTCATCATTTCCAGCAAAGTCATCATGCGCTCAGAATCATTTTCATTCATCTGGCAACCATAGGTCGATATATAAACGCCATCCCCCTGACCAACCTGGGTCAGGGAAAACAAAGAAGTGTTGGATTCCGTCGGCATAGTCCTCTAAGTTCTTGACTCGGCTTTGAATTGACACCTGCGAATGCATCTATATATTGCGATTTTCTCAGTTACGTCAATTTTTATATGGGAGTTACATGCAACCGCGATTGAGTTCCTCACTGAAATGGACCGCATTACCAGAAGAGCTTGTAGACCAGCTGCGTTCTGTATTTAGCACGAGCTTTAAGGAGCATCTCGGGACTTCCTCAATTGCGGTTGAAGGCCGTATATACCCCCGTGAGATTCTCATGCGCGTCAGCTTAATACCTCAGCAAGGTCTAAAACAAAGCGGCTTTAACATCTCAATCGACTATCAAAGAGAAAAAGACAATGTAATGAAGTTAGTTCACTTAGCTGTTGATGCATTTGGTTCTCTTTTCGAACAATTTTTCGCAGCAGAAAACGACCAAGAGTTTCCTCGACTTTGGCAACCAGTGGATTTCGAAGGGCGTCAAATTTATATTTTATACACTACGGAAAATACCCAGCTAGAAGCAGAGGCAAACCGGCTCCTTGGCCTCCCTGAAACTACCGATCTCGCGCAGGGCGATTGGGATGACGACATTACAGCCGAGCAGATTAAAGCTTCCTTAGGTATTGACTCTGAAGATGATGACGGATCGAGCTAACCGCCCAATCATCACAGAACTCTAGAAGTCCTCTTCGTCGCGTGCCCCTGTCTCACCCATACCACGGACCTCGTCGATGTAAGTTTGTGCTTCGTCCTCAAACTCATTATCAACGCCAGATTCGTCGATCTCCAGCTCTTGAATGGCCGCGACAAATTCTTTTTCGCTACGCAGATCCTTACGCAGCATATCTAAAAATTTATCAGGATAGCGGGCCGTAAGTTCCTCAATGTAACGCTCTAACTTACCCTCTGAGAGAATCTTTTTGCGGACCTGGATTTTTTTCCAGAACAACAGATAGTGGTAACGACAATAACTATCTACCGCAGCAAGTTGATCACAGTCTTTAACCCTACAATATCTGCGACCCTCAGCATCCGTAAGAACAATCTCCTCTGACTCAGAAGCTGGTACTTCCGCTACCTCTTCAGAGACTTCAATCGTTTGCACATCAACAAACTCTTCGGGAGCTTTTTCGACCTGAGGCTTCTTTTCAACCGCTGGTGACTTAAGTGTCTTCAGGGGAGCCGGTTTTAATGGCTTCTTTTTTTCTAGTTGGGTTTCAGCAGCGCGCTTTGGCGCTTTTGTTGCCTTTTTTAATACCGTCTTGGTAGTCTTCTGCGCCTTTTTGGGAGTCGATGCCTTTTTGGGTGCGGCAACTTTCTTAGCTGGCTTTACTGCCACTTTTTTCTTTGCCGAGTTGGTCGCCTGTTTCTTTTTTACTTTTTTAGACATCTTTTTCGCCATGATGGATGAAATTGATGGATTTTGAGTTCATGGTCAAGAGATTACTAACGAAAGGAAATTGGCCCACTGCCCGTTCGCACCAGAAGACGCCCTGAGGCTTTGCTTCCCAGATTCTTCTCAACGATGGAAAACCCATCGCGATCTTCGGCTTGGAGCGGCTTAGGCACCTCAATTTTGCCCTTCCGGGAGCTCAAAAAAACACTAGGCCTTCCCTCAAGCCAACGAACTTTAACAGCACCTTCGCGCGTGAAAACCTGTATAACCGATTCACTCGCGGCAGAAATTGTCCAATCCGACGCCACGCCCTCAGCCCGCAACTGACCAGAAAACCCGCTTAAGACTGAGTCACCACGCTTAGCCTTGATCGTCCAATTTCCACGCCCCTCTCTGACTCGTAAATCCGTTTTGAGCAAATCAACATTGATGGCCCCCTGCATTTTTCTCAAATCGATCAAGCCGTCCATCCAATTTAAATTCAACTGACCGCGAAAGCTGTTAAACCAGACTGGTCCGCGCTCACCACGCAGAAACAAATTTCCTGAAAAACCAGACATCCGAACATCTGTTTCACCCAGATTGAGACGCCAGCGACCCGTACCATCCACGGCGTGAAATTTACCCTGCAGTAAAGAAGCTTCAACTTCAGCTTTCCACTGGCGCAGGACTATAC
>JAYQON010000099.1:0-11307 GCA_038144835.1 Bdellovibrionales bacterium
AGAGTCGACCGGCCTCGCTAAAATTTTTGGCACAAACGCGAGATCATTAACCCGGAGATTACGAAGCTCGCGGTTTTTGCTCAACTGCAAGCTTCAACCCCATTGCATCCAACAGCGCTTTCAGTGATGAAAGCTCAGGGTTCCCTGTCTCAGAGAGCGCTCTATACATCGCTTGCCGGGCCATTCCGGATTTCTCGGCAACGTTGGTCATCCCGTGAGCCTTTGCCACTTGTCTGAGCGCCATGAGAAAGCGCTCCTCTGCTCCTTCTTCGGAGTCTTCAAGCGAGGCGTTGAGATACTCAGCCGCGAACTCTGTATCCTTTAACTTCTCAATCAGATCCTCTTCGTAATCGCGCACTCGTTTTGGCATTTTGCTCACTCCTTTTGATAATCGGCCCAATAGCGTCGGGCGATCTCGATATCTTTTGGCTGCGTCGATTTGTCTCCTCCACACAGGAGCACCACAATGGTATCTCCATCTTCAGCAAAATAAATCCGAAAGCCTGGGCCGTAGTCGACTTTTAGCTCCTGCAACCCTCCTCCAAGTCCCCGGCAAGGCCCGAAGTTCCCTTGTGCAATCCGCAAAAGCCGGTTCGAAATGATCGCCTGTGTACGCTTGTCCTTAAGGGATGACACCCATTCGTCGAAAGGGGCTCTTCCATTCTCGGTCAGGTACTTTTTGATGCTCCTTGGGCGAATTTCCCTCGCCTAGATTGTCACTTAAAAGAGACAAAATGTCAAGAGGTATTGTTGACCACCCTTTCAATCAGAGATTTTCTCTATCTAACAAGGGTCCATATAATACGATTCTGGCCGGCCAGAACTCCGCGCGTTCTGGCGCATTTTTTCGAAGCTCCACGGATCATGTTTCACCAGCTTTCTTAAGAAATTTTGCTTCACAGAACACAGAATTTATTCGCCAAAATGGATTTTTCGAATACGTCAGTCTGTATTTTGGGTGCCAAAATCATTTTAAGTTGCAGCCGGCGGGAAAGTTTTTGGCTGACGCCCCGAACGCCGCTTGAAGAGCGAATTCAACGCCTGAAAGAGGATCCGAGGAGCCAAGCTGCTGCCTGAGCTGTCATGTTATATGATTTGGTGCCCGCCGCCCGAGAGTAGAAGAACCACTGACCTGGGCAGAAACGTACCCTATTCAGTGGCGGGAGCCTAGGGTTGATCTCGCGGAGCTGGCAAGACTACGTTGGATCAAGGGACTATCAACAAAGGAGCTCACACAGGTATTTGGGCGAACCGAGTACGCCATCGAAAACTATTATCAAAATTTACGGCGGAAACAATTTCAGGTTCCAGGCCTAGCTGAAACCGACCGAAGGATTATCCTCCGGTCTATGAAACATTAAATGGGGATTTTATTCGGCTGCCAAGAAAGTCAAGTGCCCCCCTGCCGGCCAGGCCTTAAAAGCATGAGCCCAATGCAATTGCAATGGGCTCCCGTTAATCAACCTAGTGATTTCGGTAACGCAGAGCCACACCGCTGCGGTGTCACCAGGTGTTAAATAAATAAAATTTGCCTGAACAATCAGGGATTAGAAAACTAATTTCTAAGCAGGTCTCCGTCGACCATATTAAAGCCAGTAATAGCTACTTGGATTTTTGTGCGGGAATTTCCGGAGCTTTTCCTTTGAAAATGACGTCGGAATTATCTTTTTCTCCACCCTCTTTGCCGTCCGCTCCCAAACTCAACAATTCGTAATGTTGGGGATCGAGACGTTTGTAGCGCCATTGGCGTCCCCATGGATCTTTGGGGATTTCTTTAACATAGGGATCCGGTCCCCAATATTTGCAGCCTTTAGGTTGTTTAACGATATCTTGCAGTTTCTGCGGAACCTCATGGCAATCGACAAAAAATAAATCGATGGATTTGGAAATCTCGTTGGCCATGATATTAGCCTTTTCCGGTTTGGATTCGGCAGCGTGAAGCTTTGGCGCACTAATGAGAGCAATGACAAGAAATAGTTTGGCGAATTTCATAGTACCTCCGACTCAGAAGGTTCAATACCGCAATCTTCACTCCAATTTAAGTTTAAATCCTTTAATCAGCAATCCAAAACCCAAACCTTCTAACACGCTATCGAGGCTCCTCCCAGGCCGAGGACCACAGCGTCAGGAATGTGAGCTTTGGCGTTAGCTCGGTCTCCCGGGTCCAAAGCTCAGGTTTTAGTTGGTTGGGCGCGGCTTCATAGAGATTTGGTTTTAGCGCAATGAGTTGTTAACCCGCTCGTGCCGTTTGGTCGGAACAATGTTGACCGATCGAGAGACTACGACTTGAGTCGGGCTCTTGCTCAACTTGGCCACGATGTTAAGCTTAATAAGCAAAGGCGGGAGATATCCGTGACAAGAATTATCATGTTGGCAATTTTCATTTTGGGTTGGAACGACTTGGCTCACGCCGGCCATTTCGATGCGGAGTTCGCCGCTCAGAAAACGGCCCAGCTCCTCAATGAGACCGAAAATTTTGATCAGTGGATAGAGCGAGTTTCTCCAGTTCTTACTCACGAAGAAATTGAAGGAATCAAGCTTTTTGTCAAGAGTACGAAATCGAACTCGGTAAAGGCCGAAGCGACCGGCAACAAAGTTAAGTTCAACGGCGAAACTATGGAGTTTTTGAAGGACGGCACCATTCAAGTCAACGGATTGGTTTTCCGCAAGCATACCATCGGAAAGTTCGATAGTTCTTTGAAGGAGGCACTGGATCGCCTGTCGCCAAAACAATCGCTGTTTGATCTTGTAGTTCCTCCCGCTAGAGCTGAATTTGGGGGGCTCGCGAAAATGGTCTTTCGCGCCATGTTCATTGGAACTGGATTGCTTGCAGTCGCTGGGACTCTTGCCGTTGCCTACGTGGTCCCTGAGATTTACGCGAATCTTCAACAAGGAAAGATCTCTTGCAATGGGAAATACTTCGTCTTCAAGGTCAAATCCAGATCGATGATTGGCGCGTTTGACATTTGGTGCCCCTAGCCCGACTTGAACTGGCACGACAGTATGACCCGTCCCAGGATTTTCTTACCACTTCGATTTTCATCGCCGCGTTCGCGTTCGTGGTCTGGACTATATCTTCACCATACTCATTCGAGTTTAGGTGCGTAGGTATCTAGTCTCTGCGGCGCTCGTCGATTCCTCGATGTTCCCACGGTGTTGGCATTTCATATTTATTCGGAGTAATTCGACTACCGTCTTTGATCAGATCTCCTGGATAGAGCACGATTAGCATGCCTTCATTAACACCACTCATGATATGAGCTTCATTAGAGTTAATTCCACCTAAGACCACGGAAGTCTTGCGGGCGCGACCTCGCTCAACCCTGAAAACCGACCAATTATTGCCATCGCGAAATAGTGCTCCTACTGGAATCTTGAGCGCTTCGTCGATACTAGCCACGTTGAATCGGGCTTCTACGTGATAGGTGTCTCCAGCTTTATGCAAAAACGCAGGTGTCGGGGTAAGGATGACTGCCGTGACTTCTGTTCTCTCCTCCTCCACTCCCAAAGCAGACTGCTTAACAAATCCGGCTTTACTGATGCGAGAAACTCGAGCTTCGATCTGAGATTTGCCTTCCCAATCCGTAACAATAACGCTCGCACCGAGTTTCAAACGAACTGCATCCGTGGTTAAAAGTTCTGCCATTACTTCTAAATTTTTTGGGTCTACAATTTCAAGGATTGGATCGCCACGACGAACTGGACCAGCACTTAGGCGATAAACTCGAGATACCACGCCATTGACTGGAGATCTTAGTACCGTTGTTCTATCCCAGACATTTTTTGCGATCACCTGACCCTTTTTGACTGTATCCCCAACTACGAAATTAACTCTGGAGATTTCGCCATCTGCAAAAGCAAATAATGTGAAACGATCGCGCGATCGCAAAATCGCATCAGACAAAATCCATTCTTGAAAACTGCCACGGCCGACAACAGAAACGTCAACTCTAACCGGGCGAGGCACAATCATCAAAAATATCAAAAGACTCAATGCTAAGCTGGCCACCGCAAGCCAAAGCCAACGCCTATATTTGATCAATTTCGCAAACATTTAAAATCGCTCCCCCAATTTATTCGCGTGATTTCAAGGCTTCCACTGGATTTAGTCGACCAACCATTTTCCATACCACCCATGAGCTAAAGGCAAATGCCAATAATACTGCGAAAATGCCTTTACCATAGGTGGCAAACTCAATGACTAATGGAAAACTGAAGGATTCAGTATGAATCATCTGCAACGTCAGATAAGTTAGTCCCCAGCCCAGAAGACAACCTGGAAAGAGGCTGACCAAAACTTGAATTCCGACCTCAACCAACAAAATAAACGAAATATTGACACGCGAAAAGCCAAGTACCCGCAAGCTTGCCAATTCCCAGGCACGCTCCGAAAAACTCACACGTACAGAATTATAGATGATACCAAAAGCAATCAACAAGGCCGCAACCACCAAAATTTTTGTAGAATTCTGAATCACTTGCCCAAAGGAATCACGAAATCCTTGGTAAAGAGATTGCTTTAGGTTTAATGCCACAATTTGAGGTTGAACGCGGAGGTCGATATACAAGTCACGCAAATACAATGGATCCACCTGTGTCACAATTTGATTGTAACCCGGTTGTTCATTGAGGATTGTCCACAATTCTTCTATGCGCATTACTGCCTGCAATCCAATCAAATCTTCACTGAAACCACTCACAGAAAGCGCATAGAGCTTTTGAGACCCTTCCAAGGGCTGAATCTGCACAAAATCCCCAACCTTCATTCCCCAATTTGTCTGAAAGAATTTACTGAGCAGCAAGCCTTGCTCAGGAACTTGTATAGGCCTTAAATCTCGATCTAAAAGCTGTCGCAAGGCAAATTTTTTTGGCCAACCAGTTAAAGTCAGCTCGCGCTTGTGATTCAAGTAACGAAGACGAATAGGCACTACTCGATAGCCTTCAAGCGCCAACACGCCTGGCATACTGGCAATTTCCTGTAACACGCTGGTCGGTCGAGGCTTAAGCAAGCGAATGCTTAAGTCCTCCCTCTGAATACGCTGAAACTGAGTGATCAAAAGGAAGTCGAACATATCCGCCCAGGAACTTGCCGTAATCACTATTCCCAGAGCTGAAGCTAAGCTGAGCAGAGACATTGTCAGGCGCCCAGGCCTCTGTAGGAGATTTCTGAAAACCATTCGCTCGCGCGCACGCAATTTTTTTTTCAACTGAAAGCGATCAAACAATGTGGCGTGAAAAGCTGGCGGCGGTTGTGGACGCATTGCCTCGGCTGGAGTGAGCCGAAAAACCCAATGAATGCTCGTCGCAGCTCCGAGCAAACCTGGTAAAATTCCGGCAACCGCACCTAAGGTGGCCGCAGGTAAGCTGATATAAAAATTAAGCTCAGGGAAATGAAAATAATGCGAGTAGGTGATCGACATCCAACGACCTAACCAAGAACCAAGGGCTAAGCCCGGTATTGTGCCTATGAGGGTCATTACAAAGATCAACTGCAGGTAGTGCACAGAAATCTGAAGTTGAGTATAACCCACAGCTTTTAACGTGGCGATTTGAGCACGCTGTAAGGCGACTAGCCGGCCTGCGATAATGTTAATCAAAAAGGTCGCGATACCCAAAAAAATTACTGGAATAAAAATCGCAGAGACTCTCTGCTCAGCAATTTCATCTTGTACAAACATATCCGATATTTGCCGGTCACGAGCATAAGCTCCCAATGAACCTTTAGAATCTACGACAGTATCAATTTCAGCAATAATTTCTGGAAGCGATGTATTGGGGGCGACTTTAAACACCACGCTATTAAAACCATCGCCCAATCGAGCCAGTCTTTGTAGATCTTTTTGGGTTAACCAAAAAACACCGAAGTGCAGATCGTCTGGCAAAGGTATACCCGGGCTTAGTGCATAAACGTATTCTGGTGATAAACCAATGCCTACGATCCGCAAAATTTGACTATGCCCTTGAATGATTACAGTTACTGAATCGCCTGGCAACAAACCATGAGCCTGTGCAAAACCCTCATGGATGACCGTTTCAACTTCACTACCGATAACAGGTAAACGACCCCGGCGCAGATGCAACCGATTCAGCGGCGGCTGCTCGCCTGGTGGCACCGAGATAAATCGACCCACCGCCGGCTCCGCGCGTTCATTCACACTGATGACTCCTTCAATAGATACTCGCGCAAAAACCTTCTCCACTCCTGCGAGACCGTGCAAACGAGAGATGGTTGCAGAGGAAGCATTTTTAAAATCAGCAAAAACATCGGCAAAGGCATATTCGGCATAATAGGTTTCGCGGGCCTTTTGCAAAGAGCGATAGGCACTCCAGGTAGCCACAAGGAGAGATACCCCGCAAATGATTAAAATCGCAGTTGTCAAAATTTGGGTTCGCAAGCTCCACAGGTCGCGCCAAAGTTTTTTGCGTAAAGTCGGAGTCACCATTTCACCTCTGACAAAGGGGCACGGGAGGTATTGGTTTCTATTGTTCGAATCTTACCATCGGCAATATGAACTACACGGTCGGCAATTTTCGCAATCGCAGCATTGTGAGTGATGACCACCACTAAGGTGCCAAGCTCTTGATTGACTCGCGAAATAGCCCACAAAACTCTTTTACCAGTTTCCAGATCTAAAGCTCCGGTAGGTTCATCACATAAAAGAATATCGGGCCGTTTAGCAACCGCGCGAGCTACGGCAATGCGCTGCTGCTCGCCGCCAGACAATTGCGAAGGGAAGTGCCTTGCCCGGTCTTGCAAACCGACCAGCTCTAAGGCCTGATTTGTGGGCATAGGATCATCTGCAATGTCAGTCACCAAGGCCACGTTTTCCTCAGCGGTCAGACTTGGAATCAAATTATAGAATTGAAAAATGAAGCCCACATGATCGCGCCGAAACTGAGTGAGTTCTTTCTCATCAGCATGAACCAGATCATGTTCTCGATAAAAAACTTCACCTGTAGTAGCAGTATCTAACCCACCAAGAATATTAAGAAGAGTCGATTTTCCACTCCCGGATGGCCCGAGTAAAACCACGAACTCACCTGAGTACAATTCGAGATTCACTCCCCTTAAAGCCTCAACCGAGACTTCACCCATCTGGTAGGTTTTAGTAAGACCTTTGGCCATAAAGACAGGCTGTGAGTTTTGCATGTCCAGGGCCCCCACATCTTAACCGAAAAGCAATTGTCTGATCCTCGTGAACTGTCAACCCCACGCCCACATCTCTTGCGCTTTGCTTCACTGCAGCCCCGTCTCAGGAATGACACACGAGCCGAGCTTGGATAAGGTGACTTCCATGACGCTACTTCAAGTTCAAAAAGGTTCAAAATCCTTTGCCACCAAAAATCTTTTTCAAGACTGCACCTTTAGCATCAACGTTGGAGAGCATGTCGGCGTCATTGGTCCCAATGGCGCGGGTAAAACCACTCTATTCAAAATTTTAGTCGGACTTGATTCTCTGGATTCTGGCGAAATCACTCGCGCAACCAAATTGCGTATTGGATATTTGGAGCAAGAATCGGACTGGGACAATTCCAAATCTGCCGAAGAACATCTTTCTGTGCATTCGCTAAAACCGCTTTGGGAACTCAAGCGCTTAGGTCACGATCTAGGGCTTGATGATAGCCACTTTTCTAAACCTCTGGTGAAACTCAGTGGCGGCTATCGGATGCGCATGAAATTACTCGAACTCATTGGACAAGAACCTGATCTGATGCTGCTCGATGAACCCACCAATTTTCTCGATTTGGAAAGTATTTTGGTGTTGGAAAATTTTCTGCAAGGTTACGAGGGAGCTTTTCTACTGATCTCGCATGACCGCGAGTTCTTAAGGCGAACGACTCACGCCACTCTTGAGGTTGAAGGTGGCGACATCACAAAATTTCCCGGCCACATAGATGATTACTTTGAACAAAAATCTCAAATCCGACAAATTCTTGCAGCCCAAGCAGCCAACCGAGCCACAAAACGTCAACAAATATTAGATTTCGTCGCTCGTTTTGGCGCCAAGGCCACCAAAGCTCGCCAAGCGCAAAGCCGACTCAAGCGGCTGGATAAGATTCAAAACATTGAGATCAAAGATCTTCCTGTACGCGCTACAATTCGCATCCCAAAGCCCTCGCATACGGGAAAGGAAGTCCTACATTTGCACAACGCAAATTTGGGTTATTTAAACACACCAGTTCTGACAAATGTGGATTTGCGTCTTAACCGTGGAGCGCACGTGGGTGTGGTCGGATATAATGGCGCCGGTAAATCGACACTTTTAAAAACCCTCGCCGGCTATTTACCGTTGCAGTCAGGCGAACTTCGCCTCGGTTATCAAGTGGAGATTGCGTATTACTCTCAACACATTGCTGAACAGTTAGACCTCAATGAGACTGTTTTAGAAGCGATGCAAACGGCAGCAAAAAAAGATGTAACCGCACAAGAGATTCTTAATCTTTCAGGATCTCTACTTTTTTCTGGAGATGATGTTCACAAGCCGATCAGGGTACTTTCTGGAGGTGAAAAGTCACGCGTAGCTCTTGGACAGATCTTGCTTCAACGCAGTCCCCTTCTGCTTCTGGATGAACCCACCAACCATCTTGACTTTGAGACGGTGGAAGCACTGACCGAAGCTTTACGCGAGTATGAGGGAACGGTGGTGGTGGTCAGCCACGATCGCAGTTTCATTGGAAGAATTGCCAATCGTATTTTACGAATCAATGCAGGAAAAATAGAATACTACCCAGGCACATACGATGAATATCTTTGGAGCTTACAAAAGGGTATGCTCAGCCAAGACAAAAATCTACCAGAGCCAGTAGATAAAAAAAGAGCCTTAGAATTTAATGAAAAAATCCCATCGAGCACAAAATTTAATTTTAAAGAAGTCAGTAAGCGTCTTCAGGCCCAGATCAAAGAACAACGCCGCAATATTCAAAAAAGTGAGCAGACTCTCAGCCAACTTTGCCTTCGGCGCGACCAAATAACACAAGAGTTGCTCGCCGCGAGTGGCGTCAAAGCTGGTGAATTAAGCAAACAACTGGGGCAACTGGGACAGGACATTGAAAGCACAGAAAACAAAATGTTGGATATGATGGAAGAGTTAGAAAAACTCGAACAAGAGCTCAATCAACACAGACAGTCTTAGCGGCGACTTGTTACATCAAAGACGTAGATCTTTGCATCCGTGCGCACAGCCAAACTGTGGCGATCGGTATCAACCGCAAGTTCCTCGTAACCACGAACAATTTCCGCTGAGCTATCTAGTGAAAACGAAATAATGGGAGAGTCTAAATCCGCAGGATCAAAAAACACAATTGATTTCTTACCATCCATAATACGAGTTCCAACCAAAATAATGTGATGGTCACTCCCTGGAAGGGCAAAGTAGGCGTCACTTGGATCAACGTTTGGCGATAAGGTCCGGACAAATTGAATCCGCTTTTCTCGCACACTAAAAATCCGGGCCCGCAAGATATCCCTATTTTGCGCGAGAAGTACATTCGAACCAGCTCTTTGCAATGACTCAGGTTCCACCGCAGCTCCCGATCTGGAAACGATGGGAGGATTTTGAGACTCGGGGAAAAACAAGTGTACACTAGAGTCAAGCGCCATAACAACCAAGACGCTCTCGCCAACCTCGTCTACGATCCAGCGAGGCTGAATTTGTGAACCGGCGATTGGACTGCTGTAAATCAAAGTGTTCTGTTCACCGATTCTAAAAACTTCCAACACCGTGTCACTCACTACGGCTAACAGAAGTTCTCCCGTTGGATTCGAATGCCAAGCCATCGATAATGGTCGCCCATGAACGGAAATATCTTGAAAAGCATGCCAACGTCCTACTGGCAC
Organism: Bdellovibrionales bacterium; assembly: GCA_038144835.1. Classification (GTDB taxonomy): domain Bacteria; phylum Bdellovibrionota; class Bdellovibrionia; order Bdellovibrionales; family UBA1609; genus JALHOQ01. The sequence goes on from JAYQON010000099.1 coordinate 9,839, forward strand.
AATACGCACACGCGAGAGATCAGCAAAACCCATAGCCGCTAACCACTCACCACTTTTTGATCGCACCACATTCGGTTCCACGCGCACATGACTGCCCTGAAAACGGGCGGCTGGATCAGGATATCGGAAGGGTTCTAGGGTTAATAAATTTCCGCGTTCATCACCTGTCAAAATCATTGGGGCGCCGGGAGCCGCCATCACCCAACCACCACGGGTGAAAGGCTTAGACTGACCTTCAGATACCCAACGACCAGAGTAAATCGGTTCGGAAACTTGAAAAGGTTCAAACACACGCAAAACATTGGCCGAATCTGTTGCCGCCAAAAGAAGTCGGTGTCCATCAAGCTGCCAGGACATCCATTTTGTGCCCACGCTCTCAAGACGGTTTAGCAGACGTACACGCGCCAGCGTTCGCTTTTCATTCAAGCGCCCGGTTGATGATTTAGGTGAACCTGCCGACAGAGAACTTTCGCAAGAATTGTCGTCGCCATTCTCAGCAGCTTGGGCAAAACCAAGATAAGACATACCCATGGCATATAAAAAGACAATGCTGAATCGGGTAATACGCTGGATGGCGAACATAGACCCAAGGCTTTACAAAGAATATGCCATTGGTGTCAATTTCCGTAATCAAAACAGATACGTAAAAAGCTCATTGTGACAGAATTTCAGGGGCCACATCACATCGTCAGGATCGATCAAAACAGCTGTGACAAAATGAACGCAAAGCAACAAAGTTTCAATCCGAGACAATCTGCCCCGGTGACGCCCCGAGCAAGCTCATCCGTATGAGGCAATCGTTCTCGACTTGAGTCCTAACTCAATTTTAGTCATGGCACACCGCTTGTAATTATTATCAAGTGAGTCACCAACCGCGAAGGTTGAAAAACTAATCATAAGGGGGAGTCCATGAAATCTTTGGTCGCATCTTTAGCAATTGCCGCAAACCTAGGTTTTTTTTCGTTCGCTCACGCCGCTGAACAACTACCTACCAAGGAAGTCGGCATTACCATCAATGAAGTGTACGTTCCCGGTGGATTCAGCAGCGAAACAGAAGCGTTTGTTATCGTGAGTGGAATGTTCCCGAATAGCTGTTATCGATGGGGCCATTCAGAAGTCATTAATCCAAAAGCGAACATTTTTGAAGTGCGGTCTTTCGCCAACGTCACTCAGGCTATGTGTTTGATGGTGCTTGTACCCTACAGCAAAGAGGTCCGCTTAGGACGCCTACCCTCTGGCGAACACACTCTGCGCTTCGTCAACGGTGATGGCACCTACATGGAACGTTCCATCGTCGTGGAGTAAAAAGATGCGCGCAAAAGCCGTAATCCTGACTCTCGTGATTGCGGGTGGACTGGGAGGGCTGGCGCTCTCCCTTTCTGTTTTTTCTGGAAAACCCAGTTGGAAAACCAAAACATGGCTGGAAGGACAGGCTGCGGAGCAAATCCCTAACCCACCCCATCTTGAGC
>JAYQON010000100.1:0-11207 GCA_038144835.1 Bdellovibrionales bacterium
ATATTTACAGATCTAAAAGCATCTCGTAGATCGAGTTCGCGCCGAATCTCGCCATAAAGCCAGCGTGCCCGCCGCAACCTTCGCTCATCACGTTTATTGGTGGCAGAGTGATCGGCCGCAATATTGAGATCTCCAGAGAGGATCACATGATCCACATCTAAGGTTAAGCGTTGCAAATGGTCGCGAATCTCAAGCAATTGCCTTTGACGATGGCGAGTGTAATCTGAAAACGGCGTCAGATGTGTATTCAAGACAAGCAGCGATTGCCCGTCGGCAAATTTGAGAAGAGCCCATAAAACACCGCGGATCACCTTTGAAGCCGTCTCAAGCACTGATCCATTTTGTATTTTTTCAAAACCTTGCGCAGAAATACTCGCGGCCATCGGTCGACGAACCATTAGAATCAAGCCATGACTCAAGCGTTGATTTTCAACATCACGATCCTCGACAATCTGATATCCCGTTTTTTGGGCAATTTGAGATATGATTTGACGACTTTCCTCAGTCCAAACCTCTTGCAATGACAAAACGTCGGGAGCCTCCGACGACAACAACCAGTTTCCCAGAACGTCACTCAATCTTTCTGATCGAACGCGCAGATCAGCGGACACACCAAAGTGCATACGCAGCAGATTGAGATTCCAAGTGGCCACCCGAAGTTGCATCCGCGAATAGTTATCTAATGTCGCCTCGCGAACTTGCTTATTGTGCATATAGGACAAGAGAGCAGTTTCGCAGATCTGCTGCGACCACCCACTATTGGAGAAAAATACCAAAAAGGTGAGCCTCGAAATAATAGCCATCACAAAAGCTTAAAGATCCTTAAGGACGTCGGCAGGATGCACCCGGTAAATTTTTGCCAAAAGTAACAGCGTCTGCATAGTGATATTCGCATCACCAGATTCAATTCTCTGCAAATGTTTCCAACTTTTGACGCCAAGCTCTTCAGTCTCTTCAAGGGTCAAATTTCGCATTACTCTCAGCTCACGGAGGCGTAGACCTAAGCGTCTGTAAAAGCGCGCGGCTGATTTATCTAATATTCCCATGCATAAATGGTGTTAGATACGCGTGAAAACTACTACTTGGCAAAACACGTATTTTCTAAATTACAAAGCTAGCCAACCTTGTTAAGATGAGTATACTTTTTTATAGGGCTACGGAGGAAATTATGACAAAAAAGCTTGGCGCTGACTCGGTCGGACAATATTTGCGGGAGAGACGAGAGGCGAAAGGCCTTACTCAAAAAGATCTAGCAGATCACCTGGGCCTCACCTCGCCTCAATATATCAGCAATTGTGAAAGGGGCCTTTGCCTACCCTCTTTAAGAGCCCTGGTTAAGCTAAAACCCAAACTTGGCTTAGATATCGAAAAAACGATCAATCTTTATGTCAGCCAAACTGAAGGACGGCTCCAAAAGGCTTTGGGTAACAAAGCTAAAAAAAGGGCCTAACACGCTTAATCCACTAAGATTTAGGGCATACTATCGTACGGGACTTGCCTTAGAAGTCCCGTCTTTGGATCTTTCAAAACAATAAACCGTCCCTGATATACGCCGTAATCTAGAAACGCATCCCTAATCGCGAGCTCTTGCTCGTCGGTCAGCAAGTGCCGCATATGCAGAAGCTCATTGCTCAATTCACGCCCCACTTCAGTCATATATAAGCCACACCAAAAGGAATCCATCCATTCCGTTGGCGTGATCCGCCCGCTGCCAAACTTAATCGCGTAGAAATAGCGCTTGCCACCCATTTCTCGGTAAAAGTTGATCAGCCTTTCAATGTACTGAGCATGATCTAAGTTTTCTTGCAGAATTGACTCAACAATGCCGCTCTCGAAGTTTTCGTAGGGATCTTCAGCCACCAGATATTTTTCACAAAAGCTCTTCCAAGATGACTTTAGCCAGGCGCGCGGGTTTGCGTCCGCAGCTAAGCCTGTGGATAAAATAAAGACAGCCAGAAAAATTTGACAAAATCTAGAGATCACGGTGGCCCTTCTTTTGATTCAAAAGTCAAAAACCTCTGGCATTGCAGAATTAGTGCCTAAATATCAGCTCTGACAGCTTAATCAATAGTCACAATCGCCAACTCGATAGCCATGCGCAGGGCAATCCCCGCCGCGACCAGGTGCGAGAGGGGTCTCATCCGACCATTCCCCATTGGCATTACATCGAGACCGAACACAAAAAACATTGGGCGTTGAAGTCTGACAAACCAAGGCCCTCTTCGAGTTACCTCTACACTGCCAAACACATTGGTCAAAACGAGCCGCTGGCGCTTTACAAATCTCTGCTTCTGCGACCCGAGTGGATTGATCAACATCGACACGGGAATCAATATCAATCTGACGGAGCCGTTCAGCTGCAATTTTATAGACCGGAGAAATTTTTCCCACCAAAACCTTGTCGCCTGCCACATTTACAGTTTCAGTGGTCGTCAGTACCGCTCCCTCCCCGGCATAAATGGGTGTCGCTGGCAAGGAAGCCCCCTGAGCTGACAATAAAACATGGCCTTTAAGAGTCTCAACCCGAGTCTCAGGTTGCGACGACTCATCTTGTTGCACAACAAAATCTGTTCCTCGTACGCCCGCAACCGCAGTCTTGGTCAAGACTTTGTAATAACTCGTCTTGCCGTTATATCGACGCTCGACCTGATTGCGTACCTTACCTTTAATTAAGTGCAATAAAACTCTGCGGGAATCTTCCCTACTGGGATCCTTAAACTCTTGGACGATAATTTTGGTGCCGGGGTGAATATGCAGTTTATTTCCACCCTCCATTTTGACCATGGCGGCTGAGTTTTGGGTCACTTCTATGGTTTCTCGCTCGTGCAATGAACCTTCACTTGAAATCACTCGATTTTGACCGTTTGAGCCTACAAGACTGACAGAACCTCGAATTACCTTTACTTTGCCCACTAAATCTTGACTTACGGAACCATCTTCAGCCTCGACTTTAACTGGAGAGGACATAACCACGGGGCTACTCAATTCTCGACGCGCTTGAGGCGGATTTGGACATTGATTCGTGGGTTGCTCAACGGGGATGCAGGTGGGACGCGCACAACTTCGAACCTTGCTATTATTGGGGCCACATTTATCGCTATAGAAAGTAACACCCCGTTCAAAACTACAAGCATCACAAGCTAAAACCGGACAAGTACACGGAACCTCGGTAAATGCAAAAAATGGAAATAAAAAAATGAAGACGAGGTAAAGACCGTGTCGCCAAGCCAAAAACATCTGCACATTATATCGGCGAGTCAGACGTCCCTCAACATGGGTTTCAAAATGACTAAACGTCAGTTTTGATTTTTTGCAGCTCCCATAATTTAGCCCACTTCAAAAAGACCGAATAGGCCGCACCCACAGCAATAACAAATCCAGGCACCCCGTCAAGAAAGCCTCTTTTCCAAAAGTATGTCTCAAAAAACTTCACTACAGGCTTCAAGGTAAGATGTATCATCCTGAATTTCCGTCCCGAATCCATAAGATCTTTTGCACCCAAAGTTGAATAACGATTATTCGTCTGCACCTGATCCGTCAGATCTTTAAACACCCAGTGCAAAATTGGATGCGCGAGACGCTGCACAGTTTGCGCCTGTATTTTTTCGTGAATATGAGCTTTATTCCAATTTGTGCGCCGTCGATCGTAAAGGCGAATTTGCCAGTCGGGATACCAACCGCCGTGTCGTATCCAGCGCCCCATGTGATAACTTAAACGTGGCAAAGCAAACGCTTCGGGAGCAAGGGTGCCGCCAGCCAAAAGATTGCGCAGCTCTTCTTGCGCCTTCTCGCTCAGCGCTTCGTCAGCGTCCAGATTAAGAATCCAATCACACTGAGCTAACTCTGAAGCTCGGCGCTTTTGTGCTCCAAATCCACGCCACTCCTCAACGAACACGCGTGCACCCAAAGCCTTAGCAATGGCTACTGTAGCATCCGTGCTGCCACTATCCAGTACCACCAACTCGGCAGCAAACGGAACAGACTTGAGACAGCGTGCAATATGCTCTTCAGCATCGCGCGTGATTACAACCAATGATAGCGGCGTCATCGAGCCCTAGGATGGATTCGCCTTAGATTCTTGTCAAACGCTTTCACCTCCACTATCGTTTTGTCTCTTTTAAAGTGAGGTAACTATGCATCTAAGACTCGCAATTTGGTTTTTTTCTTTGTTGATCTCAGCATTCACACTGATGAGTACTGAACCTGCTCAGGCCGACTACGCCCTATTAGACAATGGTGAAATCATGCAGCCAGGTCATTTTAAACTTACTGGCTCTACGCAAATTTTAACCGAAAGTGGTGGTGCAAATTTAGCTGCCCGTTTTGATGCAGGCATTAATGAGGAAATGGGATTTAGAGGTCTTTTAGGTTTGGGTAAGACCGATGTTTTTGTCGGTGGCTTATTCAAATGGATGCCCATACCCGATATTGAAAGGCAACCGACGATCGGCACCAACGTTGGTATGATCTACGTCAAGGATAACAATATTCGCGATTTACTCTTTCGCTTTGAACCTTTGCTAGCCAAAAAAGTCGTTGTCGAACGGACTGTGTTTACGCCTTATGCTTCTATTCCATTTAGTATCCGAAATCGAAGCTCTTCAGCTTCAGATGTGGACACAAACACTCGAGTCACGTGGCAGTTGGTTGCTGGGTCACAACTTGAAGTCGAACGATGGAAAAACATCCAATTTCTGGCGGAAGTCGGCATCAAATTAGACAATGCTCCCTCTTATATCGCTGTGGGAGCTTTAATCTACTTCGACGAACAAGGGTTTTCTATCGAGTAAGGGTCGCCGCGAGAGGGTCGCCGTACTTTTTAGCTTTGCTAAAAAGTACGGCGTAACTTCTAGTTTACGTCTTTATAGTCAGCGTCGATGACGTCGCCATCGGTTTTTTCTGAGGAGGCTTCGCCGCTACCTTGCGGACCAGCACCTCCACCGGGGGCCCCACCTTCAGCTTTGGTTTTTTCGTAAAGTTTTGCACTTACTCCATGAGAAGCACTCGTGATTGCATCTACTGCGGATTTAAGTTCATCCGAAGAAGCGTTGGCATTCTGAAGCACTACCTTACCTTTTTCAATTGCATCTTGAAGCGGTTTAACTTCAGCTTCACCCAACTTTTCTTTGTTCTCTCGAATCAACTTTTCCGATTGATAAACCATGTTATCTAAATTGTTTCGGTTAGAAATGGACTCACGCTTTTTCTTGTCGTCTTCAGCGTGTAGCTCAGCTTCCTTAACCATCCGCTTGATCTCATCTTCATTCAAACCAGACTTGGCTGTGATTTTGATCGCCTGCTCTTTACCAGAGCCCAAATCTTTTGCCGTCACATTGAGAATACCGTTGGCATCAATATCGAAAGTGACTTCAACCTGCGGAACACCACGAGGAGCTGGAGGAATTCCCATCAACTCAAATCGGCCTAATGATTTGTTGTCGACAGCCATTTCTCTCTCACCCTGCAAAACGTGGATATCCACACTGCTTTGATTGTCTGCAGCGGTTGAAAAAATCTGCGACTTTTTGGACGGTATAGTGGTGTTGCGCTCAATCAACTTGGTCAAAACTCCACCCAGGGTTTCAATACCCAAGGACAGCGGAGTCACGTCGAGAAGCAACACATCTTTAACTTCACCACCCAAAACACCGCCTTGAACTGCGGCACCAATCGCCACAACTTCGTCAGGGTTTACGGACTTGTTTGGCTCTTTTCCAAAGAATTCCTTAACAGCCTTTTGAATCATTGGGATTCGCGTGGACCCACCCACTAGAACAACTTCGTCGATTTCAGAAGCCTTCAAGCCTGCGTCCGCTAAACACTTTCGGCAGGGCTCAATTGAGCGAGAGACCAAGTCATCAACTAGCTGCTCAAATTTTGATCGAGTCAACTTCATTGACAAGTGCTTAGGACCTGATTGATCGGCAGTGATAAACGGCAAATTGATTTCGGTTTCCATTGCGCTGGACAATTCAATTTTGGCTTTTTCAGCAGCTTCTTTGAGCCGCTGAAGCGCCATCTTGTCAGCCGACAAGTCAATGCCCTGATCGCGCTTGAATTCATCCATCATCCATTTGAGGATGCGTTCGTCAAAGTTGTCACCACCCAAGTGCGTATCGCCATTGGTGGCTTTTACTTCGACGACATTGTCGCCCACTTCGAGAACAGAGATATCGAAAGTCCCTCCTCCGAAATCGTAGATGACGATTTTTTCGTCTTTCTTCTTGTCCAAACCATAAGCCAAAGCTGCCGCAGTGGGCTCATTGATAATGCGCTTAACGTCGAGGCCGGCGATTCGACCCGCGTCTTTGGTTGCCTGGCGTTGAGCATCATTGAAATAGGCCGGCACGGTAATGACTGCTTCTTTCACCTCTTGACCCAAGTAATCTTCTGCAACCTTTTTGAGCTTACCTAAAACCATGGCCGAGATTTCTTCGGGAGTGACCTGCTTACCGCGGATTTCAAAAGCCGCGTCGTTGCCCTTTTTAACCACATTATAGGGAACAAACTTCAGCTCATCCTGAACTTCTTCAGGACGGCGTCCAATAAAACGCTTAGCCGAGTAAATTGTGTTCTCAGGGTTGGTCACCGACTGACGCTTGGCGATTTGACCCACCAATTTTTCACCGTCTTTAGTAAAAGCCACAACGGAAGGGGTTGTGCGCGCGCCTTCTTCGTTAACAAGAACTTTGGGAACACCACCCTCCATTACCGATACAACGGAGTTGGTCGTCCCTAAGTCAATTCCAATAATCTTTCCCATGTTGTCTCCTTAAAGACCGTCTTAATTAAAGCCTTACATGACCAATCTGGGTTCAACAAAGTCCCCGTCAAGGTCCGCAGAGCTGCATTTTCAAAGGGTTTGCCAATTATAAAAAGAGCCCTCAACCGGAGGGCCTGAATGTGAATAACGCTATGCAATTAAGTCTGACGAAAGGGCCACTAAAAGCCAAAAAAGCCCGACTTTTCCTTGCTGTTGCTGCCCTTTTCGCCCTTCAATTCAGCGATCTGGCGCAAGAGTTTCTCTTCATCCTTACTTAGCTTTTTGGGAATTACGAGTTTGGCCAAATAAATCAAATCCCCCACGCGCGAGCCCCGCAAACTGGGAAGGCCTTCACCGCTTAAGTGCAGCTCCTGCCCATGCTGACAGCCTTTGGGGATTGATACAGTTTTCTTGCCGCGCAAAGTCTCGGCCTCAACCTCAGCTCCCAAAAGGGCTTGTAAATAGTTAATTTCTAACTCGCCATAAAGGTTAGAACCGTTGCGCTCAAAACGTGGGTCCGCCTTGACGCGCAGGTCTACATACAGATCACCAGCTGGCGCGCCCTTGCCACCGGCCTCACCTTCACCATTTAAACGCAATTGCGTTCCATTATCGACGCCCGCAGGTACCGTGATTAAAAGCTTACGCTCAACGGCTGTTCGCCCGCTTCCACGGCACGATTTACACGGAGTTTTGATCATTTGCCCTTGACCACGGCATTGCGGACAGGTCGTGGCCATGGAGAAAAAACCCTGACTTCGCACAATTTGCCCGCGACCACCACATGCCGAGCAAATCACCGGTTGAGTGCCCTTTTCAGCGCCAGAACCAGAGCAGTCTTTACAATCTTCCTCACATTGAAATTCAATCGGCTTTTGAGCCCCGTTCAATACATCTTCCAAATCAATTTCTAGTACATAGCGAAGATCGGCACCTCTGCGCGATCCAGAGCGTTGGCCGCGCGAGCGCGATCCGCCGCCTCCCCCAAAAAAATCGCCAAAAATATCTCCGAAAGCCTCGAAGATATCGCCCACATCTTGAAAGTGCGGGCCTCCCATGCCGGGTCCACCAACACCCTGGTGGCCAAACCGATCGTAGCGCGCACGTTTTTGGGAATCGCTTAAGACCTCATAAGCTTCTGCGGCTTCTTTAAATTTCTCTTCAGCTTCTTTATTACCCGGGTTTTTATCCGGGTGAAATTGCATCGCCAGCTTGCGGTAGGCTTTTTTAATGGTATCCGCGTCAGCCTCTTTGGCTACGCCAAGAATTTCGTAATAATCGCGTTTCATTGAATTTACTCCGACCAACTCAAGTATGCGGTCAAATAGGAGCCCGTCAAGGTCGGTATTTACTGGGTGGTGCCGGCGGCGCGCAGTTTTTCGCGCAGCTCGGCAATTCGCTCTTCTACAGCTTTAATTCCTTCGACGTTATCCTCGCTTAGGGTTTTGCGATAGCTTTCCAAAACGCTGAGTCCCATCTCAATTTGGCCTGAGGCGGTGTAAAGTCTGGAAGCCAGGGACCTTAACCAAATCGGACCACCGTGATCCGCAGCCAGCAGTAAAAGTTCGGAGGCTTTGGGTAGATCTTTCATATTGAACTGGTAATGAAATGACGCCCGGTACAGCAACTGCCAGTTGTTCGGGTACTCCTTGATCCCACGCTCGTAAATGATCGAAGCGCCAGGAAAGTCTTCAACCAGAATTGCTAAAGAAGAAGCTCCAGCTAAATAAGGCATTTCAAACTTGGGAGCCAATTTGGTGACCGCATCAAGCATTTTGAAACTCCAAGAGTTGTCGCAGACCTTGTGTCGGGGAATGGACACCAATCTCTGGTAATAGCTCTTCTCAGGGCCCATCTGATCTACTTTTGGATCCAATTCCTTATTTTCGGGATTATAAATGACCGGAGTCAAATAAGTCTGACAAGTGTCGCCGTCTTGAATCCAACGCAACCAGAAGGAGTCGGCGATGGAGTCACTGAACCCGAAATGAAAGTGTTCCACATACTCCGGCGGTGGGTAAAGGTAGCGCTCTGAATTTCGAACGGCGGAATTTTGATTTGTGAAGATCAGAATGATTGCTGAAATCAGCAGGGACAACCAAAGCAAGTACAAATTCACAAACACCATCTTGCCGCCTAAAAAGTAGGCTTACAATCAAAAATTTATCCATGAGAAATTGATCAAACTGGTACACTTTAATACTGAAGTTTTGACGCCCTTAAGAGAAAAAATAGATTCTCTCAATAGACATCTGAGAAAAAATCAACCGGGATTCGCAAACAAAAATTTAAAATGGCGTAAAAATTCGGAAATATTTGATCTGAAGCTCGGACTCAGTGACTTCATCAGCCGCGAAATGTGCTATTTTTAGAACCTCACAAGCAGAGGCCTGTGTCGGCATCAGGAACCGCAGTATTGAATTAGAGTGCATTTTGCTCCAACCACACCAGGACCGCGACAAGCGCCAGTACAAGGCGGTTTAGGGGCCGCAAAGTGGAACCTAGCTTCCTTCTATCTGCTTTTTTTGCGAGAGATCTAAAAAAACGACAGCTCTGTAGCAACCAAAACCCAATCATACCCACGACGATAGCGATCTCGATAAACGAAAAGCCCACTTTCCCTGAGCAACTAACTGTCCTTGGCCTCCAACCCTTGGCAGTTTAACCTCAAATTTGACTGAAAGTTTCAAAAATAAATAAACCCGCCATTTTATTATCTAGCGGGCTTATCCTTCGTTTTGTCTAAACTAATTTAAAATTGAAGCAAAGCAATGCGATTGAAAAATCTTACAGAGCTACATCGTCTCTTATTGAGCGAACTACCTTTCTCTCATTGATTTGCCAGACATCGATGGTCGCATCACCGTCGATATCCCCACGTGCCTCAGCAGTAAAGCCAGTTGCGGTAGTGGCGGTAGCGGACTCGGACCCCAAAGTGCCCGGAGAAACCGGTGCGGTAATCTCTCTACACGGAGCTGCCGAAGTGTCAGCGCATACGGCCGCCAGACTCGTGTTGAAATTCACGGCATTGCCATTTGCGGGTACACCGGCCCCTTGATAGCCATCAGGACAAACGACTCCAGCTGCGCTAAACCCATGGCGGTAGCGCAAGTTGCCAGTCGGCTGATACCCAACATTGCGAAAATCTGCGAAGAAACTCTGCCACTCCGCCTGGAATGCTCTTTCCGCCGAGTAGAGTGCAGAAAGGCTCGCCTTAGCCTCCGACTGCTTCGCCTTGGCTGTGAATCGCTGGAAGTTCGGGACTGCAATAGCTGCCAGAATGCCTATGATAGCTACAACCACCATTAGCTCGACGAGCGAAAAGCCTCGACTATTGTTAATGGTCAAACGACGTACCATAAAGGTTCCCCCTTAAACAAAACGGATATAAAAAGTTGTACCATCAGTGTCCTCATATTTATCGGAAAAGAGAAGAAAAGCTTAATGGGCTTTGACTGCCTTGACCAAAGTATTAGCTCCACAGTCCAGCTAGAGTGGCGCCGCTGTGGCTTATGGGCCGCCCTTTAGTAGACCAAAGGCGTCTCTCTTTGAGACTGATGCCAGAAGTCTTTTTTCTAAGCTGCCCCGCTGATCGGCTTTGCCCACGTCAGCAAGCGTTCAATCACTGACCTTTTGGCTGAAGCGAAACCCCAGTGGCCAGATTGCCCGCACTGGGATATAAGCAATCTATGAGCAACAAAAATCCGCGCGATCGCATGACCGAAGAAGAAGACGGTCAGGTCATCACCAAGTATAAACCCAAGACAGAGAAACCTCCTCTTTATCGGGTTATGCTGCTCAACGACGACTTCACACCCATGGATTTTGTTATACTCGTACTAAAAAAATTTTTTATGAAATCTGACGCTGAAGCAACGCACATCATGTTGCAGGTGCACAATCAAGGCGCTGGACTCGCTGGAGTTTACACATTCGAAGTGGCTGAGACGAAAGTCTATTCGGTCAATGAATTTTCGCGAAGACACAAGCACCCTCTTAAGTGTAGTATGGAAAAAGAATAAAGGGTCGGCTCGACCGTACCCAGAGAGGAGTTCCTGATGCTTGACCCGAAGCTCGAAAGGATCCTCAACCAACTGCTCGAATCAGCTCGCCAGCACCGCTACGAATTTATCAGTCTCGAACATGTTTTGCTGGCGCTGACCTCGAAGGATGAGGAAACACAAGAAATCTTAGAAGCCTGTGGCGCCGACCTAAAGCTACTCAAAAAAAAGCTGGAAGAATTTGTGCAAGCTCATTGTCCATTAGTGAGTCGCGAATTCATGGCTAGTGATCCAGAATGGCGCCCAGAACTTACGATGGCTTTCCACCGTTTGCTTCAGCGCGCAGCTATTCAGGTTCAAAGCGCTGGAAAAAAGATGGTAAAAAGTGGCAACCTTCTCGTTGCGCTTTTTCATGAAACCGATTCTTACGCTCGCTTTTTTCT
>JAYQON010000101.1:0-10850 GCA_038144835.1 Bdellovibrionales bacterium
GTGAGGAGGTCCCATTGGGGGGGCTTTTCCTCGGGGCAGAGCCACTCGCCTTTGAGGTCGTCGAGCCACTCGGCGAGGTAGGCGGAGAAAGTGGAATTCAGATGCGGATAGCCGCAGTCGTCGTCGTTGCCGAACTCCATTCCGCAGCAGGGGCAAACTTCGTAAGAGGGAAAACCCCAATGATCCTGGTAGGGCGGCTGCAACTTGTAAATTTCCGGTGAAATCGGTGGCATGTTTTTGTACGGATTCGATCTTAGCTCATCGAATCCGCAGACCGGGCATGTGTATTTGGGTTTCTTTTCCAAGAGCTTCCTCCAGTTCATGTTATCAATCCTGTTTGGTCAGAACCGTGATGAGTTCAAAAGACCCGTCCGGGTTGGGCCACAGGCGCACACCCATTTTATAATCACCTGATCCGTCGGTGCGAGCAAATATTCCGTGAATCTCGAGTCCCCCTTCTTTCGTTGTCTTAGTGAAGGGGCGTTGCAGGAGATCGGACAGTTGACTCATCCACCTGCCAACATCCCCAGACGGATCGATATTCCTAAGCGCATATTTCGACTCGCCGAAAAAATGTTTGTTCAGATGGCGACGTGTTAGCCCCCAGTCTGGATCCACTTTTGAGAGTAGGTTCACGCGTCGCAAAGATTCCGATTTCTTTGCGGCGAGATCGACGCCGTTGCCGGTCTTGATTATAAAATCCCGCAGGAAATGAAAGGTCTTGAAGGTGGCCGGAGCGATCTTTTTCGCCAAGACGCCCAACAACTGTACGGCTCGGGCTGTCTTCACGAGATAAGCAAGATACCCCGCAGTCAAAACGCCTAGTGCGGCCAGGGCCCGCTCACCGGCTTCGAGGGGCTTTCCGGTGACAAGATTTTCCCCAAAGACGGCTTCGTAAAGGCTGCGGGCGGTTCCTGTGAACGGGTCTAACCCCACAAGCACATCCGCGCCGATTTGCGCGACCTGCAATAAAAAGCGCGCGTCTTCTGGGTTTTCGAGAAAACTCTGCCTGTCGGCATCGATCAAAGCCTGACGTGAAAGAGCGTAAAAACGCTGATCGACGTGGTCGCGGATTTTGGCGTGCGAAAGGCTTTGTTCGATCGCACGGGCCTCATTTACAAATTTTGGATCCCGCGAAACAAAATCGATCGGGCCGTTAGACCCATCAATTTTTCTGAAGATCCATTGTAGGCGTTCACCGAGCGAAGGATTGTGTTGAGGTGCAATCGCTGGGAGAGCTAGGGGAGCGTTTGAGGCCTTGAGCGTCACCAATACGGCTTTGCGGCGCAGATCAACTTGCGCGTCCTCGATAGACTTGAAGTCCTCTCCCATTTGGCGCTCAAGTTCATCAATGCGTGCGTAGGCCGCATCAATTCTTCGTTGAGCGCCGGAACTTTCGATGATGCCAACCTGCACGCCGGCGAGCAAGCCCCGAGTCAGTCCGAAGCTGAGATCGGTGCCAGAACCCGAGGGCGCCTTGAGCGGGCTCGGCGCTGGCGCTACGGGCCTGAATGTGAACTCGTCATCGGAGGCAAAATCCATGAGGATAATGTTGTCCGCAGGCTCCATTTTGACATGCAGTCCATGTTGGTGTGAAGCCGGAGCATAGCTCACTAGGCGCATTCGGCGAATGCTTCCATCTGATCCTTTGACGTTGTAGACCGCACCCAAACCCTGGCTTTTCAGTGCCTGTATGGCCTCCGGTCGAAGTTCGAGATACTGAAAGGCAAAAACATTTTGCGAAATAAACAAACAAAATGCCATTGCCAAGCTGAAGTGTCTTTTCATGGCTGGGATCCTTTCACAAAGAAGCGCTCGCGGCACTCCCACAGAAATTGGTTTTCTTCGCCCGCGTGCGGGTTTTGCTCCAAATCGAATTGGGTGCGAACGGCATTGATTACAGAGATGCATTTTTTATAAAGGCGCAGTTGAGTCGCGTAGGCGCGCCGTTCTTCCTGCAGGGTCTGTGTGAACTGAGAGCCACGCAGACTGGTGAAAAAGGACCGAAAAGAGGACTCAAGAGATTTTATCTGATCACGTATGAGATTATAGCTTTGCTGATTTTCAGGCCATGCCGCTCTTGCTATGCCTAAAGAGTCCAAAACGAGATTGGCCGTGCGAGTGCTCCGCTCCAAGCGATCGAGGGCTTCGTCAAGAAAGCCGATGGCAGCCAAAGCCGCTTCAATCTCCGCGGCTTCGGTGACCTGGACTGGCGCTGGGTCGATGGCGGAGATCTTTTGGTAGACGCCGTTTTTCGTTAGGGTCGACACGTATTTTTCTACGTCGACCAGAGCAGAGTCATAATCTGCAATAATCCTGGCTTTTTGGGCGGCTTCCGCAGTTGCCACTTTTCTTAAGAGGCGCAGGGCTTGCGCTTGGATTTCGGCTGTGTCCTTTCGGATTTGCGCCACCCGAGCCTGTGCCTTTATTGAGAGTAGCGTATCTGTCAGTTGCGCCGCGACCAGAATCGCTGCGGTTGTCGGCTCGGGGGTGATGATCAGGTAAGCCGCGTGCCAAGCGCGCTCGCGATCAGTTTTGGCGGTGAGCAAACCGTACGTGGCCATCACTTGAGAAAGAAATCGGATGCTCTGGTTGCCGATTGTGGGATTGCTCGAAAACACGACTTGAGGATTACGATTGAGAAATTCGGCCAGCTGATGTTTGAGCTGCTCTTTGGCATATTCAGTCGCGAAAGCGCTCGCCACTCTTTGTTCGACTTCGCTGGCCGCAGCGGTCGCTGGAGCCAGTGAAGTAAAAAACACTCCGAAGGATACAAAAAATCGGCCCATCATAGCTACTGGGCCCCTTGCCGCTTTTTTTCGAGCAGCGCTTCTTGGATGAGGTCGAGAGTGTTCGCCATGGTTTGCAAAATCACAACCTTTTCGTGGGTCAGTTGCTGGGTGCTCAAATGACGATCGATCTCCCGGCGCAAGCGACCTACCAGCGACTGACTATAATTCGCGTCGCCACTGCCGAAAATACGGACAGGATGGGCTGAATCGTCCTGGTCGACAATGACTTGGTCGACAATAGCTATGCTTCTCAGTCCGGCCTGGAAGTATCGTTGTGCGGCTTCCAGGTCGTTGGATTTTGAGGTCGCGTAGATCAAAGACAACGAGTCTTGTGCGCGCACTTGCACTAGGAATTGTTTGGCGGCTAGGCTTTTTTCCATCAAAGCGAGCGCGGTGAGCGTAGAAATCCGATTTTGGGAGAGCTTGGCTTGAGCGCCAGAGGTATAAATCACGGCATTGACTGTCTGTGTGTAGAGCTGTTTATCGTTGTTAGTTTTTTGGCAGCGCAGGAACGTGGCTTTGGCCCGTGCGAATTCGCAACCGGAAGCGCGTAGGTCTAACTCTGATTGTACTTGATGCGATTGATCTTGTTGTTTGGCATTAAACCGTGGCTGTGTTTCTGGCCCCGAGGGCGCGCAGGCAAAGAGTTTCAGTGATAACAGCAATATGACTGAGGACCTGAGTTTTTGATTTTTCATTTTTTAAGTTCCTTTGTTCATCTTTGGTTTTAGTTTTTGGCGGGAATTTTAATTTCTTGGATTGGATTTTTATCTTTAAGATTTTTCAAAATGTCTTCGAGCTTGGTCGCGTGCGTGAATTCTTTTTCTGTGGCTGTCTGAAGTTTTTTAAGAATGCCGTTGAGCATAATTTGTGCGTCTAATCCCGCCGCGACTGCATTTTCAATTAGAGCGTCTTCTTGAACTTCATTGGAAGTCATGGGCAGATGGGCGATTTGCTCTATATAATGATCCACTTTTTGAGTCAGGGGCATGGACTCCGGTGCCACTTGGCCGGCGAGCTCTCCCGTCTCTTGAGCGATGGTTTTGATCTTAAGACTCCAGGCTTGCAGGTCTCTTTGTTGAATTTCGACAATTTCCCTTAATGCCGTGAACTCCATGGATCGAGCGTTAAACGCTCTGGCAAGAAGACCTGTGGTGGCGACATTACCTTCGAGTGCACCTTTCAGCATGGTCAGTGTTTCCATATTACGTTCTAGGAGTTGCACCGAGTTTTTATGCTGGGCGATTTGCATTTCCAGCTGCTCGATTTTGAGAGCCTCTAGACGCTTCATCTCCTGAAGCCTTAGTTGTTCAATTTCCCTGCGGTGCTTGGCGCGGAGCTGATCGCGACGGCGCCCGGCTTCGCCGATGGTTATAATATCCTCCGCCGCTTTCCCGAGTTGTTGAATCTTGGTTTCCAAGAGGTTTTTGGCTTCCGCATTGGGAAGGATGGTGAGGTACATGAAAATGGCGAGAGCTGAGTTCATATGATTTCTCCAACTTTTTCTTAAAGTTCGAGTCCGCCGATCGGACGCGATGCTTTGATCGCGTACCATTGGCAAGGGGCGAGCCGTTTTTATGAAGCATTTTAGATCTTGAAATCATTGGATTTGCAGTTTTTTTAGGGCTGGATTGTCCAATGATCTGAATGGATAATCCCGGATTTCGGACGTCTCATCGGCTTTGCTTCCCCGTCAGCCCTCGGCTTTTTGGCTTCATGCAAAAGGTCTTTATTTCCATCGCAAATAAATTGAGTTCACCGTCAATTGAGGGGTTCGCAGCCTTTGAAGGAACTTCTAGTTCTAATTGAAGACCCCGAATAGTTGCATATTTCTCTAGCCAGTCGAGAGCTTTTTCGCCAGAGGTCTTCACGGAGATCACCTCAGTTGTATTTGGTTTTTTAAGATGCAATACAACTTCTTGAGAAAACGCATTTGGGGTTCCGGTGGCTAAACCGGCAATTAAGATCTTTTTCATGAGAATCCTTTATAATTGGACAATAGCTCAAAATGTGCCGTCTTCTTTATCGAATCCGAGCCTGTAATTTCATGTATAGCCATGAAAAATGAGAGCCAACAAATCCGATTGTTTACACTAATGAAAATATTTCGTGTTTAGTTTGCTCCTGATGATCAGCCGGGAGTTTGAAAATTTAAGCCGATAGAATTCGTAAGTTGTGATTTTTTGCGTAAAGAGCCAGATGTTCACTTAGCCCACCAAACAACCGCGCCGGCCTTGGACGAGTGGGGCTTAAGGTGAGCATCTCGGGCATTGGGGCAGCATGCTTTTAAAAAAAAGCCATTGCCAAACCAGCTTATGCTTTAGGACGGGACCAATGAGCGCCAGAGAGGTGGGCCAGTTTCAAATAAAAAGCCGCCGAATCTCCGCGTCCTGATGCGTTTGCCGCTTTAGCCTGACGGCGGAAGCGTACGATCTCTGGACGTGAGAATAGTGAATTTTTTCGGCTCCGACTATACGATCGCGGGCTGTTCAGGGCGATATCGTTTTGGTATTGAATGCTGGCCCAGAAATCAAAATCGGTGCCGTCATATTCAACATGATGGATATCAAAGCCGACGTCTTGACAAAGTATTTGCATACTTTTTCGCGTGTGCAGATAAAGGTGTCGAGGAGCATCGAGCCCCGCCCAATTGGTTCCGTAAATATGCCACGCTTCACCGAGCACGGGGATACGTATAAGGACAATGCCGTTTGGTGCCAGTAACCGTTTTATCTCACGCAGAAATTGGCGTTGATCGGGAACATGCTCAAAAGAGTGATGTGACATAATCACGTCAAAAGGTTCCTGAAGCCGCGATAAATCACCCTTAAACAGGCGCATCTCTCTCGTTATTTGATCGTCGGGCAAAAAAGGATCTATGCCAGTAAGATGAGTGAATCCTGAAGCTCTGAGACGCCACAACAGAGATCCCGAACCACCGCCAACATCGAGGATGCGAGCCTCTGTGTTAGGATTGATGCGGTTAAACCATCTGTAATGTGAGGGAATTTTAAAGAGTTTACCCAAGGCCGAGCGGGGTCTAAAAGGTAATCCTTTGAACATACGGTAATGCCAAACTTTCGATCGCTGAGAAACTTTTTCGGTGGCTCCGTAGGAGTAGTAATTGCTCGGGTAATACTTTTCGAGGCTATCAGGTATATCCCGAATCTGTAGACAGCCGCATTTTGGGCACTCGACATATGTGAACTGTTCTTTGGTGGCGAACATCATCTCGCGCACTTGATAAAGTCGAAGGTCTTTTTGGTTGTCACAAATTCGGCAAAGCTGATTGTCCATAGATATGTAATTAAAATTTTTAGAATATGCCAAAGCAAGCGTTGGGGCGTTTTTCCGCACTGCCGTGCAAAATTTTTCTAGTCTATGTGTGCCAAAGCAAAAATTCTCAGGCACCGTCTTTGCTTGCAAAGACTCCCAACGAGGTGCTCTTGCAAAAAAGTCGATGGATTCTACGTTTATTCATGCTGCTCTCTTCAAACTGTTTACCTTGGGGGATGTCTGAGACCTGGGCAGTCCCCAACCTGGCACCTAAGCCCAAGGCTGTGTTGTCTGACCAGACGTTTCATAACAAATCAGCCTTCGAGAAAAAGTGGCTTGATCTGCAAACCTTGGCTGTAATTTATCGTGATGAATTTGATCAAATTATAGCCAATCCGGGTTTCGGACTTTATTTAGATGAAATTGAAGTTTACTTGAATCTTATGGCCGTGCGCGAATTGCAACACGCGTGGGTGCAAGACAATGCCGCCCAACCTCCCGAATGGGAAGAGGCGGAGCTTAACAGTCGAAGAGATGAAGTCTTGCAGTCGCACACGTTGCTGGCTGAAGTGGCAAAGATGCGTGAAATTTTGCGTCCGCAATTCGTTCAAAAAAAAGCAAAAATGACTTCAATGCGGATTCAACCTACTATCGGCCCTGAAGGCAATTTGACGGGTAATGAGTTCCTTGCAGGGACTTGGGCGTTAACCTATGATGATGGACCACACGAATCGATCACCCGTCAGATTGTACAATTGTTAAAGCCTTATAAAATTCCAGCGACTTTTTTTTGGTTGGCTTCAAACGCGAGGAGAGGGCGGGAAACGGTGGCGTTGACTTTGGCTCACGGCCATTCGGCGCAAAATCATTCCTTCACGCATGCCAACCTCAATCGCATTTCGGCTCTTAGTTTGGGCTTTGAAATCTCGGTATCAACGGAGACGTTGGCGCAAGTCTACGGGTATAGACCTAAATTTTTTCGTTGCCCATTTGGTGCGGGTGTTCATTCTCAACGGGTGCGCTCTCTCATTGCTAAAAATGGAATGATTCATGTGTTTTGGAATGTTGATAGCCTTGACTGGGCCGATAAAAATTCTAAACGTGTCGTAGGTCGAGTGTTAAAGCAGATGCAGGCAAACCGTGGTGGAATTGTCTTATTTCATGATATCCAAGCCCACACTGCTCACATAACAAAAATGCTAATTTCAGCGACGGCTCCTCTAAAGTTGAATTGGATGACCTTAGATACCGTCGTAGAGCAACTGAATGTCCGACACGAGGCTCGTCTGCGCCGTCAATCAGTCAACTAGTGGGTGAGTGGGTGGAGTGACATCTCGGTACGTGTTGACCGTGCGCTGATGATGGGTTGCTCGACCGAATTGTAGATGTATCACAGAGCGCCCACGCAAAGTGGCTATCACTGTAGTCAAAAGCAATACGTCTAAAACTACAGCAAGTAGACTCAAAACGAGAGCGATCGGGGCTACCAAAAAAAAAGCAATCCATGCCAGAAAGCTTCCTGTTGTTAACCCTTGTGAGGCGATCCAGTAAACGCTGCTCACTGCCAAAACTGCCGGCACTGAAACCATTATCATTATGCCAATTAACGTCAGTACAAGTCGCATCTTCAGGCCTGTTACCCTGGCACCATCTTGCTCTTTAGCCTTGCCTTCTAAATCCAAGACTTCGGGGTTTTCGGGTGTGCCGCGAACTGGAGTGGAGAGAAACAAAGAATTTAGAATTTCAATCAAGCGTTGGATCATGCGACGTAATCTAACCCAAAAACTACCAGGGCGCTACAAGCCATTTGAGGCGGGGTGACCTGATTGATCGGGAGAGATTTCGGTCAGTGGCGGGCTCGAATAACCCCACAACTCTCAGCCGAGAATTGTCACTCGCCTTGTGTCTCTCGTTTAAGCTGTGTTTTAGAGGATTCCCATGCGGCATATTCTTTGAAAACCTTTTCTGGTTATGAGAGCTTTAATTGCCCTTCTTCTCATAATGAGTGCTGTATTGGTATTTAGTGCCCGTGCGGAGATCGTGACCTCAGAAAGCTGCACGGATTGCGCGCGTATGGTGACGTTTAAGAAAATAGGTGCAGGGGGAGCAACCGACAAACTCATAAAACGAGAATGAAATCAGCAATCACAAGAAGGTAATAGAGGTCGAGTCGAGTTAGCCGCCAACTCCCTCGTCGGGTAGTTTATACGAGCCACGAAGTTGGCGGAGACCAAGCCATGATATGCCAGCAAAAAGCAGAGTCCAAAGAGAGATTAAGATTGCGCTAGAACCGATCCAGTCAAACTGCACCCTAGAATTGAATCCGAATTTGGCAATGCCCCAAGCCACCAAGGCTGATAAAATCGCCCCCAAGAGTGAACCCAAAACACCTAAGCCACCATAAGTCAAAAGCTGTAACTTCCAAATGTCTCTCGTATTCAACCCTTGCAGACGCAGCTGCATCCAGTCCCGTTTTGATGAAATCAGTTGAAAAATAAGAATCATGAAAAAGACAAACACTCCCAGCGCCAGAGAAAGTCTGCTGGCAATCTTCAATCCGGCGCTCAGCTTAACGACTAGGTCAGTGACGTTAGTGAGAGCCTCTTGCACATTAATTGACGTCACATTTGGAAATTTTTTGGTGATTATGGTTTGTATTTGGGGCGGAGTGAGTTGTTGACTAGGCTTAACTGTTAAAATCCACGTTTTTGGTGCCGCTTCAAGCACACCTTCAGGAAATTGAATAAAAAAATTGGGCTCAAAACTATTCCAGTTGATGGACCGTAAACTCGCGATCGTTGCCTCAATTTCAACACCTTGAACATCGAACCGCAGTCGATCGCCCAAGTCGAGTCCAACCCGCTTTGCATACCGTTCCTCTACGGAAATCTGTGCGGGCTCAGACGAGTGCTTTTCCCAACTCTCGCCACGGATAATTGATTCCGAGGAAGAAAGTTTTTGCCGAAAAGAAAGATTGACCCCACGATTGCGAAATCGGGCTTCAAGTTCTTCTTCGCGGGTGCTCCAACTGTCAACTTGCCCGCGCTCAAAAGTCTTGTCATTGACGCTCAAAATGCGCGCTCGAATAAAAGGCGAAAACTGCGATATGGAAAGTCCATTTTGATCCATAAACTTACGCAGGGGTTCGAGCTGTTCATCTTGTATATCGAACAAAAAAAGACTTGGACGAGTAAGTTTGTCGGGTGTGTTTAGTTCTCCCACCAGTGACCGCTCAAGATGAGGTATCAATTGCGCCAGTAAGCCAGCAAGGGCACTCACTGTGACCAAAAGTAATGATGTGGTCCAGCGCCTGGTCCACTGTGCCGAAACCAAGTGGAGTGGCCATGAGCGTAGCTGAGCCCTCCAGCGTTTGACTGCATACAAACTCAATGAGGCTGTTCCTGAAATTATAAACAAGGTTACGGCCATGGTCCCCAGAAAAGCGGCAGTGACTCTCCAACTACGTGCTTGTAGCCATGTGATGGCAAAAAATAAAATACCGGTGAGTATCAACAGTAAAGTGGCAGAAGCCATTGGCCGTGCTAGTTTTGCGCTTCCGCTCAGCAAAAATAACGGTTTCTCCCAAGCTGTGGCCATGATTGGACTGAGCAAAAGTAGCAACCCTGAGAGGGGGCCTACAGTCAGCAGCAATAAGGTGTTTTGCCATGACCAAACAAGCTGAAAATCCGCAGGCAGGGAAGCGCTGAATTTAGGTAGAACGGCCCTCGCTCCAAGCCAAGAGAGCCAACCTCCGAGTATGATTCCGATAAGAAGAATCAACATGAGTTTAAGCAGCAAAATAAGAAGAGCCTGTTGAGAGGATACGCCCAAAGCTTTTAGGATGCCGGTGACGTGCAGTTCTAACTTGAGCCAACGCCGGCCCAAGTAATAAACGCCTAACCAACCCAGAGAGAGTGTGACGAGCCCGATCAAGCCAAGATAGTCCATGATACCAGATAAAACACGCAATGAGCCCTGTTCGAGATCTGCGGGTAAAGTGACGTTAACCCCAGCTTCGGGAAATGCCTCTTCAAGTCGCTTTTTCAAGCTAGGTTCAGGTTTTTTGATGAGAGCATAATGAGTCTCAGAAAAAGTCGAACCAAATTGGATTAAACCTGTTTCCCCGAGGTGCTGCCTGTGCAGATAAATTCTTGGGGCCATGTTGCCCATGCGAAAAGTTTGTGATGAGTCTTTGCGGATAATTCCAGTGATGACAAAGTTAGCCTGGCCAACGCGCAGAGTTTGCCCTATCGAAAGATTCATTAACGTTAGCAAGTCTGCAGCAACCCAGACTTGCCGGCTCGGTTGGAGGTTTAGTCCGCGGGCTGTGGTGTTTAACTCACGGTTTGCGCTTTCTATTTGCAATTCACCAACCAGCGGAAAGTCGTTGTCAATGAAGCGCAACATAGCTAGACGGGATTCGTTACCTCCAGAAACCATGGCAAAAAGTTCAGTGAGACGAGCAAATGTCGAGCCGGCAGGTAGAATTTCTCGCAGCCGTTGATTCTCGTTCTGAGTGAGCGCTCGACGCGCTGATACGGCCAAGTCAGCCGTAAGGATTTTGCGACCTTGCAATTCCAGGGTCGAAGCCAAACTGCGCCGATAAACGTCTATTATGACCAATCCCGTAACAGCTGTGCTCAAAGATAAAACCCAAAGAAGATAAAGGCTTTTTTGTTGCCGTAGAGAAGCCCATATCAGTCTTATTGCGACCACAACTTTCCTTCCTTAAGGGTCAATATCTTGACACAGCGAGCGTCGACTTCCTGAGAGTTAGTGACA
>JAYQON010000102.1:0-10842 GCA_038144835.1 Bdellovibrionales bacterium
TCACCAGTATAGATGATCATCTCAACGTTGGCGATGGCAGCATGCAAACCAGATCCAGATGGCAATGAATAAAATGGGTTACAACCATGCACAATCAGAGTCTTGATTTCGTTGTTCTTTATAGCAGCAATCAATTCAGAAACGCCCGCGCCCAATTTCTGCGCAACGGCCGCCGAAGCAGAACCAACAGTCTTTCCTTCGTTTTCAAGAACGGCATTCAAGAAGTTGACTGCCACGTAAAGTTCTTTTGCGTTTTCTGTTTCCGCCGACAGACCGCCAGCAACAACCAACGATTGCCCACGGTGTTTTAAAAGGCCATCGGCGATATCTGAAAGCTTAAGTCCTAATTCATTCACATTTTTAACAAATCCAGAGAGGACTCGCACCACAGCATCATCTGAAGCATAACGAGACTGCTTGCGGACCACGATAATTTCATGCAGTAGACCCATCACAACATCTAAAGATTGCGAAGGACGTATACGAAAGCGCTGATCTGCATTACTTCCTGTCAGACTCATTACAGACTCGAATACGACAAGCTTGTTCATGTCTTTGTTCGCTTTGCGGGCAGACATAAACTGACGCTGCTGGGCTGTTGGGTTGAGCCATGTGCCTAAAAAGTCGTTGTTCACAGCCACAACATATTTGGCTTTAGAAAAGTCATACAAGGGTAGCGCCGACTGTCCAAATGAAGCCTTTTGTGCCTCGATTAATGAGCCATAAGAAATGTCCTCATGACTAAAAATCTTAGCGCCAAAACCAGAAACAAAGTCAGCCATAAGCTCGCGGGTTGTTGGTGAGAAGTTAGGTCCAGACAGGACGGCAACTCCACCCTTTTTCAACTGCTCCACGACCGCACTATCGATTGTCTCCCATTTGACGCCGACTGTTTCCCGATTTGTGCGCTTGGCATTTTGCAAATTGCGCTTGGGTCCATTGAACCGATCAGGATCATACAATTTCAGAATGGCCGCGTGAGCGCGCGCCGACATACCGCCTAGGTTACTAGGATGTTCAGGATTTCCATCAATTTTGATCGGTCGACCATCACGAGTAGCCACTAGGATACCGAGAACTTCAAGGCCATCTACCATCGATGATGCGTAATAATTGGGGATGCCATGTACAATGTCAGCGGGCTTCTTGACATAAGGAATGATCTTCTGCGCCGGACGTCGAACACACCCAAAAGTCGTTAAAGCTATCGAGGCGCCCATCAGCTTTAAAAAATCACGTCGAGCATGCCCGCCCTTACCGTCTTCCGATTGCAGTGGGCTCGACTGGAATTCCTTTTCAACTAGCTTTTGGAATTCTGGATCCTGGCGCCATTGGTCCAGACTCATCCAGTACTTCGATGATGGCGTGCTGTTTGCGTTCGTGTCCATTGTGGCCTCGTCTTAGTAGTGACAGGTACTGCAGTTGAGAGGAGCGTTATTTTCTGGCTGACGGTGGCAATTCACACACCAACCCATGCTCAAACTTGAAACTTGCTTTACCTTTTCCATTTCTTGAACATTTCCATGGCAGGTTGTGCAATCCTTGCCAGCCTTGACGTGCGATGAGTGATTAAATTTTACGTGATCAGGGAGAAGATGAACCTTCTGCCAGGCTATTGGTTTATTTTTGTAATAGGCATCTGAGATTTGCTTAATGAGAGGGCTATCGGTCTTCACAACAATATGACAATTCATACAGACGTTAAGCGATGGTACGGAAGCGTGGCGACTTTTTTCCACACCGGTGTGGCAGTACTTGCAATCGATCTTATACTGACCTGCGTGAAGCTTGTGAGAGAATGGAATCGGCTGATCGGGCTCATACCCTTGGTTGTAGCCGATAACGACCTTATTGTTTGTGAGAGCCCACACGAAAACTGAGAGTCCGCCCAACAGACCAAAAACAACGGCGGCACCGATGATCTTTTTCGCCATGATATGACCTTATGTAGTTTGTACTGGGTTGCTTCAACTTGCGTCGTTCAACCTGATGTAAACCTTCTCAATTAGTTTTTAATTAATAATCTTTAAGGCTTATTACTGTCATCAAGGGATTTCATTTTTCATTCTCTGATAACGCACTGTTGATACATAAACTACATAAAGAAGATGCAAAACCACGAAGCCAGTGACCCATTCTACGCCACCTGCTCCGAAACCATAAGAGTGCAAACCCGCTCCCAGAACGTAGTTGACGCCATACCAAGCCATAATGACCAAAGCAAAAGCAACCACTGAGCCGGCGGCCAACTGAAAATTTTTGACCCATCCCGCCAAACGTCCATGCAAAAGTGCTAAATATCCAAGCAGAGCAATTAACGCCCAAGTTTCTTTAGGGTCCCAACCCCAGTAACGACCCCAAGAATAATCAGCCCAAATGCCTCCTAATATGATACCCAGAGCTAGCAAAACGACACCGATTTGAATTGAACGGTAGATGGCCTGCGATCCTGAGTGAATGAGCTTAGCAAACTGAGCTTCATTCTTAAGATAAAATAACAGCAGAATGTCGCCCAGCGCGAAGGCCAGAAAAAACGCGGCATAACTAATAGTAATGATCAACACATGAGTCGTGAGCCAAAAATTGGAACGCAAAACTGGCTCCAAGGGATGAAGACTGGCGTCTAAAACAGTTGGCGCCATATCCGTCAATATCAAGCAAAAAATTGCGATTCCCGAGGCACAGGCCAAAAGTAATTTAGACTTGTGCAGACGATGCAGGATTAGACCAAAAAGCACGCTTCCCCAAGACACCCAAACTACTGTCTCGTACATATTAGAAACGGGAGGTCGACCAGCCAAATACATCCGCAATGCCATCCCGTAAAGATGCAATAGGAACCCACATGCTACGAAGAGTAGGGATAAATTCTGCGCCCAAACTCGGCCGCTCATCATATTCACGGTCAGCCAAAGTAAACCCACCAAATACGCAATCCACGCCCACATGAACGGATGAAAATGATTGAGATGCTCTTCAAGCTCAATAGCTCTCTGATTGGCATATTTATCTGGAGCCACCGCTCGCGCTTGGGTTATAAAACTTTGAAGAGCCGAGCGAAACTCAGGACTCGCCTTGGCTCGCTGCCCGTCAGCCACTACGGTCACTGAATCAACAAAACCCTTGGATACAGCCGCAAAAGCTTCTCGCAACTCACCCTCAAGCTCGTTAACAGCTCTCCACTTGTCTGAGTCAGGGTCAGGAACTAAGCGTAATGCCGCACCCGAGCGGATCGCCTGAAATAAACCAAGTTGGTTTTGCAATCGTTGAACTGCTTGGTAATAAGGATTTAATTTTTCTTGACGAGTGCGCCTGGTTTCTAATTCCTGAAAAATTAGACCCACACGTTCATTTGTGAATAAACTTTGCGGCGAGAAGTATTTTTCTTTTGAGGTGATCTTAAGAGCCTCACGCAATCCCGAGTGATTGATTTCAATAATGGGCACACTCATCCAATGGTCTGGTATCAATAGCCAAGTAAAAATCACTTCGGTCGCTTGCCGACCTTGATATTTCTGCCTACCGTAAACTAGCTGTAAAGATTCTCGAGCGAAGGTATCAAATGGCTTGATGCGACCGCTATCTTGAATCGGCAAATACTCCAATACACCGCCAACATCAGCCCGGGACAGATGACAACTTAGCATTAGCGCAAAAAGTAAGAACCCATGTTTCATTGCGACCTCCCTAACTTCAGCCACTGCACTCGCTTGAACCAAAACAATAGGCAGCTTCCAATCACGATCAAAAAAGAACCCAAATACTTAAGAAAACGCCCTGGATCCCAATTCACAGATAACACTGAAGCCACAGGCTTGCCCGTGGCCGGATCACGCTCAAAAGAGGCTTGATAAAAGGTGTAGCCCTGATGCTTAAGAGGATCATTCATTGAGATGACCGTTTCTCCAACCCCCGGCACTTCGACCTGGCTTTCATAGGTGGCCGCGCGCTCCGTGCCCTGATATTTATCCATACGAAACTCTTTCAGCCGGAGGGGAAAACCGAGATCGATATTGCGATTAGCAAAACTCAAAATATAGGCTCGGTCTTCGAGATAAAGACGCAAAGGAATACCAAGCCCTATCCAATAATCGTCTTTACCTCTAAAAAGCACACGAATAGCCGAAGTCGTGGCCGGAGTGGCTGCGTTGGCCTGACTGTAAGTCACCACCTCACGAGCGTTCGGGAGAAAGCGCAACAAACGAAATTTTAGTCCCATCCAACCTGTCTCAATCGTTTGACTTTGCCGAATTCGTCCTTTCTTCCGCAAAGTTTTATCTTTATTGAAAATAAAATAATTAAGCTCAACACTACCTTGGCGACTGACCAAAATTATTTCATTTCGCCCACTTGGCTTCACTGGCGAATCAGATAGAACCACACGCGCTGGGCCCAATTCAAATTCACGCATGGTACGATTGCGTTCGCGCAAAATCCATTCGCTAACATTCACATTTTGATTTTCAAGTTGAATACGGACCGCCGGTCCATCTTGGATATCCGTGCTAGCAACGACTTCTGACTCACGAAAGGCGAAATGAAAATAGTCTATAATTTGTAAGCTATCCGACCCTAGATTTATAACATAGGGCTTTTTCGCACTTGGCTTAGCTCTGAGAAAATCAACAGGTGCCTCAAACATCGACTGCATTCCCGCACCACCCAAAGAACCAAAAACAGCCAAACGTCGATCTTTGACTTGAACGTAGCGAGACTCCTGACCAATTTCAAAATAGAGACTGCCATCAATACCAAATTTTGCAGTTATCCAAGAACCAATTAACAAGATGATGATACCTATGTGAGCCAAAACAAAACCTGAGTGATGAGCTTTCCAAGGCCAACGATCCACCATTACTGCAATAAGATTCACACACAGCAAAAGCAAAATCGCATACATGTAGGGCGAATGGTAGACCAGCTTCTGAGCAATCTCTGCTTCATTAAAACGGGCTTCATAAATAGTTCCTACTGCCGAAATCACAGCCAACCCCACGATGACAATCACAGCCAGTCGAAGAGACGCTAAAAATTTGAGATGGCGATTGCGAATAGCCAATTTTTCTCCTGAGATCTAAATTTCGGGCAAACTCTGATGAATCCAGCGCACAGCCTCAGCGATCCTTTGGGACAACTTCTGCGCTTTGTCAGGCTGAATTCGCTTTGTTTCTTCATCCATGTAAAGGGACCGATTGATTTCTACTTGGATCGCATGCTGTCCCTCTTCAGGACGACCATACGTCTGAGTTACACGACCACCCAAATAAGGCCAATTGTATCCCACTTCAAAACCTGCACGAGTGAATGCTTGGATGACAAGGTCGCGAAATGCAACCTCACAAGATTTACCATCACAATCAGAAACAACAATATCCTTGCGCGTCTGCCCAGGGTCGCGGTGGGCTTTTGTGCCCAGCGAAGGCATCGAGTGCGCATCTATGTGATACACGTTTGTCACTCCGCGATTGCGAAATTGCGCGTACACACCCTTAACTGCATCGTGAAACGGCTGAAAATAATTCGCTACCAATTGGGAGTGTAAGGCTTGCGTGATCGGCACTGGCATGAGACGCGTGCCCCGAGTTGTTTGCACCCAATGTAAACCCGTTGTGAAGCGTCCCGCTGGATTCTCGCTCCCCAAAACAGAACCCGCATCCACATCCTCAGGCAATCTATTCAAATCAACGACATAACGGTGCCATTCAGCGATCACACGCGGCAACTTGAGCTCATCCAAAATCGGAATATAAAGCTGATCGACAAAGCGGTCGACATCGCACATTAAAATATCTTCAGGCAATCCTTGTAACCAACTGGCCTCTGAGGGAATACGCTCCCCCGAGTGGGGTATCGATATGAAAAATGGCTTCATTGTTAATGGACTCTCCGAGAGAAACTCAATATCATGGTAGAGCAAAACTGCAATGACAATCGTCTGAAATGCGGAGCAGGAATGAAGGCACGAATTTATACAAAAACCGGAGATCTCGGAGATACTTCTCTGGTGGGCGGGATGCGAGTAAGCAAAGGCAATCCTCGTCTGGAGGCCTATGGGACCCTCGATGAATTGAACAGTGTGTTAGGCATCGTCTATGCGCATCTAGATGTGTTGACGGATAAAAAATTTTGCGCGCAACTGCAAACTCGCATCTCGATGGTGCAAAATAATCTTTTTAATATAGGTTCGCACCTTGCATGCGAAGATAAGAATCTACAAGTCCAACTACCAAACCTTACCACCAGTGCACTTAAAGAGCTTGAAACCGATATGGACGTTTGGGAAGGCCAACTGCCACCATTGCGAGAATTTATTCTTCCCGGCGGATCTAGGCCCGCGGCCTTTGCACACCTAGCGCGCACAATCTGTCGACGTGCAGAGCGCGAAGTCGTCCGACTTAAAGACTTTGCCAATGTCGAAGCTGAACACGTTATCTTCCTTAACCGCCTCAGCGATTGGCTTTTTCTCCTTTGCCGAGTGTTCAACAGCACCCTTGGCGTAAAAGATGTGGTTTGGTCAAAAGCCAACTCGTCAGTTGGCGATTGACAACCGGTTTTCCTTTAGGTGTGACCAAAACCAAGACAGCATTGGATCTAGATCTATGCTCTCGAGCACCTGAACGTCGCGAGCCGTAAGATCTGTGATCCTGCGCCCGCAGATAGAGTTCCCCGGACCAACTATAGTCAGCTTGCGAACATCGTGCTGGTCAACCAGCTCAATGAGCATCTTTTCGACCTCTCTAATTTCCCCAGAGAGACGCTCGAAACCTCCCAGGGGTGACCGCCTGAATACTGCGTACTGGGCGATCTGCATTCCGCTAAGCACGGGAAGATCCGAAGAAGCGCCAACTCTTTTTTGCTGCTCGAATTCAGCCCCGGTAGCTGGGCTTTCAGAAACCAAATCAAAAAAACTTTGCTGATTCATCGCCACTCTCATCGGGGAGTCTCCGTTGATGACACCTACAATAAACTCCGGCAACTTGTGACTCTTTAAATAACGATCAAGAAGACCAACCTGCACAACCGCAGTTGCAAAACTCTTCAGGCGTATGTGGCCTAGAAAAACAGAGTCTTCTGCACCCATAAAATTAGCGAGATCTAACTGAAGATCTGACACTGTATCCCAAATAGACTGAGCTTCACGAATCCGAAGTATCACTTCCGGGATACGAATCACGTTGGAACGGATATCTTGAAAATCAAGATTACTGGCACCATTGAACACGAGTGCATCACGCATAGACCCTCCCCGATCCGTACGCTACCGGATAAAACCGGCGTTGCTCTGTTGTTCTTAATGGGAATCTTCTTGAGAAGTTTCCCCCTACCCAAATTGACACCGAAGCAAGCGGCGTGCCTTGAGGTGTCGCGCTCCTTTGACGTGTTGATCGTTCTAGGATTGATTTGCTCTATATGTCTATGAAAGTGTTTCATTCTTTTGAAAATGACGGATCGCAACAACAGATCCAAAATGGGACCTTCAATAGACTCTCTTTCAATTCACCAGAGGGTTTGACGAATTGGCGTGACAAAAGATGAACGATTCTTTCATCACCCCGACTATCGTCTAAAGGGACATTCATTTGACGACACGAGACAAGGCTTTGCTAAACTGAAGTCGATGGGTTTGTTCAACCGTAGCGGAGGCTTTTTATCAACCTGGCAAAAAGGCGGCAAAAACCGCCCGCCATTTGAAGCCTTCTACATCTATATTTTGGCTCTTCTGTCGGGCTATTTTCTGGCAGACCTCAGCGTCATTTACGTGCGTCCAGCCATGCTTCCCACTCAACCGCCGCCCGTAAAACCCAGCAAGCCGCCACCGTATTCATTCACTAGTCCAGAACAGTATGCAAAAATCCGCCAGCGCAATATATTTAATGAAGACGGAAAGCAGGCTCCCGAACTTACACCTGAAGGCGGGGTGGGTTCTGGTGATTTAACCAGCGCAGAGCCTGTGCCCAGCCAACTACCGATAAAGCTCGAAGGTACACTGGTTCACGCCAACCCTAAAAAATCCGTCGCAAGCATTGCCGTAAAAAGTAAAAATGAAACCATGGCCGTCATGGTCGATGGCGATATTGAGGGAATGGCCACCATCACCAAAATTGAGCGGCGCAAAGTTATTTTCATCAACAATAATATGCGCCGTTTAGAGTACATAGATATACCCAAAGATTCAGTGGTGTCTTTTGGAGTCAAAGAAAAATCAAACAGCGGCGAGGAAGTTGAACGGAGCGGAGATTTCAGTTTCTCTATGCGCCGAGCCGATATCAGCAAATACACGGCGGATCTGGGCAGTATCTTGCAACAGGCACGAATGGTTCCAAACGTTGTACCCGGAAGTGGCGGGCGAGTGGATGGATTTCGCTTTGTCGCCATACAGCCTGGAAGTATCTACGAAAAGCTCGGCTTCAAACCAATGGACGTAATCAAAGGCGTCAACGGTGAGGAAGTCAATAGCCCGACCAAAGCTATGGAATTGTATAATGCTCTTAAATCTGAGGGGCGCATAACTTTGACGGTGGAACGCAACGGACGCACAGAAACTTTTAACTACAATATTGCTGAATAAATCTTCCCAGGAGGGGTAAGATGAGAAAAAGCCTGATCCTACTGACGGTCATTTCTAGCTCAATGGCTGCAGCCCAACCTGGTCTTCCTCCCTCTGGCGGCAACAAAAAGCCGGCTGAAGGCTTTGTGTCGAAAAAAACTGGAAAGAATATTGCCGAATCAGGTATCGAAGAAATCACCAACGAAAATTTTCCAGATATGATCGAATCCTTCGACTACCCCAATGCCGACATTGCCGACGTGATTAAGGCCATCTCGGAGCTCACCGGTAAGAACTTTATTGTGGACCCTCAAGTAAGAGGTAAGATAACCATCATTGCTCCCTCGCGGATCACCGTCGCTGAAGCTTACAAAGCTTTCCTCTCAGCTCTTGCCATAAACGGTCTGGCCGTAGTGCCGGGCGATGGGTTTTTCAAAATTAAGCAAGCTCGCGCCGCCCAACGTGACAATATTGATACATTTTCGGGCGCTTACTATCCCACGTCCGACCAAATGATTACCAGAATCATCAAGCTTAAATACATCAGTGCAGACGAGGTAAACAAACAGCTTCGGATTCTCACTTCTAAGGATGGTGAACTGGTCCCTTACACACCCACCAATTCACTCATCGTATCAGACTACGGCGCCAACATGGACCGTATCATGAAGATCATTGAACAGCTCGACGTGCAAGGCTTCGAAGAGCAAATGGAAGTGATCCGAGTGCGCTATGCTCGCTCCAAAGACATTGCTGATCTGGTCGATCAAATTATTAACAAAGGCGAAAAAAAGAGTCAGTTCGGCACTGGAGTGCCTCGCTTTCGGCCAGCAGGAGCTCCAGATACCAGCGGAGGTACAGGTGCCGAAGTTTATTCGCTGGTGGTTCCTGATGAGCGCACAAACTCGATTATTGTGGTCGGAAACAAAGCAGGCATAGAAAAAATTCGCCGCTTAGTCAGTCGCCTCGACTATCCGATGCGTCCAGATGAGCAAGGTGGTTTTTTTGTTTATTACTTGAGACACGGTGAAGCCGAGCCAATTGCCAATATACTCAACGGCATTGCGCAAGAATCACGCAAGGCTCAAGATGCCGCATCGCAAACCAAGATGCCAATGATCGGCGGCCCCAGTGGCCAAGTTCAAGTAGGTCCTTCGCCTACGGCCATATTTGGTGGAGATGTCAAAATTTCAGCCGACAAAAGCACTAATAGTCTCATCATCGTAGCTAGTCGACAGGACTTTGAAACCCTTAAAAACTTATTAGCCAAAGTAGACATCGCTCGCGACCAGGTATTTATAAAGACCATTATTATGGAAATGAGCGCCTCTGCGGGCGACTCTTGGAACGTCAATTATTATAGATTCGCCTCCGACACCAATGGTGTGGGCCGTATCGGTTTCCGAAGTCCTGGAAATTTGGAAAGTCTACTCAGTCCTGCCGGCGACACCGATGGCGCCGTACTTGGTTTGGGTTTTGGAGGTTTAGTTAAAATCAAGGTGGGCACCGCTGAATTTCAAGTGCCAAACTGGACGAGTTTAATCCGCTTGGTAAAAACCCAAACCAATAGTAACATTCTCTCCACACCTCAGATCATGGCCCTCGACAACGAAGAGGCCGTTATTGAGGTCGGAGAAAAGGTTCCGGTCTCGAAAAACGATACTGTTGGTCAGGGCGGCGCCACGAGTTCAAATATTCAACGAGAAAACGTAACCACTAAACTCACCATCACGCCTTACATATCGCCCGATACGGAAACAGTAAAAATGAAACTCGAGCAAGAGGTGGCCGGCGTGGTCACCCGTGAAATTCAAGCCTCTGAACTCGCTAAAAATGCCGTCGCCACCTCAACCCGCAAGATCAAAACCCATATCGTCGTCAACAGCGGCGATACAGCAGTGCTAGGCGGCCTTATGAGCGATAAGGACGAAATTAGCATCAGCAAAGTACCTATTCTCGGCGATATTCCAATTCTGGGATGGTTATTCAAATCTCGCAGTATGACCAAGAGTAAGATGAACCTCGTTGTTTTTATTACGCCATCGATCGTTCGCAATCCAGCCGAAAGCGCCTCAATCGTGGATCAGAAAATCAACGAGCGCATTGACTTTATTCAACAAAATATGCGCGGCATCGACCCGCATGGCCGAATTATTGACAGCATACCCCGTCGGGCAAAAATTGAAGAAGCCCCCGTTAAGAACGAAAATGAAGAACCCTCCGTCGAAACTTTCTAAAGGTACGCCGTTCCTTTTAGCTGACTCAAAGCTAAAAAGAACGGCGTACCTTCTCAT
>JAYQON010000103.1:0-10805 GCA_038144835.1 Bdellovibrionales bacterium
CAGATGTGGAAATCACCAAACGGCACAAACCGAAATATACAGGATGGAACTGTTTTTCGCGAGCCGATCCTTTGCAAAAATATCCCTCGGCTGGTTCCCGGATGGACTCAGCCAATCGTTATCGGACGCCACGCCTTTGGCGATCAATACCGCGCAACAGACTTTGTGACTAAAGGTGCGGGAAAACTTACAATCACCTTTACTCCCGAGAACGGCAAACCACAGTCATTCGATGTTTACGATTTCAAAGGTGATGGTGTGGCTCTTGCTATGTATAACACGGACGAATCCATTCGGGGCTTTGCACGTAGTTGCATGAATGTCGCCCTAATGAAAAAGTGGCCACTGTATCTGTCGACCAAGAACACCATTCTCAAAAAATATGATGGTCGATTCAAAGATATTTTCCAAGACGTTTACGATACGGAATACCATGACCAGTTCAAACAAGCGGGCATTTCCTATGAGCACCGACTCATCGACGATATGGTGGCCTCGGCACTCAAGTGGAGTGGAGGTTTTGTTTGGGCATGCAAAAACTACGATGGCGATGTTCAATCTGACACCGTAGCTCAAGGTTTTGGCTCTTTAGGTCTAATGACCTCAGTTCTCATCACCCCTGACGGCAAGACGATGGAATCGGAAGCGGCTCACGGAACAGTCACTCGCCACTACCGGCTTCATCAGCAAGGTAAGCCTACTTCTACAAATCCGATCGCCTCGATTTTTGCTTGGACGCGTGGGCTTGCATTTCGAGCTAAACTGGATGACACACCCGAACTAGCGCACTTCGCCGAAACTCTTGAGCGCGTTTGTGTGGAAACCGTAGAGAGCGGCAAGATGACCAAAGATCTGGCGGTTCTGGCCTTTGGAAACAATGTTAAAGAAGGACAATACCTCTACACAGAAGATTTCCTTGAAGTTCTCGATAGCAACTTGAAAGAGAAGGTACGCCGTACTATTTAGCTGTCAGACAGCTAAATAGTACGGCGTACCACCTAGTCCCGCAAAAGTGAGCGTAACATCCAGGCCGTTTTTTCGTGCAATTGTATACGCTGAGTCAAAAGATCCAGGGTGGCTTCATCACTACCTTTCTCAGCGGCTGGGAAAATCGAACGAGCCGTTCGAGCCAACGCTTCATGTCCCTCAAGCAGCGACAAAAGCATCTCATTAGCTCCAGGTACACCCTTAGTCTCGGCAATCGTCGACAATTTGGACAATTCACTAAAAGATCCCGGAGCATACTCGTCCAAAGCACGGATTCTTTCTGCAATTTCATCAAGGGCATTCCATAGTTCCGTGTACTGAGTTTCAAAAAGCGTGTGTAACGTCTGAAACATAGGACCGGATACATTCCAGTGAAAATGATGGGTCTTCAAATAAAGTGAAAATGAGTTTGCCAAAAGGACCGACAGTCCTTGCGCAATTTCTTGGCGTTGTGGTTCGGGAATTCCTAAATTTACTTTTGGATCCATAAACGCTCCTTAAGTCTTTTGTATTTGTGTAATTATCTTCGCCTTTAATTTTGCGACCTGGTTATCAATAAGGCAAATCAATTGATATTAGTGTATTATAGAAAAAATTGATCACATACATCCCCAGCAAAAAACTACTCTTGGATGGCAGACAAAACAAGGCGCCGTGAAACAATCACGTCAATTATCTATCTCTTGAATTATTAACTTATTTACGAGTCCAAATTCGTTAGTTAACGCTGTTCGCTGGCTCGGAATGGGATGTAATTTGAATGCTCGACGCAAATGGCAAATAAACTCCCACTAACTTATACTTAGATCTACCTATGCCATTGACGCCTGAGACTGGATTATTGCTGCAATGGTCACTACAATAAAGATTGGGATTCACGCGAACTTCAACATGTCCATATCTATGGCCAGATCCACCCACATAGGTCAAAATAGCACCTAAAGGAGCACTCGTCTCATCGTACTTCCAGACCATATTTACAAAGCCGGCCTTTTCTAATAAACCTTTTTTATGTAAATCATAAGCATTCACGGCCAAATAACGGCTGTCGACGCCAGCTCTTTCGCAGGCACTGCGGATTGCAGCCGAACATTTACCCTTGCTCACGGTAAAGTTACGATCTCGAAATATCTTGCATGAATTGCTCGCTTTACCACTTTTAACCCGCATACGGCGACGCTTAAAGCTTGCCAAAGGCCGACATTTAGCTGCCTCACGAAGAATCTCTTCCCGCAATTTAGAGCAAATAAAGTCGTCACAGATTTCCACGTCGGCAGCTTCTTTCTCAATCACCTTTTTGACAGGAAAGCCAATATTCTCATCAGCCCATAAGGGCTTAAAAACAAAAACAAAGGCCAGTAAAGTCAATACCTGAGCATAAAACGTCATAATCTCAGCTAACTGCAATAATCGGACAAACTCAAACCCTAATTTGAACGGAGCAAACCCACAAATTTGACGTTTTTTGTCCTAAAAAAACGAAAATTTTTCAGAAACTCTCCACTTTGGTTCTAGTTCATGGGACATCCAATCAGCGCGGAGATCTTAAAAATGCAACTCTCAATAACAGTGCTATTGAGCTGGCTCATTGTTACTGTCTACCCTGAAGCTCAGGCTCGATCTGAATTTTCAATACTTCAAGGCTCTACTTCTGAGACCACGACCCACTTCACAGTAGTTGTGCGACGAAATGAAAGTCTGCAATTTACTGTGAACAGCGACTCAAAAATACTTGCACCTGCGCACATTGAAAAGCGTGATCATAATGGAAGTCCATGGAGCGTAGTGCGGTTGCGCTTTGAGGGCTTGAAAGCAAAACAACTCTACCGACTTCAGATTAGGGACCAACGACAAATTCTTCTCGATGAACGCATTTTTGAAACGCTTCCCGCAGATCTCGTCCAAGGCAGAGTTGCGTTGATAAGTTGCATGGTTCGCCAACTACACAACCCGTTTATGTGGCGTGCCTTGGAAAATCCCAAAAATCGTCCCGATCTTCTGTTGATTACAGGTGACTCTGTTTACCTGGATCGCTCACGATTGCTGAGGGCAGCTCGTCCCCGCAATACAACGGAAGCCTGGGAGGAGTTTGCTCGCACTCGCAATCGCCTGGAGATTTTCTTTTGGAAACGGCTTGTCCCAGTCATTTCAGTTTGGGATGACCATGATGCTGGTGGAGACGGAGTCGACGGTCACTGGCAAATGATGCCGGAAATCAGAAAGATCTATAAGACTTTTTTTGCCAATGATGAAATCAAGGGCTCTTTTGAACAGGGCCCTGGCTTAGCCAGTCATTTTAACCTTTTCGGTAAAAATTTTATCATGCTCGACGGAAGAAGCTTTCGCGAACTTGATGCACAGAGCCCCTTATTCGGACGCGAGCAGGAATCCTGGTTGCAAGGTCGTTTACGTCCCGGATCCAATTTTTTAGTGAGTGGCAGCCAGTTCTACGGCGGTTTTATAAAGAAAGATTCGCTTGAGTATAATTGGCCACAGGCCGCCGTTGATTTTACTCATCGGTTACGCGAATCTGCTAATCGTATCGAAGCTCAATTGGCCTTTATAAGTGGCGATATTCATTTTTCTGAAGTGCAGGATTTGGAGCCAAATTTATTTGGTTACTGGACTGTCGAAATCACCTCCAGTTCGGCACACAGTTTTGCGTTTCCTGGTCACTACATACTGAAACCTACCAACCCCAGACGACGCAAAGTGACAGGAACGCACAATGTGATGCTGTTAGAGTTAAACTCACCCGCTTTTAGTTTCCATGTGCGCTCGCTCGGCTGGCGTGGGAATACGCTGTTCTCAACCGATGTTGCTGTGGGTAGTAGTCCCTGTGAAGCTGTCCTCACTCAAACTTCCACAGATTGAAAATTTGATGCATTGACCAGTCCTCATCTCCAACTTAACTACATGAACTTGCAATAGGGGGATCAATGCTTTCACATTTGATGATCATATCAATTTTACTGTCTATTTCCTTCGGCGCCCAAGCCCTACCCAAAACAGAAATCACTACAATCAATGGCTTTGAGGTTCACTTTGTTGACCTTGGCCGCGGTAGTTCTCTGGGGGTCGTATTCAATGTCCCCGTGGGAACCATGCATCAAGAGGGCCGTCAACTCGGCGCCAAACACTTTTTGGAGCACCTGCTTTTTACAGGCAACAAACGTTTCCCCGGATACCACACCTATAGCAACACATTGAAACGTGCGGGCGGCTTCTACAATGCCCACACCACCGACACCAACACTTTTTACTACGCTACCGGATCAGCAGAAATGGCAGAGCTTCTCATCAACCTACAGCTCAGTATGCTTGAGGGGCTCGAATTTAACCCAGAGGTGTTCGCCAATGAACGTGAAGTGGTTGTCAACGAAATCGCTCAGGAAAATAACAAGAAAGACACTCATGCTCTACGCTACATGGGCCTAGCAAAGATTCTGCCGACAGAGCATCCCTGGGCACGACCCCGTCTTGGCGATGCGGACTCTTTGCGCTCGCTCACCGTAGATGAAATGCGCGCACTCTATGAAATCAATTACCGCCCAGAATTTGTCAAAGTCGCGGTTATTGGCAACTTTTCAGATCCTGCATTTTTACAACAAATTAAAGGCTGGACTGAAAAATACTTGCAACCTTTGAAGCCTTCGAAGGAATGGAACGAGAAGCCTTTGGCAGATGCGCCTATGCCTTCTTTGCTCACCGATGATCTCATGCAAAGCTCCCATCGGCTGCAGCTCAAATCAGACCAGGTCAAGCAAGGCTTGGTCATTATGGAAGCCAATGCTCCTAATAATGAAAGTATACATGCGGGACCATTGTTGACCTACTATCTCAATCTGCAATCCCCCGGAACCCTATTACACAAGTTGAAAACAGAGCTTGGTTGGATCACAAGCGGCGGCTTCTACTTACAATCATACGGGACCAAGTGGCACCTAAGTTTTGGTTACTCACCAACAGCAGAGGGGCTGAAACATCGTCAAGATATCCTACGCATAATGTATCAAGCTTTAAAAGCCACAAGCGAACATGGTCCAGACGAAAATCTTCTATCTATGCTAAAAGAATCGCTCATCACAGGTTTTGAAAAGTCCGCGCGATCCTTGGATGATTTTATCCAAGCGTATGAAGACGTGCTGAACCAAAATGGCAGTGCAGAAGTTCAAATCGCTGCTATCAATGCTGTCACGCCAGGCCATATACAATCAGCTGTGGCTTTGTTTTCGCCCCGCAAAGCTTTGTATATGGACATAGGTCCGAGTACGCAATCGAAGGCAACTATTGATCCTGTCTTCAACCGAGAGTTTGAAGTAGTCAATCAGAGCGAGGATGTAGCTTCCTACGAGGTGGCCTTTGAGCAAGAAGTTGGTGAGCGTTTTCACCCCCAACTTAAAAAAGTACATTTGCCCGAACCAATGCCAGCTCCCTCATCGGGATTTTTTCTGCGATCCAAAGCAATTCCCCATCTCGCAGAACGCTGGACTCTTGATGTGCGCAAGGATCTTCCTGACTTGAGTATGAACCTTCGCTTTATCTTAGCACCCTCTTCTGCGAAAGATCTTATTGCTTTAGATTTGGTTCTCAGCAGCTTTTACGATCGTTATCGGTCTGAACTTTCATTTCTTCACTTTAAGTACAAATCCAATGTCGGCTTGGGCCGCAGCGGACACTCGCTGATTCTCTCGGCATCTGGCGATGATGGCTATTCAGCTAAAGCTCTCCATTGGTTACTATCAGAATTGACTCATTTCAAACCGCAAAATGAAGAATTGAAGAGGGCTAAAGAAGTCTTTGTTATCGGTGGCCAGTCTTCTTACATGTCAGCATGGAGTGCTGATCTCGTGCGCCGTGAAGCAAGTCAGTCTATAGACCCATGGCTTACAACTCCGTTGGTCACCAGTGAGATAGCCGCACAAATGACTCCAGAAGAAATAAATTCGGCTTGGCAAAGGCTGCGCCAAAAAGCGGCTTTCGAAGTCGTCGGAGTAGGAGCCGTTGCCCGAGGAGAGTACGAGATCCTGCAACAGCTAGCACGTAGTTTCGCTCGGGATTTCTTGACCAGTAGCGACTATCAGCGTGCAGCCGCTCGCCTAAATTGGAACGAACAAAAAATTGAAAAAATAAAGCCATTTCCCATTGTGCGCACTCCTGAGGCTTATGCAAGCATGCGGGTCTACCGTGGACCAAAGCTGCTTGATTATAAGGATGCTGCGGCATTCTCAACATTGGCGTCTTTGCTGAATACCATGGTCGAACGACATAATCGTGCGGATCAAAGATTGGGCTATGTTCATTATGCCACCACGAACACTTTTGACGGTGAGCACCTGTTTATGAGTTTTGTAGGTCAAACGGAAGGACCAGAAAACGCACGAAAAATCATCTTGGGTTGGGAGCACGTCTTAAATCTTATCTTCAATAATCAAGTCTCTGATAGTGAATACCTTGATGCGATTCAATCAAGGCTACATGCATTTCTACAACAACGTACTTCAGCTATGGATTGGGTTGCTCTTTACTCGGGCAATTTGCAACTGCGTCTGGACCCACGAGCTCACGAGCTGTTAATAAGCTCTCTTCGAGAGTTGACACCACAGGATCTTAAACACATGGCTAACAAATATCTTAAAGCCCCACACTCCTCTCATATGCAATTGACGTTGGGCAACTGTGAAGGCTTACTTTCTCCCTTATGAAGTCGCAATGGCATAAGTGGCTATCAGAGCCCGGAAATATTCGCTTGGTGGCAGTGGATGCAACTTCTTTGATGCATCAATTAATTCTTCAACAAAGCCTGCTGGGGCAAGCTCAGAAAGGCTATGCGGAAGCCATTGTGGGAAGCTTATTAATCGCCTCAACCCATAAATCGAGTGAGTCTATTAATATTAATGCGAAAGGATCTGGAATCTTCAAGCAGGCTATTGTTGATGCCTCTCCCGAAGGGCGGGTACGCGGATTTCTCATCGAAGAAACTAATCCAGAAATGCATACCTATGGAATTGATGGGAAAAATGGCCCCTGGGGAAGCGGTATCCTCTCGGTT
This sequence comes from Bdellovibrionales bacterium, assembly GCA_038144835.1. Classification (GTDB taxonomy): domain Bacteria; phylum Bdellovibrionota; class Bdellovibrionia; order Bdellovibrionales; family UBA1609; genus JALHOQ01. Next base: position 7,040 of record JAYQON010000103.1, read on the forward strand.
CTTCATACTAAAAATTTCGAAGGCAAGCAGCCCTACCGAGGAATTGTACCCATTGCCTCAGGATATTTTGACGAAGCTCTAAACGATTATTACCGTGACAGCGAACAACTTGCCTCAATTGTCGGTCTTTTTGTGGAACATGATGGCCATCAGTTGAAATGCGCTCGCGGAGCCTTAATTCAGGCCTTAGGAGGAGCCACCTTGGAAGAACAAAAAGACATTCGCGAATTGTCTATCTCCCAAATTCGCGCGCTCGCAAAATTGGCAGATCACCCTCAGCTATTTATTAAGGAAGCCGAACAGACTCTTAACGGCCGCCTCTTTAAGCCTGTTGAAGTCCAAACTCTGTCCGCATTCTGCAATTGTAGCCAAGAACGTATCGAACGAGCTTTAGTCCTCACAGGAGAAGAAGATACGATGCACGCTCTAGGGGAAGATCCTCATCTTGAGGTAGTGTGCGATTTTTGTCGTCGCCATTACAAAATAAGTGCAGAAAAAGTAAGGTCGCTTTTTAAGCAAAAACTGACTCACTAGTCTTGCGTTGGTCTGCATTAATAACCAACCTGGTAGACCAGTTTCAGGCTTTTTCTGTTTCGGGAGAACAAATCTTTGGAATCAGGAGAAGTCCAGGGATAGCAACAAGTGCACAGGTCAAATAAAAACCAGGCCACCCGAAAGCTTCAGCCATAAATCCGGTTGCCATAGCCGCTAGAGTTCCGGGCAATGCCATCAAGCTTGTAAATAAGGCGTATTGAGTTGCGGTGAATCGCCTATCGGTTTGCATCGCCATAAAAGTAGCGTAGGCCGCTGTGCCTAAACCTGTGGACATCAACTCAAACACCACCACCGACGTCAAAACTGGAAAGCTTTTGCCCACAAGCGCCAGCCAAGCAAAACCAGCCGTCGACACCATTTGCAAAACTCCGAACGATATCAAAGACCAAAAAAGCCCCAATCGCACCATCAGAGCGCCACCTAGAAGCATACCTCCAAAAAGGGCGAACATTCCAACGCCTTTAACAATGTAAAGGTAGTCAGTCTTATCAAATCCCAACTTCAGTATGAAAGGGACCGTCATTGCACCGGCCATGTTGTCACCAATTTTATAAAATAAAAAGAAAGCCAAAATCAGCCACGCGCCTTTACGGCGAAAAAATTCGCGCAAAGGTTCAACTGCGGCCGAAACCAAAGTCGCTGGAGCCTGTTCAGTCATCTGAGGCTCCTTTGACAACAGTGTCGCTATCGCACCTACAACAAGCATCATTGCCATGGCTACATGGGCATAGGCGTAGCCAAAATGTTGAGCGACAAAAATACCTACGGCAAGGCTCGAGAGCTGACCAACACGATACATATTCATATATAGTGCGGAACCGAATCCGAGCTCTTCATTGGTCAAAAATTCGCGTCGATGGGCATCTATGGCTATGTCCTGTGTAGCGCTGAAAAAAGACACCGTCAGCGCCATAATCGCAATCCACAGCAAACTTTGCCGTGGATCAATTTGACCAAGAAATAGAATGGCCACGGCCAAACAGATCTGAGAGATGATCAACCAACCACGTCGGCGTCCCAACCCATAGGGAACGTAGCGATCAAGACCAGGCGCCCATAAAAACTTGATAGTGAACGGAAGCGTTAGTCCAGAAAATAGACCTATGGTGCCCAGATCGACATTGGCCTCGGTCATCCAAGCTTTCAAAAAATCACGAGTGATCGAGAAGGGCACTCCACCAGCAAATCCGAGGGCCATTATTACGAGCATTCGTTGGTTACATATAGCGCGAATAGTTTTCATCTAGCCCCCGATATCTAAAGGCTAGCGAACTGGTGCACGAGGGTCAACGCTTCAAGCTTCAAGCTTCAAGCTTCAAGCTTCAAGCTTCAAGCTTCAAGGGAGGTTACGATACATCTTTACGGCGTAGCTTTTTTGTTTCCGACCGCCGACTTTTGCTCTCTAGCCGCTTGATCTGAGAGGAGCGTGTTGGTTTTGTCGGTCGACGCTGCTTCGGCACATACAATGCCTTGGCAACCAACTCCATTAATTTGTCTAAACAACGCTCCTTATTTCTATCCAAATCACGAAACTCGTCACAGCGCAGGTATATTGCGCCATCTTGATTAATGCGGCCTTTTAGCTTTTCTTGCAGTCTCTGCTTTTCTTGCGCAGAAAGCAGAGCTGAATGCATAAACCACCAATTTAATTGTGCGGCTGAGGCCGTGCGATTGACATTCTGGCCACCTGGTCCCCGACTCAAAACAGCTTCAAAATGAACTTCTCGACGGAGAATTTCTCGATTCATTCAAGTCATCCTGAGGGTGACCCGACACGTGGTCAAGTGGCAATGAGGAGTCCTCAGACCACAGTGATAACCCAATAGACTGCAAAAAATAATTTTACGCATCATTCTTTGACTTCAAAGCTCTCTCTAGCAAGCATGAGCCGGCTTCAATAAGGAGTCTGATCGTGCTCACTAAATATCTTGTAACTTTTTCTTCATTGATTTTCCCCTATTCATCGGCCTTTGCAGAAACTGCTGCAGCCGCCTGGAACGAAAAAATATCTATTCATGGAGATTTGCGCTACCGACATGAGTACGCCAGCAAACTGCGACAAAATTCAACTTCGGCCTCCCACCGAGAACGTCTGCGTGTGCGGGTGGGCTTGACAGGGGAAGTTAATGAGAACATCAAAATAAAATTGCGCTTAGCAACATCTGAAGGGGCAACTCCTCTGGCAACTAATCAGACCATGACAGACAACGCGAGCAAAAAGATGGTCTTTTTTGATATGGCTAACGTTCAGTGGAGACCAAATAATTTTGCCAACTTAGTTGTGGGTAAGCAAGAAAACCCCTTGAGGGTTCTATCTCAGAGTCAGCTGGTTTATGACGTTGATTACACTCCAGAGGGAATATCGTTTTCAGGTGATGGAGCATGGATCACGAATTTTGGAGCCTATGTCATCCAAGAACGCGGACCCAGTTCGACTGATGGAACAAGTAAGCCTGACTCTTGGCTGCTGGCAGGAGTTTTGGGTGTTAAAAAAGACTATACAGAAGGAATGGGTTACACGCTTGCGATTGGTTATCACAACTTTTCTGCGATAAAAAATAATCGCGCATTACTGCCGGGATCTTCAGGCGATTTTGCGGGCAATAGCTACTATACAAACAATTCATCTACCTATTATACAAATGATTATTACGTTGGAGAGATCTTAGGGGAAGTGCGCTGGAGCTGGCGGGGCTTTAAGTTTTCTGCCTACACTGATTTTATACATAATTTTTATCTAGAGAATCACAACCAGGGGCTACTGGCTGGATTGTCTTTTTCAACCCTAGATGAATTAGGAAAATCTAACTGGACTATTGCTTATAGTTATACTGCACAGGCAAAAGATTCTACGGTTTCGGCATTAAACAATTCTGATTTTGCCGGCGGCATAGATGGCTCTTTTGGGCATACTGTGACCATAAATAAATCGCTGGCTCCCAATACGGGGGCACAGCTGACTTTGATTCACGCTGAGATTGATAACAATGGCAATCCATTTCAAAGCGAGAAAATTTTGGCAGACCTCTTATTTGCTTTTTAAGAATTGGCCCACATGCCTGGTGCCGTGGGGCCTCCAAATACATCCGGCGGCCCGGACATTTAAGAATTTAAGCCGATAAAATTCGTAAGTTATGATTTTTTGCGTAAAGCGCCAGAGGTTCGCTTAGCCCACGCAAGGTTTTGGTTGTGCAACAAGTTCGACGAAAGT
>JAYQON010000104.1:0-10611 GCA_038144835.1 Bdellovibrionales bacterium
TATGAAGAGCGGTGAATTCCTGGCTGATATGCAGTTGCAGCTTCTACAAGAAGTCTTGTCTATTTCTCAAAAACAGATCATTTTTTGTCCGAGTTATTATTCGACGGATCCGATTTTAGATAAAGTATTTGGCGCGCGTCCGACCAACTATTTGCAGACACTGGGCAAGGAGATTCCATCGTCTGTAGATATTCTTTGGACCGGACCTAAAGTCATATCGCCAGAGATTACTGAAGAGCACTTGCTTGAAGTTGCTGAAACTTTAGGTCGTAAGCCCTTTGTTTGCGATAATCTGTTTGCTAACGACGGTCCCAAAAACTGCAAGTTTCTAAAGCTTAAGGAATTTAATCGTAAACCTGGTGTTCTTGCGGGAAGTGCTGGTTGGGGTATAAATCCAATGAATCAATCGGCTCTTTCGCAGGTGGTCTTAAAGAGCGCACAATTGGTGTTTGATGAGCTTGCGGAACCCTCTGAAGCCTTGGAAATGGCTTTGATCCAGTCGTGCTCTTCGGGTTTGGTTGATTTGATCAGACGTTGGCGTGAGGTGTTTTTACACGTTGGATTAGATCAAATGCCGCCGCAGAAAAAAGATGCGCTGGCGCATGAAATTCGGGCGTTTCAAGGTGAACCGGTTGGATCGGATATTTGGCGTTGGTTGCGCGGAGATTTTGTGGTTGGAGAGGAGTGCTTGACCGACTGAAATTGGCCCACCTCGCTGACGTTACCGGGCCGCCGGGCCAGTTTCTTAAGGCAGCCTGTAAATTAAGTAGGAAGCTTCATCCTCAGCTACGATTTTCCATTCGGATAGTGGACTGAGAATCTTGTGGAAATATCTGTAGGCTCCATATTTCTCAACAAGAAGCATGGTCCATCCGTATTTCTCTGCCAATTCAAGAAACCTCTTCTGAGACTCAAATACTCCCATCACATCTTTCGAGTAAAAATTCATATCAGTAACAAAACCATGATGAAAAACTGGCGTGTACTTTTGCCAGATCAAAAAACTTCCGAAGTCATGAGTATTATAAAGTCGTCCTGGAATCGGGTTGCTACGCAAAACCTGGAGAGTTTTAAACGGAAAAAATTTTGGGTCGAAGTCAAGTTTCGCTAGGCGTTGTCCAGACGAACTTTGGTAGCCGATAGAGAAATTTTTGAATGCAACAATCAATAAAAAAATCGTCATTACCCAAGATAGAATTGGTTTCGTGAGCTGAGAGGATTTGAACTGGAGCCAGGGCTTGAGTAGAAATAACGTCGCGAAGCATGCCCATGGAATAAAGCGCACCACCTGTACAGATGAGATTAGGGCAAAACCAGTCATCCAAAACCTTAGTTCTAGGAAAAGCCTATTCTTTATACCCGTAAGTAGAGACAATCCTGCTAATATCCAAAAGGCGATCACCTCAGGAGTCCATCGGAACGAGCGGTGATAGGATGGAAACCATTCAAAGTTAGAGCGCTTAAGAACCTGCGCTTCAAACAAAGAGAAGCGAAAAGGGTATAGGGCTCCTTCTGCACTCAACGGATTAATCAGAAGAGCTAGAATCGGTGTCATAGCCAATATGGACTCTTTCCAGGTCATGGTCTTGAGAATGAATTGGCGATGCAGAAGCCATAAGCCAAAGAGGCATAATCCGAGAGGATACCCAGGATGAAGCTGTACCCATAAAAGAAAGATTGCGGCCAGAAAAAAAAGATCTTTGATTCGCAAGTGTTCGCGTCGACAAAGCCAAGCCGACAAAACAACACAAAACAAATCAGAGAACAATGAAGAACGCTCAATGAAGCGGAATGAGCCCGCTATCACGGCCAAAACCCACATACATATCCAAAGAGGATTACTGTTTATGGACTTCTCTCTCGTGAACAAAGGTATGGAAAAAATGGTAAGCAGTAATAAAGCCTTGGCAAATATTAGCCCTGGCGCGCCGAGCATATCGTAAAAGGTATTAAAATAAATGTAGCTTAGATATTCATGTTCCCAAACGAGTGGGGCATTCGACAAAGAGTAAAGGTAGGGATCTGGAGAATTTAATTTACCTGATCCAAAAACGAAATCACGGGCTAAAGCCAGATACATCACTACGTCGACCGATTGAATGGCGAAAAAACAAAACGAGAGCGCAAAAGTCAAAAGAGCAAAAGTTGTGTAGCGATTCACTTGTTTTAGAATCCAGAGCTGGTTGGTGAATTGTCAACGAGCATTATAATTTGAGCCACTCGGGCTCAAGAATTCTGGGGCATATTGGGGGAAAAGTTGTGAATGGGGCGAATTTCCACCTTTAGAGTGCGCTGAGTTCGAAATTTAATGGCGAGAAATTTGCTGAGGTTGGTTTCATTATGGAATCACCTTTTGAGGTTTGGACATCTGTGTTTATATTTCTACTATCTTTTTTAGGGTTTGGTCCCGATCTTCCACGCGAAGCGCAAAGCGTCAGTTGCCCTGCCTGTAGTGCATGGGTCTTGGTGGGGGTTGATTCAGTCTATATTGGTGCGCTTTTCGTAATATTCTTGCTCGGTCTACTTGTTGGGGGAATCATCCTGACGGCTCAAGAGAGGTGAATATCGTTTAGTGCGAAGAGTATCTCCACTAGAAGTATTGGAGTGTTCCGCGCCGCGACTTGTTGGTAGGACAGCCCCTGTGTTCAATAACGGGAATGCAGCATCTGAAGTTTTTTATAATCTTGAATTTCATGATTTTTGCGTCTGCTTGTGCCCTTGTAGGTGGCGGCACTTCAAGTTCTATTCAACGTCAAATTCGCACTCAGCTTCGAGTGAGCACTGGTAATGGGCATGTGAAAGCTCGCTTGGCTCTGGTAAATTTGAGCTCTAGGGAGTTACTCTTAAATGAGCTAAGTGAAAAGGGATTCAAAGATGAGTCCAATGCGGGTAAACTTAAGGGTTTGAAGTCCACATTTTTGAATAAAGCCCAGCCTCTGGTTATCAAACCAGGGCAAACAGTGGATCTTGCTTTTAATTTAGAAAAAGCTTTTTTGTTTAAAGATCGTCTGACCAGATATCGCATCCGATTTGATAACTCGGAAATTAAATCGAACGAGGTCCAGCTGTGGTACTGATAAGTTGTCCATTTTTTGACTTTCTTTGAGTCATTAATTCCCAAAAAAAGTTTTTAAGCAGCCCTTTGATGGGTCTCTTATTTGCATGCACCATTATTAAAGAGGCAAGGAGAGATCTTAATGAATTATGCAATGACTGGTCAGGTGGCTTTAGTTACGGGAGCAAGCTCAGGAATTGGACGAGCGACGGCGATCGCATTTGCCTGTCAAGGTGCAAAAGTTATGGTTGCAGATGTTGATTTTCGTCACGGTGAAGAGACCGTGGCCTCGATCCGTTCACAGGGTGGAAAAGCCGTTTTTCAAAAATGTGATGTTTCTTCCGAAGACGATATCAAGGCCGCATTGCATAGATTGAATAATGAATTTGGCGGATTGGATTTTGCATTCAACAATGCAGGTATTGAGGGTGAGCAGTCTATGATTGAAGATTGCTCGACTGCTAATTTTGATCGCATTATGTCTACTAACTTGCGAGGCGTTTGGCTGTGTATGAAATACGAAATTCCCCTGATGCGGAGGGGTGGAGCCATTGTTAATTGCTCATCGATTGCGGGAAAAGTGGGCTACCCTCAAATGGCCGCGTACTCCGCGAGCAAGCACGGAATCTTAGGTTTGACCAAAACTGCAGCGCTTGAGCTTGCAGAAAAAGGAATACGAGTGAACGCCGTTTGTCCCGGAGTGATTTCAACAGCAATGGTTGATCGATTTGTTGCTGGCGATGAGAAGGTTTCGGCACAGCTGGCGGCGAGTGAGCCTATGGGGCGAATGGGGCAGCCTGAAGAAGTGGCTGGTAGTGTGCTTTGGTTGTGTTCTAAAGATGCCGCATTTGTTACTGGACATAGTCTAGCTGTCGATGGCGGTTGGCTTGCCAGATAAATTCGGGAGGATATTTCGTGAAACAATGGGTTGTAATTTTGAATCGCGTGCAAGCACGTATTTTTGACGCCAGTGACTTTAGTTTGATCGACACGCTCGTTAATGAATTGGGGCGCGAACGCAACCGGGTTATGGCTACTGGGAAACCTGGGGTGAGTCGGGGTAAATTTGCTTCTAACAAAATGATACACAATTTGACGCGTGAGAAAAATCCACATGAGGAGGCTGCGCTAGCTTTTGCAAAAGAGGTGGCGGAATATTTGGATAAAAATTTAAATTTGAATCGTTTTAGCCATGTCCATTTGGTTGCGGAGCCTAAAATGCTAGGTCGGGTTAAAAAGAACCTTAGTAAAAAAATTTTGGATTTGGCCGAATTTCAATCCAAAGATTTAGCTCATTTGAGTGCGCACGAGTTGCGTTCTGTCATACAGCTCTAGATTTTATAATAAGAGCGCTCTAACTCTTCTCTATGTCGGGGGTGCGCAATTTTGATTAATGACGAAGCTCTTTCTCTTAGGGATTTCCCACGGAGATCGGCAACACCGAACTCCGTCACGACATAGTGAACGTCGGCCCGGGTTGTGACGACTCCTGATCCAGGCTTGAGCGTAAAAACAATCTTGGATTCCCCAGACTTAGTAGTGCTTGTCATTGCAATGATCGGCTTTCCACCGGGAGATAAAGCCGCACCTCTCATGAAATCCATTTGCCCACCCACTCCCGAGATGATTTTATGTCCTATTGAATCAGCACAAACTTGCCCAGTTAGGTCGATCTCTACAGCTGAATTTATTGCAACAACTTTACGGTTGCGAGCGATGATGAAAGGATTGTTAACATAATCAGTACCAAGTTGTATCACAGAAGGGTTATCATTTACAAAGTCGTACAAACTTCGACTTCCGATTATAAATCCAGATACAGTTTTTCCTGTGTGAACTTTCTTTTGTGAGTTATTCACAGCTCCTGATAAAATAAGCTTTAAGGTGCCGTCCGACCACATTTCTGAATGTACCCCGAGATTTTTGTGTCCGCTAAGATTGCGTGCAACGGCATCAGGTATTGCTCCAATACCCATCTGCAATGTGGATCCGTCTTCAATCATTTCTGAAACAAAACGCGCAATACCCAACTCCGCCTCTCCAGGTTCAGCTAGAGTAGAGGTTGGTAACGGTTTATCGACTTCGACTAATGCGCTGATTTTTGATAGATGCACCCAGCCGTCCCCATGTACGCGTGGCATGTGAGGGTTTACTTGCGCGATGACAATACGAGCACAATCGACGGCGGTTTTGGCAACGTCGACGCTCGTGCCAAGGCTACAGAAACCATTTCGATCTGGAGGTGAAATATGCACTAGAGCCACGTCTAATGGGCGAGTGGACCGAAAGAGCTCAGGTATCTCTGACAAAAAGCAGGGAATATAATCCACTTGGTTGTAATCGATCCGGCGGCGCATGTTTTGACCCAAAAAAAGATTAGCCACCCGAAAGCTTTCTTTGAACTGTGGGAGAGCATAGGGCGCGTCACCTTCTGTATGCAGATGAATGAGTTCAACCGCACGCAGGCGATGAGCTTGATTGACTAGCTCGTCGATAAGAATAGATGGTGTGGCGGCGCCTCCGTGTATAAAAACGCGTTGATGCGACTGAATTAATGAAATGGCTTCTTTCGGACTAATGAACAAAGGTTGCATTTCTTACCTCTTTGTTTTGTGCACTTTCGGTCATTGACGATTAGGTTTATGGGCAGATAATTCCATCGTTAATGGGGGTTGTATGAAAAATTTCTCTTTAATACCAGCGCTTTACTTAAGTCTAATGCTTACATCTGCGGCGAGGGCTGATGACAAGCCAAGCGTAGATATAACTCGTAGCCAGCGAGAAGAAATGGCTGCAATGCATGATAAGGTGTCATCCTGTTTGCGTTCGAACAAGTCAATGCAGGAATGTCACGCTGAAATGAAATCATCTTGTCATCAAATGATGAATCAGGGTCAATGTCCTATGATGGGAGCTGGTGCAAACATGATGAAACAGCATAGAGTGAAGCAAGCAGAGGAAAAGCAGAAGACCATGTCTGATGAAAAGAATAAGTGAGACGCGAACGATTTTTGCGCACTCGTAGGATTCAATCAAAAGTTCGAGTGCGCTTTTAGTAAACTATTTTTTATTCGCGAAATTTTTTGTGGGCTTTGCCAATTAAAACACTTAGTTCATGCAATTGGTTGCGAATTTTTTCGCCAACATAAGATCCTTCAGGAAGAGCTTGAGATTCCTCTGACAGAGATTTTTCGAGTCCGGCTAGGAGATAAATTACACGGGCCATCATTTGATGGTACTCAACGGTGGCCGAGTTCCGTTGTTTCTCAGGTAGGCTGCTGAATTTTTTGGGTGTATGAGCTGCAGCTTCTATTAGCTGCTGACGCAGCTCGCGAGTTTTTTGAGCTGCCAGAGGGTAGTCGTTCGGCTCACTCGAGCGAGCAAAAATCTCGTCCATTATAAAGCCCATGGTTCGCATGTGGTTAATGAGAATATTTTGCGTCTGTGCTTGAATTGGAAGATGTACGATTAGAAATAAATAAGCCAAGACTCGTAACTTCATGTCGATCTCCACAAAAAAGTCGGTTAGTGGTTGTGCCGTAGCGGCAGCAAACAGAGTGCCAATCTAAGATTTGATAATTGTTTTTCGACACATATGGCTGAGACAATAGTTCTCAAGGTGAGGTTTTATGTCTCCTGCGATACGATAGAAATATCTGATTTTTCGGTATGTTTGCTGCAATAGATCCTGAAGGGAGATTTGGCGATATGAAGAAAATAGTTCTTTTAATGGTATTTATTTTTTCAAATTGGATTTTGGCTCAAAGTGAAAATATTGATGTTCGAGATCCACGCTTAAACGAGGGTCAAATGTTTACTGTAAAGCTAACCCCCGCGGATAGGCGTATAGAAGTGAGTGTTGTCGGCGCACCGGCGGCTCTTTTAGGGCCCGAGCGCATCGAGATCTTTGGGCGTGAGGTGCATTCGGGAAAAACTAAAACACTGACAATTAGGCCGTCTGGTGAGGCCTTTGAAATTGTTGAGAGATTGAACTTAGGTGTGCCCATTGAGTTGGATGTACGTGATAAGGAAAATAAGAAAAAGGAAACCTTCAAATTTGACCTGAGACAGCAAAGGCCCTGATGTTTGAACTTAAACTTAAATTTCTCGGCGCTAGTCGCACGGTCACAGGGTCTAAGTATTTGCTCACTCATGGTGAATCGCACATACTTGTGGACTGCGGTTTATTTCAAGGTTGGAAACCCTTACGGCTTAAAAATTGGGAGCCATTTCCTATTGCACCCAAAGATATCCAAGCTGTCATTTTAACCCACGCGCACTTGGATCATAGTGGTTATTTACCCTTGTTGATAAAAAACGGCTTTCAGGGGCCAGTCTATGCAACTCCCGCGACTGTTGATCTCTGTCGTATTTTGCTCTTAGATTCAGGGTATCTCCAAGAAGAAGAAGCTCGTTTCGCCAATCAAAAAGGTTTCTCTAAGCATCATCCAGCTTTGCCTCTTTACACGCGTGAAGATGCGGAATGGGCCATGACTAGTTTTAGTCCTGTGGAAGCAAGACAAACCACATCTATATTGGGTACGAGAATGGATTTCGAATTTATTCCCAGTGGTCATTTGCTTGGTGCTGCGAGTGTAAGGTTGCGGGTTAATGGTCGTAGTATTATTTTTTCCGGCGACTTAGGTCGCTTGTCCGACCCTATTATAAAGGCTCCGGATGAGCCAATAGGTGCGGACTATGTGGTTATGGAGTCGACTTATGGTGACCGGTTACATGATTCGTCAGATCCATTGCGGCAATTCAAAGAGATAGTGGAGCGCACCGTAAGGCGTGGTGGGACAGTGTTGATTCCATCTTTTGCCGTCGGTCGAGCACAGCTAATTTTGTATTTGCTTTTGCAGCTAAAGGAAAGTGGGCAGCTGCCTGATATTCCGATTTACCTCAATAGTCCCATGGCCCAATCGGTCAATCAGGTGTTTTGTAAGCATGCGGCTGAAACTCGTTTGGGTGTATCACAAGCACAGCGCGTTTGTGCTTCGGCTCATGTCGTTTCAACTGTCGAAGAATCAAAGGCGTTAAATAAAAATGAGCAACCGAAAATAATTATTGCAGCTAGTGGAATGGCTACTGGTGGTCGTGTGCTACATCATCTGAAAGCCTTTGCTCCTGATCCTAAAAACACGATTGTTTTTAGCGGTTTTCAGGTTGCCGGTACGCGAGGCGATACGATTGTTAAAGGTGAAAAAGAAGTCAAGATTCATGGTGAGTTATGGCCAGTACGCGCAGAGGTTGTAAATATGCATTCGTTATCGGCACATGCAGATCGTGAAGAGCTATTAGGTTGGTTGAGGTCAATGAAGGTAAAGCCAACTAAGGTTTTTGTAACTCATGGCGAAGAAGTTGTGGCTATGTCATTCGCTAAGCTTATAGAATCTGACCTGGGTATTGATGCAGAAGTTCCAGAGATGATGAGTGAAATTAAGTTATTTTAGTTTAGTTCTCTCAATCGCTGAACAGCACTGTTCGGACAGACTCTTCAGTTGCTCCGTCAAGAATCATGCTAACTACGGCAAGAGCAAGGTTAATCTTTTTTGAAAAATTTCTGTTATTGACAATGATCAGTCGTCTAGGATGTTTTGACCACGCCTGTTTTGTTCGTTGATTAAGCTGCTGAGCCGCCGCAAAGCTTTCGCGTCGAATAGAACTGGGTTGGTAAGAGTGTTCACCAGCAGTTTCGAGGTGGATGACCCAATCATAGCGAGCCAACTCACTTTCCATAGAGCTGCAGACATTCTGAAAAAATTCCTCTTCTGATACTGGCCAATAGGCAAGACCATCGAGTGTTCCACGGTCACAAATTTGAGCGCGACCTTCAGGATCCAAGGCCTTGATTTCTTCGAGCTCGCGCTGAACATGATAAATGGCACGTTGCTGACATATTACAGCTGGAGTTGCATCCTCGCGTGGGAAACCTCCGCGGTAGAGCATTGAAGCTGCTTCCGGGACTAAAACTATTTTATCGTAAAAAGCTCGCACTAGCGTTTCAGCGATGGTTGTCTTTCCAGCTGAAGGTCCCCCAGTTAGCACAATCCTCATTTGACCTCCTTGAGAGAATGATTTTATCGAATTTTTTTATTTGACCCAAGTCTCATTGCATAGAACGTGAGACAAATTGACTCTTTGAGGGTTGCAGATGTCCCTTTAAAATGAAGGGGAGCGGCTAAAAAGCCATGATAGGTGCGTTTTAATGTGAATTAGGTGTTGGCACACCAGTTGCTGAGTTACGTTCCAAAGAACTATAGGGAGAAACTCGTGAAAGCAATCCCAACGATTAGCAAATATATGACAACTTTGCCGCACACAATTGGTGCAGATCAAACTTTGGCCAAGGCGAACAAAATGATGGCCGAATTGCGGGTGCGCCATTTGCCTGTTTTGAGTGGTGGGCGTTTGGTGGGCATTGTGACCGACAGAGATCTAAAGTTAGTTGAAAGTTTCAAGGACGTTAATCCAGAAGAAATCTTAGTTGAAGAAGCTTATTCTCCCGATCCTTACATCGCTTCTCCCGAATCTTCGCTCGCGGATGTTTGTGATCAAATGGCTGCGCATAAATATGGCTGCGCCTTAGTTTGTGATAATAACAAACTGGTCGGCATATTCACCTGGGTCGATGCTTTGAATGCGCTTAACCAACTTTTATCTACGCGTCTCAAGCAATAGTAAGCGCACTTAGATTCTTCGGATCTGATCGAGCAATATCATTGTACCCATGATCAAAACAAAGTAGCCGAATCCCTTTTTTAGAGTCTTTTCTGGAATTCGGCTCGCCATTTTCATACCCACAAAAATACCGGCGATGGCAATGGCAGATATGGTAAACAAAAGCGTCCAGTCTATTTCTGGGTGGTGTCTAAGGTCTCCTAAGAAGCCAAGTAAAGATTTTGCCGCAATAATAAACAGAGATGTTCCCACGGCCATGCGCATTGGAAGTCCTATTAGTATGACCAGAGCTGGAATTATTAAAAATCCACCACCGGCACCAACGAAACCTGTCACAGTGCCAACGACTAGTCCTTCGGCGGCTATGATGATGTAGCGAGCAGCACCTCTAAGTGATCTAGTTTGAGCTTTCGGGGGTTTTGAGCGAATCATTGAGAAAGACGCTGCAAGCATGAGAAGTGCAAAAACGAGCATAATCAAGAGTGCCTTCGATACGCCCTCAAAAACGGGATCGGGGAGGTTTGGCATTACGAAGGCTCGAGTTGAGTAAACTCCTATAAAGCTCGGAGTTGCAAATATTAAACCGGTCTTGAGATCTACTTCACCACGCCGTAGATAGTTGATGCCTCCGATGAGCGCTGAAATGCCGACGATGAAAAGTGAGTAGGCGGTAGCCATCACTGGCTCAATCTTGAAAAGGTAAACTAAAATGGGGACCGTCAGAATCGAGCCACCGCCTCCGATCATACCCAGAGAGAGACCCATGAATATTGACGCTAAATAACCAAAAAACTCCATTTTTTACCTCGATATATTCATTTTTTTATCAAACCACTTAAAGAGGTACATGCCTGTAAACATGGCAATAACAAAAA
>JAYQON010000105.1:0-4264 GCA_038144835.1 Bdellovibrionales bacterium
TGTGATAGGCCCATTTGCTTACGCGTCGTCTTGAGCGTTTTTCCGAACTCTTTTAGGAATTGTTCCATTTCCATTTTCTAGAGCCCCCTGTTCAAGGTTTCTTGAACTATTTGATAAGGCAAAAGATGTTTAGTTTCAATGGGTTCACTGAAAAGTAATGTTTATGCCTAATATTCCTTAAACATACCGTAGGGTTGATGGGCCGTATTAAGATAATAACCTAGAGCGGCCACTGCGCCGCAACTTATGGCTTTTAATAACTTCTATTTAATTCAGAGTGAGAGTTGAGGCGCGTTCGATGCGATCCCAAATGGCTTCCCAATTAATGTTTGTACGTGTTTTCACCACCACGATTAAACCATTTTCGATTTGCGACAGTTCGCGAAAGCGTTGATAGAGAAAGCGCGCGGCCAGTGCAGGTTCGTCTCCCAGGTCTAAACGATCAACGTGAACGAGATTTCTACCTAACTCTTTGCGTGCGCGAGCTAAGATTTCCGCATCGCTTAGGTCTTTGGTCAGAATAACGACGGGATTTGAAGGCTGATAATGAGTCTTTAAATGCCCAGGAGAAGCTGAAGATTCGACTCTCTCTATTGTAAAGTTTAATCCTTGGCTTTCAAGTTCGTGCTCTAATTCCTGGCGCGAAACACCTCCGGGACGCAAAATACGAACTTTCCAAATATCCCTTTCTTGATGAGCATCAATGACCGTGCTTTCCAAGCCGACTTCGCATGGGCCCCCATCGACGATGGGAACAGATCCACTGAATTCGGTCTCGACATGTTCAGCAAGAGTGGGGCTTGTGCGACCGAACCGGTTGGCGCTGGGAGCAGCAAAGGGCACGCCGAGTTTTTGCAGTATTTCAAGAGCTTTGGGGTGACGTGGACAACGCAGGGCGACCGTTTCAAGTCCCGAAGTGATAAGTGATGAAACAGCTTCAGTTTTACGAGTGACCATGGTTAAAGGTCCCGGCCAAAATTTATTTGCCAATTTTTGAAAAACAAGAGGCCACTCGACTGCAAGCTCTGAGATGGATTGGGCGGAGAAAACGTGCACGATTAGGGGATCAAAAAATGGCCGCTGTTTGGTTGAAAAAATCGCTCGCAGAGCTTGTTCACTATCTATGCGGCCAGCGAGGCCGTAAACGGTTTCGGTAGGAACTCCAACCACCTGGCCAGAACGTAAAAGATTGACGGCTTCATCAACGCTTACATACGACATGAGGCTGTTTACCGATCTAAAACGCTCTTTGCAAGACTTGGCGACGGAATTCCTGGAGGTAAGGCAAAAACCAGGAATAAACTTTCAAGTCTTTGGGTTCGATAAGGTTTCCCTCGATTAGAAAATTATAGAGAATCTCGACCTCTTTGAGGGGCACTTGTGTGAAGCCCTCGGTATTGGAGGTAGGTAGCCAACGCGCAAATTTTTGGGTCTGTGAGAAATAGGTGGTGGTTAGAATTTGGCATTTTCGTTCGTAGACCTTACGTGGAAGACGAAACACTTTTTCGGAAAAGCAGTTGTATCCTGTGCTCCAAACCACTGCGCGCTTTTGAAAGGCGCGATGGACTGCTAGACTTACGTCTTGATGGTGAGGATGACCATACTCACCCAAAATTCCATGCGTGAAAACTTCAACGGCATTTTCTTGGGCCAGACACTCTACTAATCTGTTGATATCCAGACGTAGGTTATATTGATCGGGAAAGTCCCATTGTTCAGCTTTTACGGCCTTCATCTGTTTACAGGCAGTAATAAAATCTAGATGACGTTGCTTCCCCATCCCATCTGCATTCCCGTCCGTTACACAAATGACTTTCCACGGACGTCGACGGTAAATTTGCAAAAGACCGCCAAAGAAGATGGTTTCATCATCTGGGTGTGCGACCACAATTAGGTTGTGCTTTTTAATCGATTTCAATCCGGTTATGATTTTAGCAAATGCGTTTACAAATTTGCAAAGACGAGAGTGAGTGGTTGGATGCATCTTGGGATTGGTTGCATTCTGAAGTAAAAACTAGCCAAAGGTTGTTTGTGCCTGCAGGGGGTACGCCCTCTCCGTTATTTCGTCGCTGGAGTGAGCATCCATCCTCGTTTTTGCATAGTTTGCAACTCGTGCAAATTGACGAAATTCTCCACGGTCACAAGAGTGGAATTTTTCGACAGTTTCTCGAAACAGAATTAGCCCCTTTTCACTCACAAATGGAGTTTATTAGCAATGCTGATCGTGGGGCAGATGCAGCGATACTTGGAGTTGGCATCAATGGGCATGTAGCTTTTCATGAGCCAGGGTTACCGCGCGATTTTACTGGGGGTTGCGTTCGTTTAAGTGCCGAGACTCTTGACTATTTACATCTGCAAGATCCCACCTGGGGAGTGACCTATGGAGTGGGTAGTTTTTTAAGGTGCGAAAGGATTTTGGTTCTCGCGAAAGGGGAACGAAAACGACGAATTCTAAAGCTCGCTCTTGGGGGGGCTGAGTTGCCTATTTCTTGGATTCTCGAACATCCCAAGGTGACATTGATCACAGATTTTGAAATTTGAAAATGAAAGAGCCCGGGACATTCCGGGCTCTGAACTCATAAATAATGATTTGCTGAAATCAGACTAGTAACGGTTACCGCCGCCAAAACCGCCGCGTCCACCGCCACCGCCAAATCCACGTCCACCGCCGCCGCGGGGGCCACGTCCACCTTCGCGGGGGGCTTGGGGACGAGCTTCAGAAACAGTGATGTTTCGTCCAGCTAAGGACTGACCATTCATGCCTTCAATAGCCTTTGAAGCTTCGTCGTCTGTAGACATTTCTACAAAGCCGAATCCTTTGCTGCGTCCAGAATCACGATCAGTGACAACGCGAGCGGATTCTACTTTGCCAAACGCTGCGAACTGTCCTTCTAAAGTCGCATCGTCTACAGTGTAGGGCAAATTCCCTACAAATAATCTTTTACCCATGATTTGCTCCTCTTTGGCCGAACTATGAGCCACTGGGAGAACTGAAAGGCACCATGCACTTCGTTTCTGTGGCGGAATCGGAACCAAATACTGAGAATAGACTACCGCATCAGGCGCGAATTTTTCAAGAGAAACCGCTGTAGGCAAGGCTTCCCTGAGGTTCAATCTTTTGAAGCTCCGCTTCCGGGCTAGACCCGTTATTTCGTGCAGAGCTTAAACAACTTTTTAACCTTCGTCGTCAGAGCGACGAATAATGCTGCGTTGGTTGGACTTGAGCGTTTTTTTACGCATCCGGATGTTCTTGGGAGTGATTTCAATCCATTCGTCTTGCTCAATCCACTCAATACAACGTTCTAGAGTCATTTCCCGAGTGCCCTTAAGAGCAACGTAATGATCTGATCCTGAGGCGCGGACGTTAGTTAGTTTTCGCTCCCGAGCTGGATTTACGTTGAGGTCGTTTTCCTTATTGAATTCTCCAATAATCATTCCCTCATAAATCTCAACTCCGGGCTTTAGAAACATAACTCCACGATCATCGAGGTTGAGAAGAGCGTACTCGGTTGTCAATCCATCGCGATCTGAAATCATTGCACCGTTTAACCGGTGCAACATCTCGCCTTTCCAGCCCGTGTAGCCAATCATCTGCGACGCAAAAAGCCCTTCACCTTTGGTGGCGGTCAGGTACTTAGTGCGCATTCCGAGTAGTCCACGGGTGGGAATATCAAATTCGAGGCGCACCCGGTTTTGGGTGCCGGAGGGGCCCGAATGTTGGCCCACCGTCTCATACGACATTAAAATCCCTTTTCGCTCTTGAAACATACGTGTGACATCGCTGGCGAACTCTTCGGGTAAATCGAGCGTTGCCCGCTCTAAGGGTTCCTGTTTTTGGCCATTTTCATCTTTGCGTAGAAGCACCTCTGGCCGACCCACCATGAACTCCAGTCCCTCACGTCGCATTTGCTCGATAAGAATAGCAAATTGAAGCTCACCACGGCCAAGCATTCGGAACTGATCGGGTTGCTCGGTATCTTCGAACTTTACGGCCACGTTGTGCCGAACCTCTCGTAAAAGACGTTCACGCAATTTGCGAGATTGAACTGCCTCGCCATCACGACCACTAAATGGAGATGTATTGACTGAGAAAATCATCGCCAAGGTAGGCTTATTAACTTCAATGCGCTGCAGACGCGCAGTTGCTTCTTCGCCGGCCACGGTGTCGCCTATTTCAAAGTTTTCAGAGCCAGCGACCACACCAACATCACCAGCAGATAAAGATTTAACTTCGCTTTGGCTTAGACCAGAGAAACGAAAGAGT
>JAYQON010000105.1:4274-10496 GCA_038144835.1 Bdellovibrionales bacterium
CCTGCTCATCAACGCCATGGCGATACGCACTCTGACCGACTTTGAGTTCTCCCGCTACAATGCGTCCTATGGCCAAGCGGCCCACGAAATCCGACCAGCCTATATTGGCGACAAGCATTTGAAAGCTTTTCTCGTCACCTAGTTTTGGGGGGGCAATGGTTTGCACAATGAGGTCAAAAAGTGGCTGCAGTGAACCTTTCTTTTCTCCCGATATAAGTGCGGGGACCTCATCGGGATCGGTTGTACACCAGCCCTGTCGAGCGCAGGCATAAACGATTGGGAAATCCGCCTGTTCTTCGGTAGCTCCAAGGTCTATGAACAAATCAAAAGCTTGATTCACGACTTCCTTGGTGCGCAAGCCATCTTTACACTCCGGCCGATCAACCTTATTCACGCAAAGTATGATTCGGTGACCGCGTTCAAGCGCTTTTTTGAGAACAAAACGAGTTTGAGGTAAGGGGCCTTCTGCGGCGTCTACAAGAAGTACGGCTCCATCGACCATACCGAGAATCCGTTCAACTTCACCGCCAAAGTCGGCGTGCCCGGGGGTGTCGACGATGTTAATTCTCGTGTCTTTGTATTGGATGGCTGCATTTTTTGCCTGGATCGTGATGCCGCGTTCGCGCTCAAGATCCATAGAATCCATGACTCTTTCTTCCAATTGGGCTCTTTCGGAGAAGGTGCCGCTCTGACGTAAGAGGTGGTCCACGAGAGTGGTTTTGCCGTGATCGACGTGTGCGATGATACAAATATTTCTGATATTTTCCATAAGAGGGATCTGACACTATGCGAGCCAGGGCTCTTAGGCAATGGTTTCTTGCGTAGGTTCGTCACTCTCCTCTAGACTTTAAGTGACGGTAGCTACGAGGGCCTTTAAAGTGTTATTTGGCAATGAATCCATTTCGACATACACACGGGCTAACATTACCATTTGGATGATTTTGGCCTTTCAAGCGGGTTTGCTCAATATGGGTGGATTTATGGCGTGTGGGCATTTTGTTTCGCATGTGACCGGATATGCCACTCACTTTGGCTATGAGATCGGACGTCAGGATTACAAACATGCCTTGGCGCTCTTAATGGTGCCAGGCTTTTTTCTCTTGGGTTCAATTTTAAGTGGGCTTTTAGTCGATCTGCGCTTGAAGCTTAGGAAAAAGCCTAAGTATCACCTCGTTTTTGGTGTGCTCTTTTTACTCACTCTTGCAGTGGTTGTCCTTGGATTTAACAACTATTTGGGTAAATTTGGCGACCCCGTGGAGGATAGTCGCGATTACACGCTGATTGCTTTACTTTGTCTTATCTGTGGCATTCAAAATGGGACCATCACATTGGTATCCCGTTCTGTCGTGCGGACGACGCACCTAACTGGAATTACCACGGATTTGGGGATTGGTATTGTTAGATTTCTAAATCGTCGACGGCTCAAGGGAATGGTCGATGACGAGGGCATGGCAAACTTGATGCGTTTAGGAATTATGATTTTCTTTGTTGCGGGTTCTGTGTTTGGAATGCAGATCTTTCAGGCATGGGAATATCGGGGCTTTTTATTTTCTGCGTTGATTTCGGGAGGTTTGTTTTTTACGACTTTTTATTTTCAAGTGGTGAGAACTCATTTTCGTCCTAGTTAGGTAGGTACCGTGTCTTCCACCCAGCGAGCGACTGCCTGATCAGACCACCGCACTTCATCATAGGTTGTCCCCCATCCCAAAAAGCCAACATGGCCGCCTTTTTCGGTCAATAATATATCCACGTTACTCCCGTGCTCGATTCGACTGAGTGCACGGCTGTCAACAACAGGATCATCAATTGAGCTTAAAATTAAGCTGGGGACTTTTATTTCAGGGATGTAATGCATGGAACTGCATTTTTCATAATAATCTTCGGCATTTCTGAAACCGGCGCGAGTGGCGAAAATTTCTTCGAAAGCGCGCAACGTTGGTTGTTTGGGAAGTTGAATTCCCGCAGCCTGATCCGGATGAAATTTTTTGAGTAACTTTGTGTCGTTGGCAATAGCTTGGACAAAGACCCGTTCAAAAAGTCGATTGTCGGGCTCGGCCATGCGTAAAGAAGAAGCTTTCAAGTCTACGGGGGGCGAAACGGCGACCAGACTATCTAAGTTCCCGCTGGGGCGAGAACCATCCTCTCCTGCCATCTTAAGGGTGATATTTCCACCCAGCGAAAAGCCGATTTGAGTGACAGGGGAATCGGGATATTGGCTTTTGATCCACTGAAGAACAAAACGGGTGTCGCCGCTAACGCCGGCATGGTAGCCATTTTTGGCTAAACCACGCCCTGGCCCACAAAAGCGTAGATTTAAGCGCAGCACCAGGTAACCTTTTTTTACCATTCGCCGACACATTCTCTGCATATAAGTTGATTCGTAGCAGCCTGTGAGCCCGTGTACGAGAAGCATGATACGTTGCCCAGGTTGCCAATGTTTGGGCCGGTTTTCGGCAATCACAAGAATATCACCATCAGACAAGACCACGTGGTGAAAGGCATCTGGTTTTTCAGGTTTTAGAATGGGCCAGTAATTTCCGTAAATGGTCTGCCAAAACCCGGTGCGGGCAAATGGAAATGGATAGAATTTGTTGAGCTTGAGTTTTTTTAGAACGCGTTCGACGCGATCTTCGATGCCCATGAGACTTACCTTCCGTGTGCCCACCTGCGAAGCTCTCACTCTTCGCCGATTCAAAATGGTCTGGCACCAATTTTTGCCCGTTCTCATCAAATTGGTAAAGTCTGGAATTGTTAAAAGTTGGTTTGTATTGTGAGTGAAACAATGGGTCAAAGCGTATGCGATTTAACGGGCTCACTTGGACCGTTAACTGGACCTAAAAGTTTTTTATTGCATCTGGTGCTGGGTTCCGCTGGGCCTTAACGCCTTCTCTCAGAGATCAAATTGAGAAAAGATCATATATTCTGCAAAAGTCTCGTACCTTCCGGTCTTGTTTCGGCGAATCGAACTGCCGGCAATCTCCGGGTCGTGGGTGTAGAATAGAATCCAGCCCTCGTTTTCAGCGCGACTAAATACTTGTGATTTTTCATCGATAAGTTGTTCGGGGAATCGATCATAGCCCATGGTAATTGGTACATGAACCCAAGGCTTTCCAGGCACCAAATCACCACAGAAAAAGACTTTCTTGTGGTTTCCCTTGAAAAGCGTATGTAATTGGCCCGGGGTGTGCCCGTGGGTTTCAATGAACTCGACTCGCTCTTTGAGTTCTTTAGGTAAAGGATCTTGAGGTGTAAGCAAAAGACGGCCGCTGGTCTGCAATTTATCGGTGAGACCGGGAATAAAAGAGGCGCGGTCACGTGGATGAGGATGCAGAGCACGCCGCCAGGCCTCTTGTCCGACGATAAAGGTGGCGTTGGGAAAAACTAGATCTTGATTTCGGCCGTCAGTAAGTTCGAGATAAGTAGGTAGCAAACCGCCGGCATGATCGAAATGTAAATGCGATAAGATCACAAAGTCGATACTTTCTGGAGAGTGACCGTGTGCTCTAAGATTTTCTAATAATAAGTGTTGATGAGGTGATTGCACGCCAAATCGATCAGCCATTTTGGGATCAAAAAAAGCACCAATTCCGACTTCGCATAACAGCTTTTTGTTATCAAATTCGATCAGAAGACATCGGCAGGCTAGGGGAATTCGACCAATCTCATCAGGAGCGATCCATTTTTCCCAGACTGGGCGCGGAGCATTGCCAAACATGGCTCCGCCATCGAGAAGTTGTCGATTGCCTTCGATGGATGTGATGCTGATCATTTCGTGCTGCCTCCCGACCTCAGGTCGACAAGAATGCGTCCATGTATTTTGCGATCGATAAGATCGGCACTGGCGAGTGGAATATCTTTTAGGCCCACTGTTCGAGTTACAATTTGCTCAAGATGCTTAGGCCTCCAATTGGTCGCGAGATCATTCCAAATATCATTCCGCATTTGCATCGGACAATTGTTTGAACTGGCTCCAAGTAGACTTACGCCTCGAAGTATAAAAGGCATGACTGTGGTGTGCAGTTCGTGACTTGCGGCTAATCCGATCGAAGCGACATTGCCCCAGAGTTGCGTATGAGCAATAATTTTAGCCAGCATCTCTCCTCCCACATTGTCGACAGCGCCCCCAAATCTTGCGCTTTCAAGTGGTCGGGCGCCTAAGTTCAAACTCTCAGGGGCAAAAACCTTGTCGGCACCTAAGTTGATGAGGTAATCGGTGAGATCTTTTTTGCCGGTCACGGCGTGAACTTCAAAACCAGCTTTTTTAAAAATCTGTATGGCAAAACTTCCTACGCCTCCACTGGCTCCGGTAATCAGAATGGGACCGAGATCTTGAGTTTGTCCATTTTTAAGCATACGGGTGAGAGCTAAAGCTGCGGTAAAACCAGCGGTACCCAGAATCATCGTTTCGCGTAAACTAAGACCTTTAGGGCGTGCAACAACGTAGTCCGCGTGCACTTGCAAAAGGCGGGCGTAACCGCCATTAATTGATTCGCCTATTCCACAACCCGTGACTAAGACTTCCTGTCCCACTTTGAAGCGTGAGTCAGCCGATTCGAGAATAATTCCCGCAGCGTCAATACCTGCCACCAAGGGAAATTGCTTGAGAATTTTACCTCTTCCAGTGATGGCCAGTGCATCCTTGTAGTTCACGCTGGAGTAATGCAATTCAATAGATACTTGGCCAGGTTCTAGCTTTTGCACGGGGAGATTTTCTAAGCGAATATCTCCTGGTGAATGCACGCGCAGAGATTGAAAAGTAGTCATTTGAACTCCTGCCTTATCTGCTCTAACAATTCTCTACAAGCGTCCTCGATAAGATCCAGCACATATTCGAAGCCGTCGTCTTCTCGGTAGTAAGGGTCGGGGACCTCCTCAATGGAATGGACCCTACAGAAAGATGTTAGCGGCTTAATTTTGTGGTGGTGCTTTTTATGAATGTCGAGAGCAAGTACGTTGCGATAATTGGAGTGATCCATTGTCAGAATATAATCGAAGTTTTCAAGATCTTTAGGGGCTATTATCTGACGTGCCTCAAGGTCTTTCAAATCATAGCCGCGCTTTTGAGCGTGGTGAGTCATGCGTGCGTCTGGTGCGTCGCCTACATGCCAAGCGCCTGTGCCCGCAGAATCGATGTGAATTTTATTTTCCAGGCCGGCAGACTTGACCATTTGCCGAAAAACACCTTCGGCTGCAGGCGATCGACAGATATTTCCCAAACAAACAAATAGAACCTTTTTTTTCATTTTTCCTCAAACAAAAAATATACTGCTCTCTGAAAACGGGGTTATTGAAAAGGTTAGGGTTGGTTCCACCCCATTATGAGGATCGATATTAGGTGTTTGTGCGGGTTTGAGCAAGAGGCTTGTCTGGTGCTTTATGATGAAAGGCCCTTGCCTCGGACTTGAGGTTTGGGTAACTGCTTAGGCAGAGGATCAAAAGGGAGGAAAAAGTGAATTTTGAAAAGTTAATTCTTAGTCGACGGACCGTTCATAATTTCACAAAAGACTCCGTGCCCGAAAAAATAATTGAGCAAGCTTTATCTCTCAGCTTGTGGTCCATGAATCATAAATTGACATTTCCCTGGGTCTACATTTCGGTGGGTCCTGAAGCGCGAGACAAGCTTGCTGACTTATCTGTTGAACTGCGATCCGCTAAGGAACCTGTAAGCGATGTAAAAATCAAAGCCATACGCGACAATATTTTAAACCCTGCGCATCTCATTGCCATTGGCATAAAGCTAACAGGAGAGGCCAAACGCGAACATGAAGATTATGCGGCTCTGTCCGCTGCAGTACAAATTGCAAGCTTAGTGCTTTGGGAAAATGGAATTGCAAGTAAGTGGAGTACAGGTGGCTATTCGACGAACTCTCGCACGTATGAAATCTTAGAAGTAGATCCTCAGGCGATTCGGCTTGAGGGAGCCTTGATGGTAGGGGTGGCACGCGAGGTGCCACCTGCTCCTAAACGACCTTCTCTTGAGAGTGTGTGGAGAAAGACGAAGTAGTATGACGGTTGTAAACTTCGACAAGTAAGTGAGTTAGGAGTTTTTGTTCAAAGCTTGCAGCAAATATTTTGGATGCACGATAAGCATACCAAAATTTGAACATCCATCTTTAGTATTGACCAAATGATGACGTCGGTGAGCGATGATCAATGCCCGAAAATATGGTCCTCGCCCACGTAAAAATCGGAAGCGACGGTGAATGATTGCTTCATGAACTA
>JAYQON010000106.1:0-10467 GCA_038144835.1 Bdellovibrionales bacterium
GCATAAAACCATCCCCTCCGTTGATTCCGTTTCAGCCTATGTGCAATCAGAAGGTTTGTATATTCGGCGGGTTGGGATTCAGGGCTTAAGTCAGTGGTCATGTACCTAAATGGAGGTTCAGCACCGACAAAATTAAGTTCCTGTTATTTTTTTAAGCAATGGAAATCTACCCTACGATTGCGGCTGAACCTATAAAATGCTAAACACCCTCCATGCGTTACATATTGGTGTGGCTCACATTCTTATTCTTGTCTTTTCCGGTCTATCCTGCAACCGACAGTCCTCCCGTCGTCATTCATGCAATTACCCGCCTGATTCCTAGATTTCAGCCACGCTTTGCAGAGCTTCGCTCCGGAGACCTTCTCATTCTTGACCTAGACAATACTGTTTTTCGAGAGCAACAGCTTCTGGGGACGGACGAGTGGTATGAGCATGCATTGAATCAACTCACCCAAAAGGGTATGAGCCGAAAGCAAGCCTCGCAACATTTAGGACCCGTCAACAAGGCCATCAAGTCTGTTTCCAAGATGCGACTGATGGAAGAAGGCCTTCCCGAAGTGCTGCGCGAACTGCAATCTCGGAGAATTCATGTTCTAGGGTTAACATCCCGACATCCTCAACTGTCAGAAACAACAATCCTGCATCTTAAAGAACTGGGAATCGATTTTCACGTCAGTGGTTTTCCCGAAGTCTCCGCTCAATCGGTTCCAGGCCTACATAATGCATTTTTATTTACAAATGGTATCGCCTTCACTGATGGAGCTCCCAAAGGAATGGTGTTGCGGTTTTTGCTCGATGAGGCAAAGGTGCGCCCTCAACAAGTTATTGCCGTCGATGATCGCATCCATCACATCCACAGCTTCGTGGAGAGTCTTCTCGATATGGGTATTGGCGGTCACGTAGTTCATTATTTAAAGGTCAGAGAAGAACCCATGTTTGCGCCTGCAATTGCCGATCTTCAGCATTCAGTCTTCAATGCAAGTGGTCACTTGCTGTCTGATGAGCAAGCCCAGAAGCTTCTAGAATGCCAAGCCTCTTTAACGGGCCAGTTTTGAAATTAACCTAACTGAATTCCCCGTCCATCTAGGGTTGCCCTGAGTTTGGCTTGATAAAGTATACTCAGGCTTTCGCCCACTTTTGCACCTTCCAGGATAGCGAGCGCGGAAGCAATAGCTTCAAGTGTAGAGAAGCCCGTTGCGAAGTGTTCTTTGCGCAAATGATGTGTCGCTAGATTATGGTGACTGACCTTGACGCGCGGAATATGTTTCAATTCAGGATGACGAGTATTAATTTTACTCGCCTGCCGCCAATTGCCATCAGAGACTATCAACTGAACGGGCTTAGTTGGCTTAATAGTATCCAGCTCAAGAGCATCCTCGGTTGGATAGAGGATGTAACTTTCATATTCAGCCGATAGAAGATCCGACAGATTGACAGCTCCCGAAATGGCGCCCCGCACACGCATCACAGAATTTGCCAGAGAAAATAAGGCTAGTCGTCCGCTGTTGGTGGTGCGCTTAAGTTCCTTAGCGTGAATAACCAAAGCAATCCTGGTCTTTAAATTTAGTCTCGGCAGCAAAGTGCAAATACAACGCTCCAAATGCAGACCGCATATAGTGCAAGGATTTTGCGTCTTTCGCTTTCTAAAAGGTCTATTCAATTTTTGTTTCCCATCCGAGCCTTTGAATCACTCCACTGAAATCCTCCGCTAGAGGGGCTAGCACACGCAAGAGTTTATCGCT
Source organism: Bdellovibrionales bacterium (assembly GCA_038144835.1). Classification (GTDB taxonomy): domain Bacteria; phylum Bdellovibrionota; class Bdellovibrionia; order Bdellovibrionales; family UBA1609; genus JALHOQ01. Next base: position 1,743 of record JAYQON010000106.1, read on the forward strand.
CTTTGGGTGAACAAAGGACACCTCAACACAAGCTAAAAATAGGCGTCGAGTGTTGAATAATTCACGAAAGAACCGATTGTGCTTACCACTACCATAGGCCACATCGCCAATAATGGGATGACCGAGATGATGCAGGTGCCTGCGAATTTGATGCTTACGGCCCGTCAGAGGTTGTGCGCCAACCAAAGAGTACCGCGAGGTAGGATACTTATCTACTCTCACGGGAAATTCATAACTATCTAACGTAGAAACTATGGTGATGGCAGACTGAGGCGGCTTATTTTTTCGAGCCATGGCATCGGATTTCGCATCCAATTTTTCTTTGAGAGCGTAATTCAACCTAACTTCTTTCGGCGGAATCCCACGCACGATCGCCAAATATTTTTTTATAACCTGCCCTTCTGCAAATTTCTTGGACAGAGCTCGCGCGACCTCAGAGGATAGGGCAAAAATTAATGCTCCCGATGTTGCTCGATCCAATCGATGGACTGGGTACACGGTCATACCAACCTGGTCGCGCACAGTTTGTAGGGCGAATTCCCTGGCACTCCGATCGATAGCGCTACGATGCACCAATAGTCCAGAGGGCTTGTTCACCACAATCAAATGGGCGTCCTGGTACAAAATAGGCAAAGGCATTGGGATCAAATACCCGTAATCAAAGCTTTATGCATTTGTTCTCGCGACACACTAGACAATCTGGTAAATAAGCCAAAAAACAGTTATTCCTGATGTTTAATGTGGCGCATTAGCTATTTTCAAGGCATACACATAGGCCCAAACGAAAGCGGTCAAATTGGAATCATTTAACGAATTGAACCTGAATCCTTGCCTAAAACGCGCTATTAGCGAAATGGGCTTCACTCAACCCAGCCCAATCCAAGCCCAAGCGCTGCCGATTCTGCTTGGACCGAAGACTGACCTGATCGGTCTTGCGGCCACAGGTACCGGCAAGACGGCCGCATTTACGCTCCCCCTCCTTGAGAAGATCGATCCGGATAAAAAGGCTATTCAAGCTATAATTTTATGTCCCACTCGCGAGCTCTGCCTCCAGGTCACCGACCAGGTCAACTTGATCGGAAAATACATGAAGGTCGACGCACTCGCCATTTATGGAGGCAGCAGCTATGAGCAGCAGTTTCGCGGACTCAAACGCTCGCCCGCAGTCGTGGTTGGCACTCCCGGGCGAGTCATTGATCATCTCGAGCGTGGAACTCTGAAACTTGATGAAGTAGAGATCGTGGTTTTGGATGAAGCCGACGAGATGATCTCAATGGGATTTCGGGAAGCTATTGAAACTATTTTATCCTCAGTCCCAACCGAACACAGCTTGAAGTGGCTATTTTCGGCAACAATGAGTTCATCGGTTCGTCGGGTGGCTGATGAGTTTTTAAAAAACCCCAAGTTAGTTCAAGTCAATCGCACTGAAATGCTTTCGAATACGATTGAACAAATTTTTTACGTCACTGCTGAAGCCAATAAGCCAGAAGTTCTATGCAAGCTCATTGATCAAGCCGATGAATTTTATGGAATTATTTTTTGCCAAACCAAAGTTCTTGTTGCCAATTTAACGGCCTATCTTATTGATCGTGGATACAAGGCTGATTGCCTTCATGGTGATTTGTCGCAGAGTGCACGCGAGACGGCCATGCAGGCATTTCGTGACCGGCGCAAACAGATTATGGTGTGCACCGATGTGGCTGCGCGCGGCCTTGATGTCAAAGATGTCACTCACGTGATCAACTACTCTCTTCCGCGCGAACTCGATAGCTACGTTCATCGCATTGGTCGAACAGGTCGTTCTGGGAAGAACGGCATTGCCATGAGTCTGGTTACCAAGTCACACTTCCATTTGCTGCAAAAAATCGAGCGGATGACAAAAAGCAAATTTAAGGAAGGTGTAATACCCTCCCGCCGCACCATCGGCATGAAAAAAATCAATCAAATGTTGGTTCCTTTTACCGAACAACAAGACTTTGTACGCGCTATTGAACTGATGGATCAATCTTGGAAAGATACAATCAGCAAAATGACTAGCGAAGAAGTCGCCGCACGTTTTATGGCTCTACTTTTTCCCTACGTTTTTAGTGAAAAACAACAAGCAAAAATGGCCCGCAGCGAAGATGCAAACAAGGAGCGTAGGCAAAGCGACAGAGGTCGAAGTGAGTCAGCCGATCAGAAAAAACGGCACGGCCGAGACCAAGGTGGCAAACCTAAACGAAAGTTCGGCCGCAATCGTAGTCGTAGCGGCAACCACCCTCCACGCCGTACACACTGATGCTCACGGCACGATGGGTGTGAGTTCTAAATCTCATAAGCAGTTTGTATACTCCATCAGAGAGTGTCTACCCTCAATCGCGCGTTTTATTTTATAGGCAGATAATTTGGGTCGATTGTGATCAAAATTCGCAATCATTCTTAGGATTTCCAGATGCCGAGGAACATCAAGCTTTCGCAAGTCCATTTGATCGACAAAGACCATTTGATGCTTTGTTAAAGTGGCAACAGATGCATCAAAGATTTCTTTGAAATACAAACCAACATCAGGCTGATTCGCGAACTTCTCAAAGTCATCCATTTTTCCAACTGCACTCTTCCAATGTTGCCATAACGGATGGTCGTCTCCCTTAAAAGCAAATGTCACAAGTTTGGATTTTTGATCAACATTTTTTAAAAACCAATCAGATAAAGGCTTAGTACCAATCAAATGCATTTCACATTCTGCCGCGAAGACCTGCACTTGAAAAAAAATTAAAATTAGGAAAAAAAATAATTTACCCTGAGTCATGGAGCAATCTCGTTCATTTTTTGACAAGATACTTCTTCGGACCAAGGAAACCATTTTGATACTATTACCTTTTCTTTCCAGGGTCGAAAGGTCATTAATTGATGATAACCATCTTTTGACTGCTGCTGTATCTGTACTAAATCGGCAACTGATCGAGCCTGTGTCAATACCGTGATCTTTTGCAGATACCTATAAAGTCTAAGTAAGGATTCCATACTTTCATATTTATGCTTTTCAAGTTTTTCAGGATTTGACTGCAACGAAGATAAACGCAAAAAATCTGACCACTCATATATGTACCCTGCAAAGCGACCAAAATCCCAGTTCAAAACTGATTGACGCCAGATTCCAGAGAAGCTTGAACGGTAGACCTCACCTTTTTCATGCAGAACTTGATTAAAAACGCCGAAAACAAATCCACTAAATAAACTTTCAAACATGGTTGCTTGAAGGTACCGAATACGCATTGGTGCTTTTGGATTAAAAATAATTTCAACTTCCTTCAAAAGCTCTTCAACTTGCTTGTAATTTCTCGAGTCAAACTCCTCTGCCAACCCCTGCCGAACTTCATCAAAAGGTTGGGCGTACAATTCAGTCAATTTTTTAGGCGCTGGTTGAATCGGCTTTGCCACAGTATTTTCTACTTTTAAAAGTGATCTTTGCAGAATATTTTCTTGTATCGCCAAAACCCAAAGCACCTGATCCGAAAGAATATTGTCCATTACGGATGTTCCACGCAGGAAGGACGAGTGACCTCGTTTTCGCCCTTTCAGGAGAAGATACCTTTTCATTCGAGCACCCATTGCATTAGATTTTTTTAGATTAGCCTGACCGCGCTTAACAATTTTTTTTACCCACTTTGCACGTTTACCTTCATTTGCCCACCCCCACCAGCGATTGGGCCCTTCTAAATCAACCTCCTTCAGTGCAGAAGGATCTACTTCCACAGGACCCGTAACAAAGGTCGCTCGGCTCTGAGCTCTCCGTACACTAGCACTAACAAAACCCATCCGAATTAAGCTCCCCATGCGAGAAGCTTCATATCGAGGAGACCAACTAAAAATTCGACTGGCCGACTGCATATGACGAGAACCAAAAATGATCATGGCGTCTATCAGATTACAGACAATATGTACGCCTCCGCCTCCCATCATTTTAGATAGAACCGTCTCTGCCACTTCACTTGTGGCCTTAGCCACAAGGGCCACCTTTCCCAGACGAGCCCCCAGGCCAGCCGTGCCAATAGAGATATGTTCAATGCTCTCCATCAGTGGCATCTTAATTTTAGTATCAAACGCTGTTTTAGCTATGTGATCCTCAGCTAATTGATTGAACTGTTCTTCTGAGAACTGAAAACAACGATCGCAATCCTTTTGTATTTCCTGATAATAAACGCGGATCCAGCCGCGTACCAATTGCCAAAATGGGCCATTCAAATGCACGTAATGGTTACCAATTTTTACAAGGGCTTGACTAACATCTGGATCTTCATTGGCAATATGAGAACTCAAGTTGGCTATTTCAAGCATCAGAGAAGCCAGGGCTTCGATCTCTTTCTGATCTACTTCATCATGAGCCAGAGCAACTCCGGGAACGAATTGTAAGAAAAATATCAAAACACAGTTAAGAGAAAATGAACGCATGGAATGTGCTTCGCACTTGCTCAGCGACAAAGTAAAGGGAGGTTTTTAAATGCAATTCAATTGAAAACTCGAAGCCGATTTGGATTTGCCGACGCATCTCAATTAACTTTCGATTAGAACTCAATCTGGACAGAAGCGCACATACATGTCAGTAGACCGTAAAAAGGCAGATTCATGAATTTTCGAAACCTAATGTCACTCCTCACTTTATTTCTGTTTACTGGCTGCGGATACAATGAGGACTTCGGTTTTGGTCAGATCAGATCACATGAGCGGGTTGATGAACTTCCTGCGGATCAACTGGAGAAACTGGCACCAACTAAAATATTTCGAGCAGTATTTAACAACTCGACAAAAGACATCGCCGAGATTTTGAAGCAATTTCCAGAACAAAGGCACTCCATCAATGCCAATGGAGACACACCTTTAGGAGTCTCTTTGATTTACGGCCTACATGCCCCGGCGCAGATACTCGCGCGTTCTATTTCGGGCCCCGATCTCAGGCATAAAAACGGTACGGGCCAGGGGTACATTTTCTTGGCTGCAAGAAATGGATTTAACGACCTCATTTTAAGTCTTTCAAACCAGCACTACGGATCGTTAGGATGGCTTAACAACTTTGAGTTTTCTGACTTAGATTTTCCTGACGTTAACGGTGAAACCGCCCTATTTGTGGCGGCTAACGGAAAAGTCGCCGAAGCGCTTGAGACCCAGTACTACCGTGGTCTTTTGGAAATGCCGTTCTGGCGATTCACTCTGCATTTGAATTCTGAAGGCCAAAATTTTTTGCATACCGCCGCCAGAGATGGGCGCAGTGATCTTATTCTATGGGCTAGCCGTCGAATGTGTGTTCCAGGAACTTGGGAAACAAGCACTGAATGGTGGCAAAGTTACCCGGCTTCTTTTTTGACAGCTCTGTGGAAAGGCTTTCAAACCTATTTAGGCAACTGGTCAGGCCCAATTGATTTTCTTTTCAATAAAAGTGACCACAATGGCAAAACGGCCTTACACATCGCGCTAGAATCTAGAAATTTCAATAGCGCGCGCGCACTTGCAAGTTGCCGCTGGCTTGATTTTGATCGTACTGACATCAAAAACAAACTACCCCTACAAAGTCTGGTTGATTCTCTCAATCCCTTCAGCCCCAAAGTCGACAAGGCAACTAAAGATCTTTTTGAATTCATTCTAAATCAAAAAACGAGTCTCAGAAGCTTTTACAGATCGAAAGCAGATTGGATTAACAATCCTGATGCCCAAGGCGATACCGCTCTCCACATCTCCGCTCGATTGGCTGACCAGTACTTTTACGATCGCATCAAACTCATCGGCGACATTCATAAACCCAATGCCAAAGGATTAACGCCGCAAGGAATCTTTGCAGCTCGTCGACGGGAACTCTCGCGACATGGCCTCTAATTTTTATTTCGCTGTTCTATTTTTCTGTTTGGTTACTCTGCAAGGCTGTGCTCCGGAGCCATTGAAATCAACTACATCTCATGAGGGCATGGAAGCTCATGTTATGACGACCTTACTTGGGGGGAATCAAAGCCAAATTCTCTTTCTCAAACCGCTCAAAGGCCTCGATTCGCGGGAGCACTTTCGAGTTTCGGCTCGCTTATTACGACCTCAATCCAATTTAACACTTCACTCCCATTTTATGGGATACAAAAACCGAGATGGCGTTCAAATTCGGTTCCGACGTGATGGAGATCAGCTTTATGTTGATGTCGGAACTCCTGGAGCGATCAGACAAACTCACCCATTACCCACGGGCTTTCTTTCAAGCGACTTTACTTTGCGAGTGAGAATCGAAATACACGATGGCGTTAGCACAGGCATTCGCTTAATTCTATGGAACGACAATCAAAAATTTGTAGGAACAACTGAACTCCCAATAAAATTTTTATCCTCCGCCAATGCAGATTTGGATACCCTTCGGCTCGGGTGGATTTTCAACAGCCATGGCAGAGGCGTCTTTTGGGGCATCGAAACCCAATATGTGACTATCACGAATGCCGACCGAGAAGCACCTTATGTGGATTAGTTTTTTATTTTTTAATTTCATCTCACTGGCAGGAACTACGCAGAGTGCTTTATCGTATCGGCCCCAGTCTTCAAGTTTAGACAGCTCACGACAAGAGCATCAGCGTACGCTTGATTTAAACATTGAATATCGAGTTCAAAAAGATTTGCGCCGACGATTGGCGAATAACAGCGAAGAAGGATTTCATGAAATATCATTGTCCGGACAGTATGATTTTTTTAATGATCTGCAATTCGAATTCGACTTCTCCACAGAAAAAGTGGATTTCCAACACCAATTCAAGGTAAACGAAGCTTTTTTGAAATGGACTCCATGGGTTAAAAACCTGCGCTTTCGCTTAGGACAACAGTATCTGCCGGTGGGTCTTTTTAACCAAAGAAGCAATTGGTTTTCTACCAATCCTGGCTTTTTTAGAAATATTTTTGCGACAACTAATGAAACTAGTGATTTAGGACTCATCGTGGAAATACTTCCTTTAGGTAGTCCGTATTTCTTCTTAGAGCTTGGAACTTTTTTAGGAAGAACTAATAGGTCTGAAGATGGCCGAATAGGTAACTCGGTTAGACCACCCCGCCTACTTAGCTTAAAAAGCAAATCAAAATATCACCAATCCTTTCTTACGCATTACCAACATCATCTGGCATTTCGCGATGAAACCACAGCAATAGGAGCTGGTTCGGAATTTTTTTTAAATAATGCGTTAGATATTAATCCACACCTTTTAATCGAAGTTTGGAGAACCGAACAAGAGCAGACTTTCGGGCCTAAACAGCAAAGCGAAGCATTTGTAACTTATGTTGGTCTCGAGTGGTGGAAATTTGCCTGGGGCTACCGATGGAGCGTCGCCAGATCTACAGTGACAGGGAATGAGACTTCTATTCAGCTGCCTGATGAAACTAATCATTTGTTTATGCTGGAATTTAAGCCAGTAGCTCAAATGGCTATTCGCCTTGAACGGGTTTATGAAGTTCAATCAGAGATTTTAAAGAATGATTGGGTAGGAAGAGCCTTATTGAACTGGACCTGGAAATAAAGGCTTAGGTGGGCCTCACCCACCTAAGCCTTTATGGTCAAATAACTTTATCGAGTTTTTGAAAAATACCAGTCAGTGACATTATGTTCAGAATGCATTCTAGCCTCAGCCTCAGACACGGTCTTCGGAGGAGGAACAATACAATTTTCTCCGGGTTGCCAATTTTCAGGAGTCGCAAATCCCGACTTATCAGAGTGTTGCAATGCTTTTAAAACTCGAACAAATTCAGCTATGGATCGACCATTGCTCATTGGGTAATAGACCATTGCACGCAAGACACTTTTTGGATCAATAAAAAAAGTTGCCCTGATTGCCGAAGTGTCGCCCGCGCCAGGATGGATCATTCCATAAGCTTTCGCCACTTCCATTTTTAAATCCTCAATGATTGGGAATTGAATATCGACATCGAAATTTTGTTTGATACTTCTTACCCATGCAATATGCGAATAGATACTATCTATTGATAATCCTAAAAGCTCAGTATTAGCCGCTTTGAATTCTTCATAGTGCTTAGCGAACCCAATAAACTCAGTGGTGCAAACGGGCGTAAAATCAGCGGGGTGTGAGAATAAAATTAGCCATTTACCTTCATAATCAGACAATTTTTTTTGTCCATGAGTTGTTCGTGCGTCAAAGCTTGGGGCCTTTTCATTAATTTTCGGAAAATTTGTAGTTGCCGAGGGTTCCGATTGAATCATTGCTTTTTCTCCCTGGTGAAAGTTTTGTAATCTCGCAAGTTGCATCGTACTTTAAAGAAAGCCTAAAGGACAATTGTGATTTTTAATCACAGTGAGTCAAATTGAATCTGACCTGCGTTGATTACATCGCAAAATAAGAATGTGTTATCAAACTTGAAATTTACTAGCGACATCAAACTTAATGATGACAGATGACTATCTCCCCCCTATTCGATTAAAATCAAATTTTATTTACAAAACATTAAGTCCAGTGCAAAGGCTTTTTGGTAATCTTTGAATTTATATTTTTCTGCCGCGCTAAATTTGGCTTGTCGTTGCGAGATGCAGCGCTTGATTCTCTGAACTTCACGGGGACGTGTTTCTGACCAATTCAGCGCCGAGCCCGACTCCAAAGCGTTCGGCTCTAAATCTTCTTCTCGCCAAAAACGACGTTCGGCAGAGGTAGCTCCAAAGCGAAACGGTACACTGAAGTTCGGTATCACCCCGTTCAGTTGAAAAGAGGAACCATCCGGACGCTGA
>JAYQON010000107.1:0-10437 GCA_038144835.1 Bdellovibrionales bacterium
GGGCTTCAGCGGGAACGGGAGGCACCATCACAGGAGTTGCCCGTCGGATGAAGGAAAAAAACCCTAACTGTATCATAGTGGGCGTAGACCCCGTTGGTTCGATTTTGGGCGGCGGCACAGAAGTGGGCTCTTACCTTGTGGAAGGAATCGGCTACGATTTTATCCCTGAAGTTTTGCGCCGTGAACTGGTCGACACTTGGGTAAAAACAAAAGACAAAGAGTCTTTTCTCACCGCGCGAAGAATCATACGTGAAGAAGGTTTACTTTGCGGCGGCTCCTGTGGAGCCACCATGTGGGCCGCTTTGCAGGAGGCCCGCAAGCTCAAAGAGGGACAAAATTGCGTCGTCATTCTGGCTGATGGAGTTCGCAACTACATGACTAAGTTCATTGAAGATGCCTGGATGAAGCAACACGGCTTTATTTGATGTTCGACTTTATTAGCCCTTCTGGCGGATTGCTCTATCACTGGCGAGCGCGACGTCACTCACGCTTATGGACCTCCTTCCGCTCGGAGATCGAGGTCTGGCTGAATGAATGGAATCCACCTAAGCACGAACTTGTTCTCATCGGTCCGAGTGGAGGATACACTCTTCCCTCGGGCTGGTTAGCCAGCTTTAAAACAATCCACGCTTATGATGTTGATCCCCTGGCGCCCTTTTTTTTTAAACGGCAACATGCGTCAGCCAAGGTTCATTTTCATCGCGCCAATTTGTTCTGGCAAAACCAACATTTGTCTTTGTTGCCCATGAAGAGTCTTTTAGATCGTCATTTAAATAAGCCCGTATTATTCAGCAATATTATAGGGCAAGTGTTACTTGAAGGTAAGGCTACGGAATTTGAATGGCAGGTCTTTTTGCGAGGATTACGTTGTCTGCTCGAAAACCGTCGTTGGGCCAGCTATCATGACCGAGAGACTCACGAGAATGGGGAAATTATCGACCATTTAACGGGCGGCGATTGGATCGAAGGCTTAGCCTCTAAAAATTTTGATTGGCAACTCACTCCCCGTAGTTTGCACAAAATAGAAGCTGTTAGCGACCTTTCGATTTAGACACATACCATGCAGCTTTTTCAGGCCTCAGCCCACTTTAGAACCAAGCTAGAAAAAATCATCTCCCCCAATCAGCCTGAAGAGGCATAAGAAAGATTCAGAAATGGCATCAGACTTGCTCTGCTTCTCCCTATCCCCCTTGGCGGCCTGGCCCCCCTGTTTACCCTCCAGGTCGCTTTTTTTCCTCAACTAATGAAGTGAATAAGTCGAGTGCCCCTGATCTCTTAGTTAGCTTGGCATTAAAATCTAAGCATGCTCTCTTTTGCTTCATCTTTTTTATTGATGACCGCAACCTGGGCTTTAGCAAGCCCACTGAAAGTTCTCATAGATCCGGGACATGGTGGCCGCGACCAAGGCGCCGTGCGTGGTTCTGTCATTGAAGCCGAAATCACGCTGGCGGTTGCAAAACAACTGGACCGGCGACTGCAAGCCGACAAACGCTTTCGCTCAAGCCTCACACGCACGCAAGATCACTTTCTCAGCCTCAGTGATCGAGCCCTTTTAGCAAAAACATCCCAGGCTGATATCTTTGTGAGTATCCACGTCAACGCCAACCCCAACTCCCGTGCGCGAGGGGCCGAATTTTACTTTCAAAACCAGCTCGCCCCTGATGAGGAGTCTATGCGTATGGCGCACATTGAAAACTCGTCTGATGGCGAACCTCCCATCTTTAATTATCCTTATCTCGAAAAATCCAAATACCCCGCCGACGTTCAAGCCATTCTTACCGATCTTTTAGACACAGACCGCATTCTGCGGAGCTCACAACTAAGCAAAGCCTTAAAAATCGGTTGGACACGGACTCGCAAAAACCGCCTCGCCGCCATCCGACAAGCTCCTTTTTATGTGCTTAGTGAGATCAAAATCCCCTCCACTCTGGTGGAGCTGGGCTTTATTAGTAACCCCGAGGAGCTCAAGGAGCTCACGCAAACCCATGTGCAACGGCAAATGGCCGAGGATCTGCATCAGGGATTGGTGAATTACAAAGAATCGTTGGACAAAAAGCGTTTCAATCCCTAAATCGAAGGGTATGCGTCTTGATCAACGAAAATCTGATGAAATCCGCAAAGTAAACATAAGGCCCGAGGTCATCCTACATGCCGAAGGCAGCGTGGAAATCGAAATGGGTCTTACCCGTGTTATTTGTACGGCTTCCGTGGAGCCCAATGTACCGAAATGGCTATCAGGAAGTGGACAAGGTTGGGTGACTGCCGAGTATGGAATGCTCCCCCGCTCTACACATTCACGGATGCATCGAGAAAAGGCCGCTAGCAGTGGACGCACTCAAGAAATTTCTCGCTTGATTGGTCGAAGCTTGCGAGCTGCCGTCGATCTGAAGACCCTTGGTGAGCGAATGATCACTGTAGACTGTGATGTGATTCAGGCCGATGGTGGGACGCGTACGGCCTCGATTACAGGAGGTTTTGTGGCCCTGGCATTGGCCTTGAATTTTCTTAAAAATCAAGGTGCCTTTACGCAAATTCCGCTTAAAAATTATGTTGCTGCTGTAAGCGTTGGCCTGATGCAACAACAAGTTCTTTTGGATCTGAACTACGAAGAAGACGCAGCCTGTTGCACGGATATGAACTTTGTGATCACCGACCAAGAAAAATTCGTGGAAATCCAAGGTACGGCTGAAGGAACCGCCTTCAGCAAAGAGCAAATGGATGACATGAGCATGCTTGCGATTAAAGGTTGTCGGGAGCTATTTATCAAACAGGCCGAAATTGTGGGTGGATTTTTTCCTTGGAATCGATAACTAAGCTTTGGGTTGCTACCACAAATCAAGGCAAACTGAATGAGTTCCGCAATCTAATGGCGGATCAAGTTCAACTTCACTGCCTCTCCGAGCTCAGCTATTATTCTCCACCTCCGGAGACTGGAAAAACCTTCGTCGACAACGCTCGCCTCAAAGCTCGCTCACTGAAAGCGGTACAGCCAGGGACTTGGGTCGTTGCCGATGATAGTGGCCTTGAGGTCGATGGCCTGGGAGGACTCCCCGGAATACATTCAGCTCGCTATGCTGGCGACAAGGCTTCAGATGCGGAAAACGTGGCAAAACTTCTAAAAATGCTGCAAATTCGCTCACCCGGCCAGCGGAGCGCTTTGTTTCGTTGCGTCTTAGTTGCCTACGATCCGCAAGGTAATGAACACGTTATAGAGGAAGTTGTTAAGGGACAAATTGCTCATGCTCCGCGCGGCAAAGCGGGCTTTGGATACGATCCGATTTTTATCCCAGACGGGTATGACAAAACGATTTCAGAACTAGGAATGGCAATAAAGAATCAAATCTCACACCGGGCTAAAGCAATTCGCTCACTTTTAACTTTGCTGTCCTCGCAAGATTAAGTTAAAACTTCGGTTCCCATGAATATGCTTAAGATTTTTTCTGGCAACTCAAATGTGGAGTTCGCGCGCAAAGTAGCTCAAGCTGCTGGCGTTGAACTTGGCCATTGCGATATCGGTCGCTTCGCCGATGGTGAAATCCAGTGCGAGATTCACGAGAGCGTGCGCGGCTGCAACGTTTTTTTGATCCAAAGCACTCACCCTCCTGTGAACGAAAATTATATGGAAACGTTCATAATGCTGGACGCACTCAAGCGTGCTTCAGCTCGAGAGATCACTCTGGTCATGCCCTACTACGGCTATGCCCGCCAAGACCGAAAGGTGGCTCCGCGAGCGCCAATTTCGGCAAAATGCGTCGCTGATTTAATGAAAACTGCTGGAGCCGATCGGCTTGTGGTTGTGGATCTGCATGCCTCTCAAATCCAGGGCTTTTTCAACGGACCCGTTGATCATCTTTTTGCTATCCCCACGCTCGCTCGTGCCTGGCGCGATCAAATGGGCCATGGCGAAGAATATGTTTGTGTTAGTCCCGATGCAGGGGGCGTTGAAAGGGTTCGAGCCTTCGCCAAACGAATAGAATCGACCATTGCAATTATAGACAAGCGCCGCAGCGGGCCCAATGAGGCCAAAGCCCTCCACTTGATCGGTGATGTCAGGGACAAAACAGCCATTATTCTTGACGATATGATAGATACGGCTGGAACCCTAGTACAGGCTGTTGACAGTCTGCTTAAGAATGGGGCAAGAAAGGTGTTTGCGGTTGCGACCCATGCAGTTCTCTCTGGACCTGCCCTCACTAGGCTACAGGAAAGCGGAGTTGAGAAAGTATGGGTTACGGACACGATTCCATTGAAGGAAACGGCCAAAGCCTCTCCGAAATTCCAAGTGATTTCCGTGGCGCCGGTCGTGGCTGAAGCAATCAGAAGAATTTACACGTACGACTCAGTTAGCGCGCTGTTCGACAATTAGAATTAAGGTTAGTTTAAGGAGCGACCATGGCCATGCAAGAAATTAAAATTAAGGCTTCTCTTCGTGAAGCTGGTAAATCCACCTCCCGCCAGTTGCGCGATACACGCAACGTACCCGCCGTTATATACGGCCCCAAAACTCAGCCCTTGAGCATTTCGATTTCAGAAATTGACGTGGTCAAATATGCACGCTCAGGCTTTGAAAACTCTATCTGGACTCTTGAGTCTTCTGAATCGGCATTAAACGGTCTTAAGGTCCTGCGTAAAAGCCTCGATATTCACCCTGTATCTCGTCGTCCAGTTCACATGGACTTTTTCGCACCGGATATGACCCAAAAAGTACGCGTCAATGTCGAGGTGCGTGTTTCTGGAAAAGCCAAAGGTACGGCTGAAGGCGGCTTGGTCAGCATGGTCCGCCGTGAAGTGGAGATCGAATGCTTACCTCTTGAAATTCCTGCCTTCTTTGATTTGGACATTACTGAACTTGATCTCAATGATTCTATGCATGTTTCGGACATCAAATTTCCTGAAAACGTGCGTGTCATCACCAGCCAAGAAGAGACAATTGTTACTTGTGCTGAGCTTAGAGAAGAAACTATCACTCCTTCAGCTGCGGCTGAAGGTGCGGCAGCAGCACCAGGTGCTGAAGGTGGCGCAGCGGCAGCTCCAGCCGGCGAAGAGAAGAAAAAGTAATAAAGTCGCATGAAACTGATCGTAGGGCTGGGTAATCCCGGCCCCAGGTATCAACTCACACGTCATAATATCGGATTCTTACTCATTGATGCGCTGATAGAAGTGTTTGATGGTCAGCGAAAGTACAAATCTGAGTTCAAAGCCGAAACGCAAAAAATCAAAATTCACGGCGAAACGGTTATGCTTTGCAGACCTCAGACTTTTATGAATTTGTCGGGGGAAGCAGTTCAGCCTTTGATGAAATTTTACGGAATCGGATTAAATGATCTTCTGGTTGCGCATGATGAAATTGATTTGCCGTTTGGCGGGTTAAAATTTCAAAACAAACGCGGGCCTGGTGGTCATAATGGCATCAAAAGTCTGCATCAACTACTTGGCAGTGATGATTACAGCCGACTCCGCCTAGGGGTAGGTCGTCCACCCAATCGGCTTACTAGCGATGGCCATATGGTTCGCAGTGAAATTCAAGTCCACGATTGGGTGTTGCAGAATTTTTCTTCTGAAGAGCAGGGTCGTCTGCCAGAATTTTTGCAATTGGCGATAGAAGGCATTGAAGTTTGGATTAATAATGGGACCGCAAAAGCGGCGTCCCTGTTTAATAGTAGATCTCTGTCAGAAAGGTAAACTGAATGGGTCTGAAATGTGGTATCGTTGGACTTCCCAATGTAGGAAAAAGCACCCTTTTTAATGCTCTTACGGCTAGCAAGGCAGAGGCCGCAAACTACCCTTTCTGCACTATTGATCCCAATGTCGGTGTGGTTACGGTACCAGATGACCGCTTGGCTGAGATTTCAAAATACGTCAAACCGCAGAACCAGGTTCCCACAGTCATTGAGTTCGTAGATATCGCAGGCATTGTTAAAGGTGCGAGCCAGGGCGAAGGTTTGGGAAATAAATTTCTTTCTAATATTCGAGAAACCGACGCGATTTTGCATGTTGTGCGCTGTTTTCAAGATCCCAACGTAGTGCACGTGAGTGGCAACGTAGACCCGCTTCGTGACATCGAAGTCATCAACACTGAACTTATGCTTGCCGATTTAGAGTCAGTAGAGAAACGCCTCAAAAAAATCGAAAAGATCGCGCAAACCACAAAAGACGCCAAGATCCGCGCTGAGTATTCCATCGTCAAAAAGCTTTTTGACGCTCTTCAAAGTGGACGTCCCGCGCGAGTGATTGAGGCTACAGATGAAGAACTGCCAACCCTCAAAGAGTTGCACCTTCTTACAAGCAAACCCGTACTCTATGTGTGCAATGTATCTGAAGATGACTTCCTCAGTGGTAAAAGCGAACAGGCCGAGCGAGTCGCAGATTTCGCCAAGACTGAAAATAACTCCAGCTTGATCATTTGCAGTCAAATGGAAGCCGAAATTGCCCAACTCGACCCTAGCGAAAGAGGAGAATTTTTAGCATCAATGGGTATTAAAGAACCGGGCTTACATCGCTTGATTCGACAGGCATACTCGCTTTTAAATTTAATCACCTATTTCACCGCCGGCGAAAAAGAGGTTCGCGCTTGGACAATTAAGAGAGGTACCAAAGGCCCTGGTGCCGCTGGGGTCATCCACTCTGACTTCGAACGCGGTTTTATTCGTGCGGAAACTTATCATTGTAGTGATCTATTCAACTTCAAGTCTGAATTGGCGGTTAAAGAAGCTGGCAAATACCGTTCCGAGGGTAAGGAATATGTCGTTCAAGATGGCGACATTATGCTCTTCCGCTTCAATGTTTAGAAACTGGTAACTAGCACCAGCAAAGTGAGCCAGTTTATCGAGATAAAATACCTAGGTCATTCATTGCATCAGACCAAGTAAGAAAATGCACTTGAACCAAACGGTAGAGTGTCATTCCGTCAGCTGGAAATCCCAACTCTTTTTGCAAGACCTTTTTTGTTTCGTAAGAAAAATCACTCCGAATGCGATTTGGATCTAAAGAATGACCTTTGTCTCGCAGAGCTTTGATGGCTGCAATCACATTTTCCTCTGGAATATCAGGAAGGGGCATGAGATCGAGCAGTCGTTGCGGGGTTGTATAACCCAGAATTTTCATGGCGTCCGCATTCTTGGCTTCGAATTGCAAAGCTGCTTCAATGGTTTTGCCCCACGAGCCAAACGTATAAATACCTGCATTAACAAGCTTGCTATATGAGATCGTTTTGTCGCCGAGTTTAGTTTGCAAAATTTTATCTGCACGAACTGATGGCGTGCGCGTTTTTCGAGCGCGAGAAATATCAATTCCGGCTGCAGCCAAAGTGTGAATGCCTAAAAAAATTTTTCTCTTACTCCAGCGAGTAAAGCGAGGAGCATACCGACTAGGAGGGATTCCAGCCTTTTCCATGAGTTGCTCCCAACTGCCATGATACTTATCGGCGGCATCGACAAAGGAGGCTCCGATAAGGGCTATTCCAAATTCTCGCAAAATCACTTCCTCAATTTCATTTGCCTTTGAATAGCTGAATCCACCGCGAGCCAATGGCACGCCCAACTCATCGAGGCGACGAACAATGGCGATCATGTCGATATTTTTAAAAAAACTCCTGGGTCGTCTAAGGCGGACCTGATCCTCGGGTATGCCAGCCGCTAATATCGCCGGCCTCCACCCGCCAAAACGACGTTTTACCAAATACATAAAATCACTTGGTTTTATCTTATTTCCAAAAAACAAATTCAGTGAGTTGCCTATCTTTCCGGTATTATCATTTCGAAAGGTAGACTCAGTCAGAGGCAAGCGCGCTTGCCAATGAAAACGTAAAAATTCTAGAATCTGATCATTAGATAGGTTTTGAAAGGGATATTTATCTTGCGCATCCTCTAAAAACTCCTCGAAGCGACTACCTTGTATGCGTGTAAGATCGTCCTCACAAGCCAGAACCGGCAGTGAAACCAAAACCAGAGCAAAAGAGCCCATAGAGATAAAAAAACGACAGTTGTGAAATGAGTTCATGATTTACTTGATCCTTCAACTCATCAGGTTTACCTAGAATGCGTTAAATTTCTCATGAGCAGATTCTATGCCAAAAATTGAGCCCAAAACTCATTCAGCTTATAGAAAGTAAACCATTTTTTACCACTACCGACCCCGCAGCTGCGGATCCACTGCATCGCGAAGTCCATCACCAAGCATGTTGAATGCAAGCATAGCTATAAAAATAGCGATACTTGGCGAAACCATCAGGTGAGGATAAGAGTCCAAAGACCGCCAACCATCATTAGCTAAAACACCCCAGCTTGAATATGGAGGCTGTAAACCAAGGCCCAAAAAACTTAAAAAACTCTCATAGAGAATATTGGATGGAATTTGAAAAGTCAGGAGGACAATGATGGGCCCAAGGATGTTTGGTATTATGTGTTGAGCGACAATACGCAAACCGGAAGCTCCCATAGAACGAGCGGCTTCCACATACACCATTTGCTTCACCTGTAAGACTTGACCTCGCACGACACGTGCTAGAGACACCCAGCTCACTACGGACAAGGCTATAAGCATACCGGTAAGAGCCTTAACTTCAGGATTTCCAATTAAGTCAAAAGATTCAAAAACAAGCTTAACCAAGATAAACAATACTAGAGGTGGAATGGAATCCAAAATATCCACAAATCGCATGATCCCACTATCTATATGACCACCAAACCACCCCGCAGTGGCACCAACAAGAGTTCCTATCACTAACGATACCAGTGCGGTTATAATACCGACAGCCATGGATATGCGGGCTCCATAAATCAGTCGCGACAACATATCACGACCAAGGCTATCTGTTCCAAGCCAATGCTCAGTGCTTGGTGCTGCCAGCACTCTATCTAAAAATTGCTCGTCAAACGGGTACGGGGCCAACCATGGAGCCGTCAGTGAAACTAAACACACGATGAAGATCACGCCGACAGAGATTATTGCGATCTTATTTTTGCAAAGTCGTTCCCAAGCTTCCCGCTGTAAACTTTTTCCCTCATTCATCATTGCATCTTCACCCGAGGATCAACGATCGCGATAATTAAATCGCTAATCAAGTTAGCAACAACCAGAATTATAGAGAACACCAAAGTCGTACCTAAAATGAGCGGATAATCCCGATTCCCGACGGAAAGCACCAAGTGCTTGGCAATACCCGAGATGGCAAAAATTTGTTCAATGACAAAAGACCCCGTGAGAATTGCTGCTGCAAGTGGCCCAGACAAGGACAAAACTGGAATCAACGAATTTCTTAAGACATGCTTAAATAAAATTGTCTTAGCATCTAGGCCTTTTGCTTTAGCCGTGCGTATAAAATCCGAGTGCACGACTTCTAAAACACTGGCTCGGGTGAGTCGCGCAATCACTGCGGCTGGGCGTATGCCCAAAACGACCATGGGTAACACGTAATACTCTGGCCCTTCCCACAAGGCTGGTTCGAACCAGCCCAACTTCTTAGCAAAGACCGTGATAAAAAGTGGAGCAATAAGAAAGCTGGGCAGGGAGACTCCCATAATCGCCGTGAACATACTGGCATAATCAGTAGATGAGTTCGCTCGCCAGCCAGCCATTACCCCTAACGGAATTCCCAACAAATAGGCGATGATTAGCGCATACACACCGAGCTGAACGGAGCGCGGCAGACTCTCAGCTATGATCGATGTGATATCCCGGCTGATATATTTGTAGGATTGTCCCAAATCTCCCTGCAGAAGCTGACCCATATAAATCAAATATTGATCCATCAAAGGTGCGTCTAAATTGTACTTTTTTTCTAAGTTGGCAATGACCTCAGGTGGAAGAGCTTTTTCTGAATCAAAAGGACCACCGGGCAAAACTCTTAGTAAAAGGAAAGTCACAGAGGCAATGACCCAAATGACCAAGACTGCTTCTAAAAGCCGCCGCAATACAAAACGACCCATGCCTCGTTTCACAGTGAACGCGACTGCGCCTAAAACAAAAACAGCCCCAGTGAGAAAGCCTAGCGCCAAGGGAATTTCGTAATTGAAAAAACTGAGACTCACCAAAGTCAGAAAAAGCCCAGTAATGACCCAACCCCAAATTCGCTCGATCACTTAAAAACTACCCCTTTAAAGATCCAGCGCTCCAAAGCAGTGACGGGAAAGTTATCCACTCGCTCAGACAGCATAATGTGCCGAACCGCAGAATAAATGGGTAAAACAGGTACATCTTGTTCAGTTAAAATTCTTTGTGCTTCTGAATAAAATTTGCGCCGCTTGTCTTTATCCGTCGACATGGCGCCATTTTTGACCAATTCATCATAGCGCTTATTACCCCAACCTGTGTGATTATTTTCTGAGAAGCTGGTCATGAGAGAAACAAAGGTGGAAGGGTCTGGATAGTCAGCCAACCAACCTAAACTAAAAATTGTGCGGGTATCGCTTAGCAAGCGTCTGAGATAGAGCTTCCACT
>JAYQON010000108.1:0-10423 GCA_038144835.1 Bdellovibrionales bacterium
GGTCAGAGGAGTTGGTGATTCGCGGGCCTTCTAAAAAGATAGGGCCACTGCCAGAGCCCTCTCCCGTAGACCCTGATCTAGCTCAAGAGAGGGCCATCGAACCTTCATCGGAAAACAAAGAATCCCGAGCGTCGAATTTTTCCTTAGCCGTATCCGCTTTTAAGACTGAACTCAAAAAGATCGTTCAAGCGGTTCACCATTTTGGCTCGTGGATGTGGGCGGGAACTGGCGTTAATTATTATGATGTCGAAAGTCAGGCCGAAGTTCAGTATCGTAATGTCAAGGCACCGAGTGGTTTCATCGAAGCCGGTTACTTAGCAAAGAATCACTTGGGTGGGGTAATCTCTTACAAAAAAACTCCGGGAGAGATTGATATTGATAATTACAGTATTGCCGATTCCCTCTTCTCGTGGGAGACGCTCACAGCAGAGTTTATCTATGCCGTACCTGGAGGTCACAGTTTGCTGGGATTGCCGATGGTGTGGGGAATGAGAGCGGGATTTCAGTATCATAATTTTCCATTTTTGTATGTCCCGAAAATGAGAAGTGTGGCTCAGTCGCAGAGTCGTCTGACAATGGCATCACTAGGGGCCTTTGCTAATTTTGCAACTCGCTTTCTTGATTACCATTGGATGATGCGATACCAGCAGCCACTTTTATCTTCTACCGACAGTGGTGAGGCCTTTCGTGTTCAATCTCTATTCACTTTCGATGGTTTGATTGGGGCTTCTTACAAATTTGCGAATAAGTGGCGTACGGGAGTCTTTTGGTATGGGCAAATGCATAACTATTCCTTTACCTACGGTTCAGGTAATTCACGCAACAAAGGTGATCTCAGTTTGTTTTATTCGAATATGGAAATGCGTTTAGGGGTAGAATTCTAAAAATGGCCCACCTCGCTGGCGCTACCGGGCCGCCGAATGTATTTTGTTACCCGTTAGCACCAGGCAGTTGGGACAGTCTTTTGAATTTCTCCGTTGCTGCGATTAAGTGCGAAAGTATTCCCGGCTCCTTAGCTGAGTGTCCTGCATCGGGAACTATGTGAAGTTGGCTCTCAGGCCAGGCTTTGTGTAATTCCCAGGCATTTTCTACCGGACAAACCACGTCGTACCGACCATGTACAATTTCACAAGGAATGTGCCGGATCTTATGAACATCCTCAAGAATTTGATTATCGGATCGCATCCAAATGGCGTTGGTAAAATAATGGCATTCAATCCGCGCAAAGGCCTCAGCAAACTCATCGGCTCCGAAGGTTTCAATCAAAGACAAATCTGGAATAAGTTTAGAGGTAGCACCCTCCCATACGCTCCATGCTTTTGCAGCTTGCATACGTGTTTCACGATCATCGCTAATCAAACGCTTATAATAGGCAGACACAAGATCATGGCGTTCGTCCGCAGGTATGACATTGAGATACTTGTCCCATATTTCAGGGAATATGTGGCTAGCGCCATCCTGATAAAACCAATTGATTTCTTTTTTTCGGCAGAGAAAAATTCCGCGTAAAATCAAGCCCTGCACATTCTCCGGATGAGTTTGCGCGTAAAGCAGTGAGAGCGTGCTTCCCCAGCTTCCACCAAACACCAGCCATTGATGTATCCCAAGATGTCGGCGAAGTTTTTCCATATCACCAATGAGATCCCACGTCGTATTCTCGCGTAAATCAGCATAAGGCGTACTTCTTCCGCATCCCCGTTGATCAAAAAGAATAATTCGATAGTGGGAGGGATCAAAATAGCGGCGATGCGAAGGTTCAATACCTCCTCCTGGACCACCATGCACAAACAGCACAGGCGCACCTTTTGGATTGCCGGCTTCTTCATAATAAATGTCATGGATGTCAGAAACTTTTAATCGCCCATTTTGGTAGGGTTCGATTTCTGGGAATGCGGTATACTTCATCGCTGATTTCCTTATTCTTTTTCAACTATAGCGGTAACACCCATGCCGCCTCCGGTGCAAATCGAAATCAAGCCTCGTCCTTTACCTTTTTGATTAAGCATATGAGCTAAAGAAGTCAGGATGCGAGATCCCGTGGCTGCAAATGGATGTCCCAGTGCCACCGAACCACCTTTAACATTCAATTTGGAGCGATCAATGCTACCAAGAGCATTTTTAAGACCTAACCGTTGACGACAAAACTCTTCGCTTTCCCAGGCTCTCAGTGTGCAGAGGACTTGAGCAGCAAAAGCTTCATGTATTTCGTAAAAATCAAAATCCTGCAATTGTAAACCGGCACGGCTAAGCATGCGTGGGACCGCATAGGCAGGAGCCATTAAGAGTCCCTCTGCTTTCGTGAACTCGACTGCAGCGGTTTCAGTATGGGTAAGATAAGCAAGCACAGGAAGCCCTCGCTCTGAGGCCCAATCTCCCGATGCTAGTAATGTGCAACTGGCGCCATCGGTGAGTGCTGAGCTATTACCTGCAGTTAGGGTTCCTTGTTCACTGCGATCAAAAGCCGGCTTAAGTTTGGCCATCTTTTCTAAAGTCGTGTCGCCACGCACATTGTTGTCTTTATTCAGGCCTGCGAAGGGCACCACGAGCGAGTCATAAAAACCATCTGCCCATGCTTTGGCTGCGTTAATCTGGCTCTCGTAAGCCAGCTGATCTTGTTCTGCGCGTGTGATTTGCCAATGTTTGGCCATCAACTCGCAAGATTGTCCCATACTTAATCCCGTACGGGGTTCAATCACTCCAGGCGTGAGAGGTTTTAGATCAGCGAGACGAAGATCCAGGAATTTTTTGATTTTTCCGAGAGTCGTTTTTTCTTTATTGGCAGCAAGCATGATATGGTTAAAGCGGCGCGAAAAAACGAAAGGCAAATCGCTATTGGTGTCACAACCACCTGAGATTCCTACCTTGATCTGGCCTAAAGCAATCTTATTCGCAACTGCAATGGTGGCTTGCAAGCTTGTGCCGCAGGCTTGCACCAAATCATATGCGGGAGTTTCAGCTGATAACCCAGACCCCAAAACGACTTCGCGGGCTAAATTCCAGTCTGAAGAGTGCTTCATCACAGCTCCTAAAACGACCTCCCCAAGTCTTTGCTCTTTCAAATCAAAGCTTTCAACCAGGGCTCTTAATGGAGCGGTCATCAATTCCTGATTAGTTATTCCCATGTAATTCGAGAACGAACGAGCAAAAGGAATTCGTTTACCACCGAGAATAGCGACTTTGTTCATACACACTCCTTGTCCACGCTATGATGCCGCAGAAAGTCGGGACATCGCAACCTTTGACTCAGCTATTAAGAGTTTTAAGCTGAGGATAAGATGAACTCCGCTGATGAATTTCTCCGCCAAAAGCACTTGTTTCAGTTAGGGGACTTGCCAACTGAAACACCTCATCCGAAAACAATTTCGCTTTCTGAATGGGCGCTTTCAGATGTTCCACGTGCCATTGAGACTATGCGAGAAATCGATATAGAGGCGTTACGCAAAGTTGCAGGCCTTAAAAATGAACTGCAGGAAATCTTCCACGCAGTGGCGGACACTCTTGAAAAGGGTGATCGAATTTTTCTTGTGGGCTGTGGTGCAACAGGCCGGTTATCTCTTTCTTTAGAGTACCTTTGGCGGACGAAGCACCGAGAGTCAGATCAGGTAGTTTCGCTAATGGCTGGGGGTGATGTTGCATTAGTGCATTCTCTTGAGGGATTTGAGGATTTTCCGGAGTATGGTGCTCGACATCTTTTGCAGCTCGGATTTAGTGAAAATGATTTGGTGATTGGATCCTCTGAAGGAGGTGAAACTCCATACGTCATTGGTGCTGTAGAAATGGGAGAGGCTCATTCGCGCCGGCCGCCGTTATTTTTGTACTGCAATACGCGACAAGTGCTTATCGATAAAGTTGATCGCTCGCGTCGAATTTTGACTCATCCGCGTATTCGCTCTTTTTGTTTAGCTACGGGTCCAATGGCTCTAACGGGAAGTACTCGTATGCAGGCCAGTACGGTTCTGATGCTAGTGATTGGTTTGGCGTTGGAGTTTGGTCGTGATTTTGAACAAGCTTTCGAAGTATTGGATCGATGGATTGATCATTTTTCGAAAATGAATTTGCAGCCGATAGAAACGTTTGTGGCTTTGGAAGCAAAAACATATTTGGATGATCAGCACACGATTTACTCTATTGATGAAGGCGCAATAACTGTCTTTACCGATACGACGGAGCGGGCACCTACCTTCAATCTTGCACCATTTGATAATCCGTCAATGCTTACGGATCGTCATTCATTGACATACATAACGATTCCATCTGCGCAAACGGCGGAAGAGGCTTGGGTGAAATTGCTCTCTCGATATCCCCGTCCTCTAAACTGGCCGGAGATTCATGTTAAAACGAGTTCTGACTACTTGATGAGTTTCGATTTTGGTCGTGGTGCTGCAGGTTTTCGCCAACGGCTAATTCCCGATAAATCCCATTTTCAATTCAAAATTAGTTTAGGTGACTGTCGACTCACTTTCGAGTTTAGAGATTTAGTTCACGAATTTTTTATGCAAAATCAGCCACGTCTGTTCGATCATCTGACCTTGAAAATGATTCTTAATATCCACTCCACATTGGTTATGGGGCGACTGAATCGTTTTGAGGGTAATCTTATGACTTGGGTTTATCCCAGTAACGGCAAGCTCGTCGATCGAGCAGCCCGTTATACTCAAATTCTTCTTGGACGCTATGGTTACGGTGAATTTGATTATGATGAAATTGTACGAGCCCAATACGCTTGTAAACCTAGCTTAAGTCCTAAAGAGTCCATTGTGCACAACACAATAAAAAAACTAATTAACGAGCGTATTCGACGGCCTGAGTCTCGCGGACCACGGTGACTTTGATAAGGCCAGGGTAACTCAGCTCCTCTTCAATTTTTTGCGCAATTTGTTTCGAGAGAAATAGAGCTTTTTGATCATCCACGTTTTCACCGTCAACCATGACGCGAACTTCGCGGCCTGCGCTCAAAATATAGGTTGCAGTGACGCCATCGAAACTCGAGCCAATCTTTTCCAGATCGGCCATTTTCTGCGTGTACGAGTCCATAGTTGAGCGTCTTGCCCCTGGACGCGCACCGGAGATCGCATCTGCGGCAATTGTGAGAAATGCTAGGTCAGTACTTGGTGTTTCATCGTAATGGTGGGCGCGAACCGCGTGTACGATTTCGGGCTTCTCCCCATGACTTTCGATAAACTCGGCACCAATGACGGCATGTCCACCCTCTCGTGAATGATCCATGGCTTTGCCAATATCGTGCAGTAATCCGGCCCTACGTCCATCAGATAAAGGTAGACCCAATTCCGAACTTAAAAGACCACAAAGCCAACCAACTTCTGCAACATGAAAGTGCTGGTTTTGGGCGAAGGAATAGCGGTAGCGAAGTGCGCCCAGCATTGAGCGAACATCTTCATGTAGGTTTTGTAGCCTCAATTCATTGGAGACTCGGTTACCGTCGACCAAAATTTTGCGAAATAACTCTTTTTTGCAGCGGTCATGAATGTCCTCTATTAGTTTATCACTCAGCTGACGCTGCCGGCTCGCGCTCTCCAGAACTAACCGACCCAATTCCCTTCGAACGGGGTCAAATCCCATGATTGTAGCGCTTTGATAGGTTTCGTTGTACACCACATCCACGCCACAGATTTTTTCAATTTTCTTTACCCACTGGCCATCAGCGCCGAACGTACGAGCCTTGTGTTCTATCGAGTCAAAACTGACATTACCAATGCCACGTTCAGAACAATAGGGGCGAGCAAAACGGTTCAAAACTAAGTTAAGCACCTTTTTGCCATCACGCTCGGCATTGAGCTGGGCTTTCTGTTCAATCTCTTGTGCTTGTCGTGTGCAATAATGACGCGTTTCTTGTTCCAGTTGTGATTGAATCTGAGCGCGCAGCTCTTCCGTCGTTGTGTTGGATCGATTTTTAGCTTCTGCAAGTAAACGTTCGCGTAGATTTGCGACGCGTGATCGCAGTTGTTGCACTCGTGATTCAAATGCGGCCACCCGCTGTTGTTTGGAATTGTTTGCTTGCTGTTTTCGATTGAGTAGTTGTTCACGGCTTTGAATATTAGTACGAAGCTTGGCTTCTTTTTCATCAATGGCTTCTTCACGCTCTTCATTTTTTTGCACGAGTTTGCGGGTTTCCTTGGCAAATTTTTCTAAAGCAGCTTCGCGCATTTCTTCGAGTTCAAGGTTGATTTCCTCCGCGAGAGCTTCTGAGTCTTTGCGAGCACTTTCTAATATCTCAGTGGCTTCATCGTTGGCCCACTGGACTTCACGTGATCGAGACCATTGAAGAGCCAAGTAGGTCAGACCGCAACCAATAATAAGACCAGCCACAAGGGCTAATAAGGGTATAGTCATCAATATTGAAGCTATCATTTTGCCGCCCTTTGCAAAATCATCGTCAGAGCGTGTCAATAGATTGGTTGATGGAAAATTTAGTTATCTTTGGTTAGGAGCCGCCACCTTGGGCTTTTAGCGCGGCATAATTGTCCCGAATCCAGGTTCGTGCATACTTGAGAAAGGCATCGCCAATACCAAAATAAAGTGCAAAGACTTGGTAGCTTGTCTTGTCATTTGGGTCTTGTTCGCAGGCGTAGACTCTTGCCGCTAAACAGCCGTTGGGAGCTTTGTCGAAAATCATTTTACGTAAGTAAAATACCGTTCCAGGAGCGATCGGTGCAGAACTGCGTAAACGGGCACCGTATTCGCTGAGGGCTTCTAGTTTGATACTTTTGGAAACGTGCGTATTGAGAGTGGGTTGAGCCCAACCAAGGTTTTCGAAGTGGTAAATTGTCGTTTTATTATCCAAAAATTCTGAGAGTAAAAACATCAGAAGGCGCATATCGATTGGCTTGACGAAATATCCAGAAATTTGGGGTGAGGCAAACCAACCGGGAAGATTTCGGTGGTCACTGTCGCCAACGATGAAAAAGCGCATTGCCGCGGGATCCTGGGTTGCCTCGGCTTGCACGGCTCGTTGGCGAAGACCTTCGCACCAACCTGAGGGGTCTTCCGGCATAAAGGCGGCATCTACAATGAGCGCATTGAGTTTAATTTTTTTTCTAGGGCCAGATTCGTACTCCAGAATGTCTTCAATTCCGGCTGGCGAAAGCTCTACAATCATGTTTTGCTCGGTGCTAGCTCTGAATATTTTAAAGCGTACGGCTCTTTTTTGATTCTCTGAATCATGAATGAAAAGGACTTTGCTAAGGGTTTTGCCTTGCAAAACGAGATTTACAGATTCTTCCACAATGAGTCGTGACTCTTTGTGCTTAATGAGTGCAATCCATCGATCTGGGCTCATAAATGTTGCCACGGCCGGAAATCCCAAAAACATATCCTCGTCTTTGGGGCTAGGCTCAATGCTAACAATTTTAAGGTCTCCCATCCCAACCGTTAGAGCTAGGGGTGTGGTGTAGAAATCACTTTCTTGTGTTGGTAGGGGCGGGGTATTGTCTTCTTCGCCTTCCGTACTCAAATATTTATGTATAAAGACAGATAAGGAATATTCCGAAACAGCATCGATCAGATCGATATCTTTAGAGAGAGCTTCTTTGAGTGTATTGCCAAAATCGTCGTCGGAGTCTATCACCGCAACTCCTGCGGGTTCAACCCCATGCAGAGAAGCCAGAGGGTCCGTGGTGTCGATGGTGAATTCGACGCGATCATCCCTGAGAAGGCTTAGATAAAGTCAGAACTTTGCAAGAGCCAGACGGACCGTCGTAAGTTCGTTTTTATTCATTCCGAAGTAGGCGAAGTAAACCAAAAACTGATCGGGAAAATCGGGGTGTGGCTCAGAGCGGAGCACTTTGCCGCGAATCTCGAGACTTTCTTTGGCGCTCTCAAAATTAATATAAAATTTGGCGGGTGTACCTTTTTTTAAAGAGACGGGGTTGCGTATCGCAAGACCGACGTCAGAAAGTCGATCCATCTTCACGATTTTAGAAATCTCTATGCTTTGCTGAACTTCCTGGTTGAATAAAAAGCTTGGAGACACAGATTTAGGCAAGGCCAGGAGGATCTGTAGTTTTTGCAGAAAAATCAGACGATCGATAGGCAGGAAAATCACATCGTCGAGATTAGGGTGGAGGAGATCAACCTTTGCAATGTTGTCGTCCTCATACTTGAGCATCACGGTGCGTAGTGGTCCGCTGGTCGGGTAGCAACCGTGTTTGCGCATTTCTTGTTTGATTTTATCAATCCAAGGGCTCGATTTGCCCTCGATACAGTCGAGAGCAAAGATAATCATGTGAATTTCTGAAAAGCGGACAATCGCACCTTCTTCTTCTTTTTCATTCTGTTCTGAGGAGGCGGTAGGAGTGGGCGGCGCGGACTCTGGCGGAGTATCCAAAGCGGTCTCTGCTTTGGTTTCATTTGCCTGAGTATTGGTGGCGACATTGTTATCTTTTGCTGGTTTTTCTTCAGGAAAGTAATGCGCTTCGAATGCGGCAGCCGAGTCAAAACTGGTATGATTGAGATCATCCATACCGAGTTGCCCTAAGAACTGTTCAACCTGTTGCCGGATGCGCACATCCTCTACTAAAATCACGGCATTGGGCACAAAACTCTCCTGCACCCTCTATTACACGTCAGATGAGAACAACCCTCAAGGGTAAAGCAAGCGAAAGGTCCAGGATGAGTCGGTTTTTTGAAATTCGAAGCGCTCATGAAGCCGTCCGGGGCGCCCCATCCAAAACTCAATTCGTTTAGGTTTAATGAGGTATCCCCCCCAATGATCGGGGCAGGGGACTTCACGGTCTTTAAATTGTAGTTCGGCCTTGTTCCATGCCTCTTGGAGAGCGTCGCGAGAAACAAGTTCTTGCGATTGTCGAGAGATATATTGAGAGATCTGGCTTTCGCGTGGGCGGCTGCGCCAATATTTTTCAGAAACCTGACGTCCGCTTTTTTCTGCCTTTCCCGAGATTTTAATCTGGCGAAAAAGCGGATCCCAGTAAAAAACCGCCGACACTGTTGGGTGGGCTTGTAAGTCTCGACCTTTGCGGCTGTCATAATTGGTGAAGAATGTAAACCCCCGGTCATCCCAATCTTTACACAAAACAACTCGATTATTGAGTTCTTCATCGCTACCCAATGTTGAAATAGCCATGGCTGTGGGTTCTTTAATGCCCGGGTGGGCTTTGGCTTCATTGATCCAGGATTGAAAGAGGCTTAAGGGATCTGTTTTTGCGTTGATGTCCATGCGCATTGAAAATCGCTTGTTGTGGTGTGCTTCGTCAAGCGTGTCGCTTAACTTACGCGGCGAAGTTTGCTTAACTAATAAAAATTGAAGGAGGTTCGGAGCATGAAAGAGCAAGAAGCCGTCCAACAATTCATCGATCAGGTGCGTTGGCTATATGAGCCTGAATTTGGCGACTTTAAGCGTAAGTTGGGTTTGTATATTCAAAAGCTTGAAGAAGCCAATCCGGCTTTGAACAAGGGCGTAGGCCAGAATCTTTTTGCCAACATGAAAAAGACGGTCATCTATTCGCCTAACGGTGATATTGAGACCACTCGTCGACAGGTGATTCAGTTGGCGCATGAGTTGTTAGGTTCGCAAAGTGGCCCGCTCCACTGATCTGAATCTTTGTTTTGATCTTGGCGGGACTAAACTCAGAGGCGCCCTCGTAAATTCCCGAGGGCGCATTCTTGCACATTCGGTCAAATCTGTGAGGCAGAACGAGGGTTTTAAGGGATTAGTAAAGCTCTTTGCTGAAGTGGCTTCTGACCTACCAAACTTGAAGTATCAAAAAATTTCTGTGGCCTCAGCAGGACCTCTACATCCTGAGAGAGGCTTGCTCCTTGATCCCACCAATTTTTTTACGGGTGCGCAGTCCTGGGGGCTATTACCGTTAGTGAGTGAGCTAAAAAAGACATTTAAAAAACCCGTTCTTCTTGAAAATGACGCTGCTGCTGCCGTTCTGGGAGAAAAATGGCGTGGTGGACATGGCCGAGTGCAGAACCTGCTTGCAATTACCTTAGGCACGGGGGTTGGGATTGGGGTGCTTGCCAATGGACAATTGATCAGGGCGGGACGAGGTCTTCACCCTGAAGCGAGTCATATTCCAATAGACTCAACCAACAAAAATTTTCCTTGTGGGTGCGGAGCCTTTGGTTGCATTGAGGCATTTTTGGCTGGAACGCATTTTAGTCGTCGATTAGGTCTCTTAAAAGGGTATGTGTTGACAGGCCACGAGGCTGTTGGTTTAGCCACACAAGGTGACGTTGCAGTGAGAGCAGCTTTTCAGGACTATGGCCGCCAGCTGGCACAGGCCATTCGTAGTCTTTGTGTGCTTTTTGCTCCAGAAGTAGTTGTTTTGTCCGGCGGGTTTTCGCACGCTTCGGATTTGTTCCTGGATGAGACTCGCAATCATTTGCCGCTGCTGATGGAGCGATATAGGGCAGGGATTGATCTTGTTCCAGTTGTGAAGGT
>JAYQON010000109.1:0-10306 GCA_038144835.1 Bdellovibrionales bacterium
TTAGACATCCCCCTACTCATGTTCGCTTGTCCGGAAGTCTCCTTTTTAGCCAAACGTGAGATAACAAAGTGGCCCATCATCGGGGCCGGCGCTGCTCGGATTGGGACCATCTTTGTGAACCGTGGAAATACTAAATCCAGAGGCGAAGCTCGCTATGAAGTCATCAGAGGCTTAAGTGACGGAAAAAAGATTGCTGTCTTTCCCTCAGGGACCACATGTCTCACCGAATCCAAAGAATGGCGTCGGGGTATTTTTGAAATCGCATACAATCAGGGGATTCCAGTTCAACCCTTTCGTCTAAAATATTCTCCAGCTCGCGCGGCCGCGTTTGTCGATCGGGATATATTCCCCTATCATCTATTTCACCTTGCACGACAAAGTCTTATTAAAGCTCAAATTGAATTTCACACACCAATAAAAATTTTGGACCCGCTCGAATCCTGCAGCTATTGGAGGAAATGGTCGAGACAACAACTTTTGCAAACTGATTTGAATAATTTAACGATTTAGACTTCGTGCACAACCTTATCAGAATTGATACGAAAGCGAGGCCCCCACGTGCCTTTATCGGCCTCTTCTCCAACAGCAATAACCATCACCACTCGGTCAGATCGCTTTAATCTCAGCAAACGCCGCACCCTGGATTCGTCAAAACCTTCCATCATGCAAGTTGAAAAACCCTGTGCCGAAATTGCCAACACGAAATTTTCGGCGGCAAGAGCTGCCGACTTAATTGCCACCGTTTGAACCCCAGTTCTTGAGAAAGGCCCCCGAACCATGGGTCGAAAAAAGCCAATCAAGCTCGCCATAATCCACTTGATAAATGCCAAGGAATTAAACCAACCCCATCTATAAAGCCACGGGAACAGTTTGTAGTAATAGATTTTTACCGGCCCGGGAGCGTCTATTTTGTCGACATACATTTTCAGGTCAGGCCAAGAGCGCCGCCAAGCACTTGGGCTTGCAACCACAACTAGAAGCTCAGCTGCGGTTCGGGCTGCTGACTGACCCAAGCAAGCGATCACTAATTTCTCTCTCTTCTCAGACGAACGCACCCAAAAAAAATCCCATGTTTGCGCATTCGAAGAATTCGGTGCAAGCAGAGCGGCTTGCAAAGCCTTTCGCATCACTATCTCAGGTACTGGCTTCGAGGTGTAGCGACGGATACTTCGGCGGATCTCTACGGCATCAAAAAAATCCATGGGCAACTATACTGCGATGGATCCCATAAGGGTAACGCTGACAAAGTCAGTCAAAGTGTGGCGACATTATTTTAATTATTTTTTTGCATCGAATGGTGCCCGCTAGCAGGCGAACTTTGAACGGCTGTTTGGGCCGGCGTTGCCTCTGGCAAATCGGTTTGGGACAAAATTTGGATTTTAAGGATTTGAAATAGATGGTTTTCGACACCCAAATGAAGGCAGCCCTGAATGGCAAGGATTTCGTCTTTTCTAATCCCAACGCTTCGCAGACTTTCGGCTGCGGCGGTTTTTTCGGGGTTTATTTTAAGGCTGAAAGCCGCCGGTGTTCACCGTCAATTTCACGATCTCGCACGATTTGTCCGTGAAGCGCACGACGGCTATCGCCTTGGACTCCGGAATATAGCCTTCGTCAACCATGAATGGCGGCGTGGTGTACTTGTGCAACTGGCGCTTTTGCGCGTCGAAGCCCGCCTTCACGAACGGTTCGTTTTCATAGAACTGCACGCCGATCTCGCCCTGAAGCCCCTCCGCCTTGGCTTTTTGCTCGATCAGCTCGGTCAGCTTCTTGCGGCAGTTTTCATCGGCCACCGCCGAATGGGCGACGTTTTCAGCAGCGCCCGATGCCGGCTGTAAAATTATGAGGGTGAACACCAATGCCAAAATTTCATTCATGCGCGCCACTCCGGTGAAAGTCACATTATCCCTTGATCGCGACCCGACTAGCAAGTGTCTCATCGCTGTGCTCCGCTGTCACCCGACGCCACTGTGCGCCCGCTGATCGGTCTTTCCCAGTTGGTGATGCTTTGGTAACGGGGGTCTTCGCTTCGAATCAATCTGGCCATTTGCTGATAAGCCGACGAACCGGGGGATGCCAGCTGATCTAGGCGGCCCTGCAGTGCCTTCAAGTCCGTGGGCAAGCGACTGACCGCGACTTCATAAAATCCCGAAATCGGTTCGCACTGAGTGCCGACGCCGCGGGTCTTCGTGTTGCTGGACCAGTAACAAACCTTATCGCCGCTGATGCCTTGAAAAAACGTGGAATGGCCCGTCCGGTTATTGCGACCAATTTTCAGCACGTCACCGGGTTTCGCCCAGCGCAGGGCATTCATGATGTTGGCGCGGTTGCCCCGACCCCTGACGTTGCGGCCGCCCAAAATCTGATTGAGCGCGGCCATAGAATAAGTGTTGCCGTTCAGCGCGCGTTCAAAGTGCTTGCCGTTCAAAAGTGCGATGTGCTTGCTTTGTAGCTGCAACTTACCGGCGTTATGCAGATCCGCCATATACTTGTAAAAGCCGGCGGCCGTCGCGCTGGTGCAGTGGCTGATCTTGCCGTTCGGGAACTGCAACATGAGTTTTCCATCCTTATCCACCAGTCGCGGCCAGTTTCGAGCTTTCAAAGTGTAGCCGCCCCCGCGTGGCAGATGGCCGTCGCCATTGCCCTCGACCGAAAGCACGGACTTCCATAAGTCGGGATTGCCATCACCGGCGGTTTCTATCTGGCCAGAGGGTATGCCGTCGTCGGCGAATTCCTCGTCGGTAGGTTGGGCCGCGGGCGGTTCAGAACCGCGCGGTTCGGACCCGTTCGGCCGCAGAGATACCGGGGGCGGAGAAACCTGGCTCAGACCATTGGGTGGCTCAGATGGCGGGGGCGAAGCTTTGACGACGGGTTCCGGGGCCTTGGCCTTGGTCGGCTGCAAATACTCAGTCCAGACGTAGCCACGACGGCCGTTCACCTCCACCAGCGAATAGCCGCGCGGATTGTAATTCAACATCTTCACCGTTGATCTGGAATATAAACAGGAATAGGCGCGGGATCGCGCCGAAGCCCCGGATCTAAAATTAACACAACCCGACACATTCAGATCGTATTGCGCGCCCCTTTTTACCGAACGCGCGTGCGCCTGGTTAAAGTTTACATTCAAAACAAAACCCATGGCCACGACGGCAACAAGGGCGAAGGCCATCCTCTTCAACATGAATGGAACGAGTTTGCAACTCAGGAGCCGGTTCAAAAGCAAATAAACCCGCATATGGTGGCCGGATCATGTCGACGCACTGATCGCATTGCCAATTCAGCAGCACGCGTCTGGGATTTCGACGTCGCAAATTGAGACGCTTAACGCCGGCGCTGATCGATGGAGTAACTTGGTGCCGATCAGACTTAGCTCTTTCGAAGATGAGCGGACGAGTAACTGAGAAGTGCAGCCGCCCACGGGTTACTAAGAGCCAAATGCGATTCGTGCAAAAACGACCACCTGGTCGACTAAGTTCTAAACATCGCGATGAGCAAGACCATTTGCAAATCAACCTCGAAGAATCAGCTTGTTCCCTCGCGATCTCTCCCAAAGTGCGATGAAACCTGAGGAAGTACATTGCGGAAGGGGTAAATTATTTTGAAGTCCATAGTGTAGGAGCAAAACGTATACTCAGGATCGGTGCAGGTGCGCCGCCACGACTATCTTTCTTTGATTGGTGGACCCTTTGGATTTTTTAATTTTTTTTCGCCCACTATTGCTGCAAACGGAATTGGAGATTCAAAGGTTTTACCGATATTTTTTGTCCAGAGATTTTGTATGTCCTGCGGCAACTTATCGGAATCCACCTTCATTTCGTATCCCGCTTGCTCCACAGTAAAGAACTTGCCTTCTTTTGCTTTAATTTTGGTGTCAGTTCCATAATATCCCGGCGTTGCAAGACCAATGAATGGCAAAAACAAAATCAATATGAATATGCTTCGCATGGCGATACACCTCTCTATACTTGAAAAGAGTAACTAAAATATGATTGGAGTGTGTATGTCTTGCAATGCGTATCAGTTGATTTGTACTTTGGTCCTAACTCTAACAGGACTCCATGCCTATGGGCTCGGCGCGCGGGTCGACATCTCTTCTCTCAGGTATTTAAAACAAGGCTCCAGCTATACTGGGCTCGGTCAGATGACAAAAGAGCTGCGCTACTCAAACGAAGACAATATTCTATTGGCCTATACCATTAATGGCAACCAGAGACAACTTTGGGACGACGATGGCCTTGCCACTCTTTTTATTTATCACAGAAGCATCACATCCCAAACTTTCAACAAGAAACTGACAGGGAACAGTCCACTACCGCAACCTATTACCCCCTTACTGAAAGCTCTTGAGATGTTAAAAAAAACATATCAATCCATCGGCTACGCGGACATCGTTAGCCGCATCGAATCCGTAAGAAAGGCTTTTTCTAGAGGTCGATCGGTATCAGATATAAGAGACTCTGGCTTAGAGGCTTTAATAAATGATTTGCACGACAACCACACCTATAAAGTTGAAACTGGAGATGATAAATTTCTAAGAAAAAAAATAGGCGAGCTTGTCGCCGTGGGAAGTCCATCTTCTTTGACGGACTCTATCGCCTCGAGATGCCGAGATGAGATTGGCGCAAATTGGTCCAGTGTTTTTAATAATTTTACGCAACCCTCAGAATATCAAAACGATAGCTCCATGCCAAAACGATCCGTGCAATAATTAAATTTTTGATTGATGAGAAGATTCCGCAGAATGGCTCAGAGCTCCTGAGCCTCTATGCTTCGTCCGCTCGTCTTCGAAAGAGCTACCATCAGATGAGTGCGCAAAAATGGAAAATACCAGCAAGGATAAAATGAGGCGAAGCGTATTCCGATTGGGGGAGCGAGATTCACGTGGCGGCTTTGGACTCGCCTACTCGATACCAATTCCGCGGTAGGCGTTGCAATCTTCAGCATTCTTGCGAGCATTTCGCAACTCGAACGGGATCTGATCGCCGACGGTATAGAAAACAGCAGCTGCTCCTGATTGCCAAAGCAATCAGGAGCCCGGTTAAATTGGACTTACCACAGTCAATTTAACAACTAGGAGATCAGCTGCTATGGATAACTATATTGGACTCGATGCCCACAGTAAAACCTGTACTTTTGTGGCAATGAATAAAGACGGCGAAATATTGCGCGAAGGCAAAATTAATACGTCTGAGCGGAATCTTAAAGACCTCGCTCGTTCGTTTGGAGGCAAAAAAGCACTGGTGCTCGAAGAGACCAATGTGGCGCAATGGATGTTTTGCGTTCTGAAAGATGAAGTCGACAAACTCATCATTTGCCATCCGGCCCACCTTCCTAAAAAATCCGGCCCGAGAAACGATTACCGGGATGCACTTCATCTCGTCATGCAGCTTCGCGCCGGCAATCTTACATCCGTTTATCACGAAGACAGTGAGCTGATGAATCTAAGAACGATCGTTCGCCATTACGAGGGCACGGCGATTCGATTAAGCATGTTAAAGCAAAATTTCAAGGCCGTACTTCGCTCGCAAGGATTGTCCGGAGAATCAAGCCATTTAACTTCGCGCAACGAAAAGAAGTTGGAAGAGATTAAAAATCCGACGAAACGTTTTGTCGCCCAAAGGATTTTTGAGGAGATGAATGAACTCGAAATGCGTAAGAAGAAATACTCGGAGGAATTTAAAGCAAATCGATTCAACATTCCAATAATTAAAAATCTCGGCTCAATCCCTGGCGTCGGGCCAGTTAGAGCGCATGCAATCGCGGCTTACATTTCAACGGGGCACCGGTTTGCGACAAAACATAAATTATGGGCATACGCCAAGTTGATCCGCCACCATGACGAGAGCGACGGATACATTTTACGAAAAAGGACACCTCACGGCAGAACCGAACTTAAGAATGCATTTATGGGAGCCGCACAACGAGTGATCATCTCGCCCGCGGATACGGCGCTTAAAGACTACTACAAACATTTAATGGATAATAAAGGCCTCGATAAACGAAAGGCGAATAAAGCGCTGGCGCGGAAGATCGCGGCTATCTGCTTAGTCGTCATGAAAAAGGGTACCAAATACGATGATGAATTAGTTCGAAAATCTTTTGAAGATTAGTTCTCCTGACAAGTTCTTTGGAGGATCCGAGGAATCTGTCAGGATAGGAGAATAGGACCACACTCGCTCCTGGCCGTAGTCTCTTCACGGGTGTCACTTGATGACGGTTAATAAAATGACTGTGAAGTTGGAAGGCCCACATTTAGCCGACTGTCCCACTCCTACTTAAATCCAATAGCGTCATGGCACAAGTTGATGCCCATACAGACGAATGAGAGTGAACATCTCTTTAAAGACACTTTAAACGGGTTCGAATCCTACTGAAGAATGCAGGAGTTTTTGGGAACAAGAATTTTTGAGTAAGCAAACTCAGAAAAATGGATTGGTGCGACTTTTTTGCTTGCTGTTTTCTACAGACGACCAAGTAAAAATCAATCTGGCAAGCACCAGGGCGAAAGGAAAACTTATCGGGCGAGAGAGCGGCAATGAAACGTGAGTAAATGGAGTTGCAAAAGAAGATTGCCGAGCAAGACGAGGCTGAAAAACAGCTGCAAGAACCGAGCGTCTAGCACCTTATAAATCGCGTTGACCTCACAGCGAAAAAACAAGATGCCCAGCGTGATCTCGTTAGGCACGCGCTAAGGATCGAATTGTTATTATTCACATGGACTCAGTTCGAGCGCCGGAAGGCATAAAAAGAAGAGTAGGACCTACATCAGGAATTCAAAGCTGGTTGGGATACACATGCCAAGGTCAACGACCTAGACACAAAATGGCACTCTGTCGAAAATCATAACAGGCGAATCTGAGAGCCGAACATGCTATTATGCTAGAACATTTTTTGCAGCCAAACGAAGCTTTGACTTATTTTGAAAGTGCACAGAAGCAGAGGTAAAATATGAGAAATTTATTTTCAATTGTGACTTCTTCAAATTCCAAATTCGCGATTACTCTGGGAATGTTTCTGATTGGCATCGCGACTCACGCAGCCGAGCCTTCGCCAAGATTGCTTTCCATTCAAGAAAGCTTACAACGGACACTTTACAAATGCCCTCAGCGAATTTGGCCTGGTCTTTCTTGGGAAGCAGCGGCGATAGTTTTGACCGAAAACGGCTCAACCTATCGCTCAACTCCCTCAGGTCTTGTGCCGGACCGCCTTGTTGATTCAGAATTCTCAGGGCAATCATTCACCTTCACAGATAGGCCGTTGCGTCGTCTCGTTATCGACGTTTCGAAGATTGATGTTGAATATGCTAACAAGACCAGCAGGAAAATTGGCGACTTCGCAGTTCAAACTGCAATCCATGAAGGCTTTCATTGGTTCCACCAACTCGATTATCCAAAACACTTTTGGAAATCCATGGTGAGCTTTCCTAAGGACGCTCCTGAACTATATCCAGTTAACCCGGATGTCTACTATTACAACTATCAAATGATTAAACGCTTACGCGAGTACGTTCACACAGGAAGCGACGTCGCTCTACGCAAGGCTGCGGGGTGGCGGTTAAAGATCGATCAAAAACATCCGCAGTTTTGGTCTGAAATTCTTGGCGGTGCCCTAGTTGAGGGTAGCGCCACCTACGTCGAGATAATTGGAACTCTCGTCGGTCTACACGGCTGCGACGTCTCTGAAAGTGAGATATTTGATCGAATTGCAAAGAACGAGAATCTTCTTCCACTTAATGCGGCGACTGCGACTTACCGACCCGTTATAATGTACGACTATGCGCCTTACATTTATCTCGCGATACGCCGTCGCGCGCTTGCCCCACATTTGCGAACGATCCCAGAAAGTGGGGCGCTGGTAAATCTTGCCTTTGCTAATGTACAGCCTTTAAACGACATTGAGGTTAGCGAAACACTTGCTCAAATTCGTCAAACTGTTGAGGGGCGCAATTTCGTTCTTCGACAGCTGATTCAGGAACTCGAATCCGAATTCAATGATTCTCGATTCACGAAACTTTCAATCCCCGATCAAGAAGTCGAGATGAAATCGATGGGCCAGCAGATTCGAACTGCAGATTTCAATTTCTACACCGGTCTGAGCTTTGACTTTCGAGGGGAATCGTTTGATCAGCCGGTTTTCAGTTTACAGAAAGATCCCTGTGGTGAAGACAGGTACGTGATTATCGTGAAGGACAGGCAAGTTCTTCGGCGCCTTCGCGTCGATGACTCGCCGGTAAAGAGTGAGGTGATCTGTTTCGGCTCAGAAAAGTAGAAGATCACCTAAAACGGAAAATCTCTTCGATCCTGAAGGATAAGGCATTCAATGTGGGTTTTTGGTCCAGTGGGCGGCCGGTGGTTAACGCCACTTTGCTCTGGTAACTTTTCCTCGAGCATAAATTTTGGCGGCTCAATGGGGATTTCGACTTCTTGTGGAGGCCCCCGGGCCGGCCCTGGTAGGGGCGGCCTTGTTGGCAGCCCTAAGTGCTCAAGGATTTTCTTGATGACGGGCGCGATCCCGCCGGGCTCATCGTGACGCGCTCAAAGCGTCGCTTGCGGCGTTCCGCTTGCAGGTCTTCTGGTCTTCGCGAACCTCAAGTCTCCGTAGCAATTCTCAGGCGGCACCCGTTCTTCCCTGAGTTTGTTGACCCCAAAGCCTGTCCTCTCTATCGACCGAGCAGTCGTTGGTGTATTTCACAATCCGCTTAAACCCTGAAGCATTTTCTCGGAGGTTCGATTACTGAATTTACAGAGCGAACGAAAAAATCCATAGCCCTGTTCGCCCAATCCTGGATAAGGAGTTGCTTTGCCAAACCGACGATGACCCAACGGTATGCGCATTTGGCTCCGGGCTACTTGGAGTCAAAAGCACAGATTGCGCAGATCGGGAAAAACCTCTGCCAGCACAGTGCCAGCAGCGGGGTAATTTCGAAACTTAAAGTGGTTCGGTGATCAGGGGTTGGGGGCGAAAATCGAAAATCGAAAATCGAGGAACTTCAGCCGCTTAGCGAGGCCTAGTTGGCGCATCTGAAGCGTTTGTTCGGCAAACGATTCAGAAAAAGAAGTATAAGAACGGACGCCGATCCTAGAAACCGGAGGCCTTCTTTTTAACTTCCACCTTCAAATCTAAATGTGCCTCTCTCATCATGTCGGAAAGTGCAAGCGTGATCCAAGTTTCAACCGGCTCACGAAGTTTTTTGGCGATTTTAGCCGCCCGCGCAATGCTCGGAATCCGACGGCCTTTTTCCAGATCGCAAAGGCTCTGAGGCGTAATTCCGAGTTGTCGGGCAAAGTCCTTTTGGCTCATCTCTTCGCCAAGTCGGTAGGATTCCAAGGCGTTACCGAAGGTGAGCGGTCCAAATTCCTTTTCCAAATCAGCAGTCGTGTAATGCCTTTTAGTATTCATGGTTTGAAACCTCCTCAACGGAAATGATTCGTACGTTACCTTCTTTATACTCTACGTAAATGGCCCGATAGCCCTTTGACAGGCGAATCGAGCGCTGGCCCTTGCGGTCGCCGTGCAAAGGTTCATCGTGATAGCCGGGAATTTTGCGAATTTCTTCAAGCCCCAGCCGCTCAACATCCCTGGCCCACTTGTTAAGCTTGCGCACGATGAAGTGAGGCAGCTTCCTCAGTTCCTTGAGGACCTTTTCAAAGACGACCACAGTCCTCATGCCATTTTATACGTCATTTTGACGTATATTTCAAGAAATAAGGTCCTGAGGTCTGTTAAATTGGTCATTAGTGCGAGAGGATCATTGGCAACCCCGTCAGATCGCCTAGAATCGCGGCCAAGATTGGACCGCCAGCCCATCGCCTGACGTCTGAAGATTGACCGTCTGCACTTCGCCTCTAAAATCTTGGTATGCTCCGCTTAAAACCAAGCGATATTGGCGGCGAACTTCTGCAACACTCCAGTGAAAAATTGAGGGTTTTGAAGAATTTTGTTCAATTCGCTACTGATCTAAATCTTAAACAATTCGAAAGGTGTCGAACGAAATATATCTGGGAATTGGTACCTCAGTCCTCGCCTGGCAGGAACATCGTGCGAGGCCCGCAGGCTTTCGATCTTTACAGAAAACAGTGGCCAGCAGACATTTTTCATTTCGCCTCCGAGTATGCTCTGGCGGACGCAGACGTTGTGAAGATTTCTATTCCAAAAACTGGTAAGCTGCCCGACACCCATCAAATTTGTGCGGGGACTATTCTGAAGCCACCCCAGCCTTGGCCGGCCCGCGGGCCGCCGTCCAGGACCGACGACTTCCAGCAATTCCCAGACTTCGATCAAATATGATGGCTAAGCGTTACCGCCCAAG
>JAYQON010000110.1:0-10157 GCA_038144835.1 Bdellovibrionales bacterium
GGACTAATTTTTTTAGGACTGGCTTTCTCCCGCTGCGAAAGGCTGTTCGCCTTCACCGGCGGAGCCTTGACGTTTTTGGCGGCTCTGAATTTTGCCATGCAGGAGCCAGCCAAGCGATACGACGAAAAATACGGAAGCTTTGGCAGCGATTTTTTTGGCTTGAGCGAACCGATGCGCTATCGGATGGCAACTCTAGCACTGGGCCCCTGCTTGGTAGACAACTGCTCGATGCAAGGTTACTCAAACTTTCACTCAGCCTCAATGAATGGATATCTCGGCCTAGCTGGGCACATTATGGGCCTAACTCCCGGATTATTCAGCAGCTTGGTCTCAGGAAATGCTTTCGGGCTAATCAATTCGAATCTCTTACCCTCCGCCGCCGGAAGTTCACTTTACCGATCTATGGGAAATCGATACTATCTCGTGACTTCTGAACAAGCCGAAATATTCGCACGCCTAACGGCACCACGCGGATTAAAGGCAATCACAGAAAAAAATTCGATTGTTGTCTTTCAAGATCCCTTTGCCGCTGAATCCGTCTCGTTAGTTTTTGAAACTCAACCCCATCCCGAAACTTTGAGCAGCTCGGCAGTTTTTGCCAATCCAAGTGCAAATATTCACTTTTTGCAAGGAAGAACCCAATTGTCAGGCTCGGGCTCCGCAAAGATTCACTCGTGGAGTTGGCTCCCGGGTCGCGGAGTTGAAGCCGATGTAGAAAATAAGGGTAATTCTGAAGTCCTATTCCACGCTTCCCTGTACCCATACAGTTTTATGGGCGCTTATATCGACGGCAAAGAGCAATCTCTCCTCCGATCAAACTTGATTGGCTCTGGAGTACTAATTCCCCCAGGAAGACATCGCATTCAAATTCGCGCAAGTCTTCGACCTCTGCAAGTCACTCTCTTGCTCGCAGTGTTAAGCCTTGTAGTTGGCATCATCATTTTACCCCGCACAAAATCCAGGACCTACGCCCAGACCCCAAAGGAGTGAACTTCTCGATAACGGGGGTCTCAGGGCAAACTACAACTATGCAGCTTTCTGTCATACTTCCCATTCATAATGAGGAAGAAAATATTCACCCTGTCATCACAGAAATCCATCAAGTTTTAAGTCGTCATAATATTATTTTTGAGATCATTGCTATCGATGACGGAAGCAAAGATAATTCCCTGCGCGAATTAAAAAGCCTTCTTTCAGTTTATCCAAATTTGCGCATTCTCGCTTTTCGAATCAACCGCGGACAATCCGCAGCTTTTGATGCCGGATTTCGTGCAGCGACTGCGCCCATTTTAGTGACGATGGACGCCGATGGACAGAATGACCCCGCAGACATTCCTCATCTCATTGAGAGGATCGATCAGGGCTACGATTTAGTGACGGGCAAACGTAGTCAAAGATGTGATGATATGATCTTGCGCCGAATTCCTTCGCTCATCGCCAACGGCATCATTCGCTGGGTCACGGGAACCAAGGCTACCGATCTAGGATGCTCAATCAAGGCCTATAGGCGAGACATCATTGAAGAAATTTTTCTCTATGGAGAAATGCATAGATTCATAAGCATATTAGCTGAAATGCAAGGGGCTCGCCTGACCGAGTTGCCAGTCAATCACCGCCCGCGCACTCGCGGACAATCAAAATACGGCTTGAAGAGGACATTCAAGGTTCTTTTTGACCTAATGACCGTCTGGTATTTTATGAATTATCAAACCAAACCGAGCTACGTTTTTGGCGGATTGAGCTTGTTATCTATGACCACAAGTTTTGGGTTGGCTACGTTTGTACTTTATGAAAAATATTTTTTTGGCATTTTTGTTCATCGAAATCCACTGTTTGTTATCGCTATGATTCTTTTCGTCGTTGGCATGCAGTTCATAGTGTTTGGATTTTTGGCTGAAGTTTTAATGCGTACATACTACGAGTCTCAAAACAAACGTCCTTATACATTTAAATACACAAGCGATGGCCAAGACTAATGTGCGCGATTATGGGGCTGGTCGGAAGGCAACCATCTGAGGATTTT
The DNA here is from genome assembly GCA_038144835.1 of Bdellovibrionales bacterium. Classification (GTDB taxonomy): domain Bacteria; phylum Bdellovibrionota; class Bdellovibrionia; order Bdellovibrionales; family UBA1609; genus JALHOQ01. The sequence continues at coordinate 2,024 of JAYQON010000110.1, forward strand.
GATCGAGCTTTTTCGACCCTCAAACATCGTGGCCCAGATGCAACGGGGCGCTGGAGCGCTCCATTTTCAGAAAACTGGACCGTTCAACTTGGACATCACCGACTTGCAATCATTGACGTCGACTCTGGGCACCAACCCTTAACTAAGGGAAAAACCACCATCGTCTTTAACGGAGAAATTTATAACTTTCGCGAGCTGGGACAAGATTTACAGGTTGAATGGAAAACGCGCTCGGACACTGAAGTCCTTTTAGAACTTTTTCGCCGTGAAGGGGTAGAGGCATTTAATAAGCTTGATGGTTTTTTTGCCGCCGCTTTTATTGATGAGCAAGCTGGTAGTATTACCCTCGCTCGTGATCCCTATGCCATCAAGCCACTCTATTATGCTCCCCTTTCTGACGGGGGCCTAATGTTCGCTTCAGAACTTTCTCCCTTTCTTTATACATCTCACTTCAAACCTCAGCTCTGCCGAGAGGCTACAGAACAATTCTTATTCTGGGAACACGTGCCGTTCGAGCTGACGACTATCGAGGGGGTTTTTAAATTGCTCCCTGGTCATTTTTTAGTTTGGAAAAATGGACTATTATCGGTCAAAAAATATCATCATATTGAAAACCTGATTCAGCAAAAGCGCTCGCCGATCTCTTCTTCAGATCTGTGGAACCAATTAAAGCAGTCCGTGGAGCGAGCACTAATCTCCGATGTGCCTGTGGGAATATTATTGAGTGGAGGCATAGACTCATCCCTCCTTGCACTAGCCGCAACGGAACTTCGTGGATCTGGCCTTCCAACATTTGCCCTTGGCTTTAAGGACAAGAATTTTGATGAATCGCAGTACGCACGCCAAGTGGCAAAGGCAATAGGATCGACTCACTACGAAAAAATTGTCAGTGAAGATGAATTGTTTGATCGGTGGCGAGATATTGTACTGAGCTTGGATGAACCTCTGGCCGATCCCTCAATTCTGCCCACGCGATTACTCTTTGAACTTGCCTCTGATCAAGTGAAAGTAGTGTTGGGAGGCGACGGTGGAGACGAACTCTTTGCCGGCTATCCAACTTACTTTGCACAACAACTCCATCCGTTGTTGGCGGCAATTCCAAAAACCATTTTTGAGCCATTGCGATCAATGGTCCTTCGTCATCTTAAGCTGAGTGACACCTATCAGCCTCTAAGTTGGAAACTCAAACGACTCGTCGGGCGCTTTGATAGGGATCCGGTGCGTTGTCACTGGCGATGGATGTCTGTCACAGATTCGCCCACTGTCAGCCATCTTACCCAAAGGCCATTTGATCCTTTTCGGGGAATCGATCGTGAACAACTGGATCCTGATGATCTACAAACCTTTCTACTCATGGATTTACGCTACTACCTGGGATATTCCGTCCTGACAAAAGTAGACCGCGCATCAATGGCTGTAGGACTTGAGTCACGCCCACCTTTTTTGAGCCAACCTTTGGTTCGTCAGGCTTTTCAAATCCCTAGCGAGCAAAAATTGGATGGAAGCGAAGGAAAAGTCATTTTACGTGACCTGGTTAGATCCAAGTTGGGTTCCCAAATTGCAGATCGACCCAAACGGGGGTTTGCCATTCCCTTGAGCCGCTGGTTAAAGGGTCCCATGCGCCCAGAAATGCAAGCCTTGCTCAAAGACAATGCTTTATTTGACGCCCATATCATCAATGCTGAGGCAACCCGCAACCTGTGGCAGGAGTTTATAAGCGGCTCAGGCGACCACGCCCGCACCTTTTGGTCGCTTCTCGTACTAACCCAGTGGCTAAAACGCCTTTCTTGAGGGGAAGGTACGCCGTACTATTCAGCTTGGCTGAATAGTACGGCGTACCTTCCCCTCTTGACCAATCGCAGCACGGCGGTATACAAGACCAGTAATTGCTAAAAGAGTCCGGCATTCCGTCAGAGCCTCTTCTAAGCTCAACAAAAGAGGATCGCGTGAATACCTTTGCTCAAATGCAACTCCCTTCCACACTCAAATCTGCTCTAAACACTCTTGGTTTCGTAGAACCTACAAAGATTCAAGAATCAGTTATACCTGTTTCCATAAACGGGCTCGATCTCGTCGCCTGTGCTGAAACTGGCTCGGGAAAGACCGGCGCTTACGGGATACCAATTGTTTCACGGCTTCTTGAAGATACTAAAAAAAATGCCTTGATCCTTGCCCCTACGCGCGAGCTAGTGACTCAAATATCAGATTTTCTTCGTTCCCTGACGGTTAATTGCAGAGAGTTACAGGTCGCTTCAATTGTTGGTGGTGCCGACATTCGCAAGCAACTTGGTATCCTTAAAAGAAATCCGCGTATTGTTGTCGCGACTCCCGGAAGACTGATAGATCATCTCAAACGAAAATCACTGAATCTCGACTCGACAGCTATCCTAGTTTTGGATGAAGGCGATCGCATGATCGATATGGGATTTGCCCCGCAGCTCGATCAAATTCTAAAATTTCTGCCGAAGCAAAGACAAACAAGCTTATTCACGGCTACTCTGACGGATCGAGTACGCAAGTTGGCTGACAAATACCTCCAGAAACCCGAGCGTATAAGTGTGGGACGGATTTCGCTTCCAGTTGCCGCTATCAAGCAATCTGTTATTCAGACAGTGATAAAAGATAAAGATGAACGCCTCGTTGACGAACTCAATGAACGAAAGGGATCTGTAATTATCTTTCTTCGCACTAAGAGAAAGACGGATAAACTGGCACGCTATCTAGCTGATTATGGATTCAAGGTAAGCCTCATTCACGGAGGACGCACTCATGGTCAACGCAACCAAGCCATAGAATCTTTCAAGAATGGACGAAGCCGAATTTTATGTGCCACAGACATTGCTGCTCGAGGTATCGATATTCCTCAGGTGGAGCACGTTATTAATTTTGACTTACCTATGATGGATGAAGACTACGTTCACCGTATCGGACGAACTGCACGCAACGGAGCTTCTGGACAAGCTGTGAGTTTTGTTACTCCAGAGGACCATCGAGCATGGCAAATGCTGGCGCGCAAATATCAGATCAAAGGTGTTGAGTTAGTTGGCCTAAAACGCCGGCCCGCACGCCGTTCTTTTCAGCCTTGAGTCATTTGGGACTACGCCTTAATATTCAGGTGATGACCAAAAGCTTCATCTGGGAGATGTGCCGTGCGAACCCTTCCAAAATTACTCAGCAAAACAAAACTGCTACGCGGCTATCGTTGCCTAAAATCAATTTACTACACCATTCATAACCCAGAATTCGAGCCAGAGATCTCTGCAGCTCAACAGCAAATTTTCGATCAAGGCAACGAAGTCGGCATTAAAGCACGCGAATACTACCCAGGTGGAATCCTTGTTGACTGTAAACCATGGGAATTTGTTTCATCTCTGCGCAGAACACGCGAACTTTTGCATAGTGGCGCTGAGCATATTTTTGAAGCTGCCTTTGAGTACAAGGGGTGTTACGCCCGCGCTGATATATTAAAATTTAACAAACTAACCCAACGATGGACACTACTAGAAGTCAAAAGCGCAACCAAAATTAAAGCCGAACACCTCGATGACATCGGACTTCAGGCCTGGATTATTGCAAATAGTGGAATCAAACTTGAGCGAATTTGCGTGATTCACCTCAATTCAGACTGTCAATATCCGGACTTATCTAATCTCTTTGTTGAAGAAGATGTCACCGATCGCTTACGCGAGAACTATACATCTATTTCTCCTCGCCTAAACGAAATCTTTCGCACTCTTCGAAATCCACAAACTCCGGATATTGACATCGGGCCTCAGTGCATGAGTTACCAGCGAGAATGTGAATTCAAAAATCAATGTTGGAAGGAACACGACGTACCAGAAATTAGTATTTTCAATATCCCGAAATTAAACAATCAGGTCTGGGAGTTTTACCGAAAAGACCAAATTCGGCTTGAAAAATTGGATCTTGACCTCTTCGATGAAACACAACGACGCATGATTGAAGCTCATCTATCAGGAAAAAGATTTATTAATCAGCAAGGCCTGCAATCAGCCCTAAAAGATTGGGAGTTTCCGCTCATCTTTCTAGATTTCGAAACGATCAATCCAGCCATACCAAAATTTAAGGGCTGCCACCCGTATCAACATGTACCTTTTCAATTTAGCGTACACGTCTTATCCTCACGCCATGCGAGCCTTGAGCACTATGAGTTTTTACACAATGAGAATTCCGACCCAAGGCCAACTCTGATTCCCAAATTACTAGATGCATGTGGCACTCACGGCACAGTGGTTGCTTATTATGCGAAATTCGAAAAAGATTGCCTGCAAGGCCTGGCCGAGGCGTTTACTCCGTACAGAAATGACTTGCTGGCACTAGCCTCAAGGCTCAAAGACCCTCTTCCCATATTGCGAGAAAATTTCTACGATCCACAATTCAGATTGAGTTACAGCCTAAAAAGTGTAGCTCCAGCGCTTTTAGGAGAAGAGTTTTCTTACCTCCAGCTTGCCATCAGTGATGGAGCGGCTGCACAACGAGCTTATGCTCAAATGCTAAGTGAGGACTCACCAAAAGTCCGTGAGGAAATCCGTCGAGATATGCTTGAATATTGTCAAAAAGACACTCTGGCTTTAGTCAGAATCGTTCGGTGGTTATTAGGCCTTAACGATAATTGAAGTTCTCGCTGCGGAGCTTCTTAATGCTAGTGATGTATCCTATACTCTCAGAAGCTGATACCTCTTAGGTCATGGAAGAGATCTCTCAATGTCCAAAATGTGCGTGTGTAAATATATATGTCGACGGGAATCTTTGGATATGTCCAGAGTGCTTTCATGAATGGAGCATTCACGCCAATGATAAAACCGAAGCTCCACCGGATACTGACACCGAAGTCATACGTGATGCCAATGGTAATACTCTGAATGACGGCGATTCAGTCACAGTGATCAAAGAACTAAAAGTAAAGGGTTCCTCATCCGTTGTAAAAGTGGGCACAAAGGTCAAAAATATTCGACTGATTGAAGCTGATGACGGACACAATATTGTCTGCCGGATCGATGGAATAGGGGCTATAAATTTAAAATCTGAATTTGTTAAAAAAGCATAGGGCTAATGAATCAGCCCTCTTGGAACGACATCGAGCTAGCATAACGTTTGCCAAGGTAAAAAAACCTCCAAAAAATATAATGAGAGCGCCATCATACCAATGTAGTGGCGTTAAGTGAAAAATTTTAGATAGGGATGAATGTTGGATTAGCAAAGCACCAGAGGTCAATGTTAAAACGATCAAAACAATCGACATTAAAGTCTTTAGACGCGTCAGGGTTACAATCAGCACCGTATTCCAAACTAATAGTAAAGCCATCACTTGAGCACGCGCATGATTCACATCAGCGCCTTCGGCTAATCCCATAATAAAAAGACCAGTTACAGCTGCAGAAAAAACAAATCCAATAAATCCGATCCGAACGATGTCGCGGCGAGAAAAAAACCTATGTTGCAGCCTTTCCCCTGCCAAATCGAAATCAGAGACCGGCTGTTGAAATGCAAATAAGGCCGTGGGATGAATTATCAATTCGAGCCAAACTATGTGCACAGGAAGGTAAAGTAAAGGGTATCCCAGGAGCGGAACAAATGCTGCAGATATGACAAAAGGTATGTGAAAAAGTAAGAGGTACTCAAAGCTCATTTTTAAATTTGTAAATAGCTGCCGACCTTCCCTAATTGCTGCCACGATAGTTTTAAAATTGTCGTCGGATATTATAATAGACGCTACTTCTTTAGCGCTCCGAGTGCCACGTAGGCCCATTGCAATGCCAATGTCTGCAGCGTTGAGCGCAGGGACGTCATTAACTCCGTCCCCAGTCACTGCCACCAACTCACCAGAGCGTTTGAGTGCTTTCACGATATTAAGCTTTTGCAACGGATTACAGCGCGCAACTACATCTATATTTCGAACGAATGTTTGGTTACTCATCAACCATGACTCTTCAAATTTTTCTGGATGTTCTTGGGCGGAGATGACAATAGGATGGTCTCCCCCAATTCCCACTTGGCTCGCAATTGAGCTTGCCGTACCAGGATGATCTCCGGTGATCATCAAAAGTCGAATTTTCTGCTGTCGACAATATTCGACAGCTTCAGCAACGCCAGAGCGAGGTGGGTCTTCGAAGCCTAGAAGTCCCAAAAATTCAAAATCCCCATCCGGCTCCCTACTAATCTCTAACTCGCCCTGTGACAGGCGCTTTCGGGCACAAGCCAAAATTTTTTGCCCTTTTTTCGCCCAAGCCTCAACCTCTGCTAGCCAAACCTGTCTTTGATTTCCAACCAAGAGAGACCGCTCCAAAATAATTTCCGGAGATCCCTTCGTAAAAAAATAAGGCTTACCATCAAAATCATGAGCCAAAGCGCCTTCTCGCTTCCTAACCTCAGTGAATGGAAAGACCTTCTCCCTTTTGGGAAAATTTAATTTTTTTTCAGTCACGGCGGACAGAATGGCCTGATCGACCGGATCAAATCCCTTTGGATCACAAGCAACAGCTGCACATCGCAATAACTCGCAGAAGTCGATTACGGCACTAGGCTTTGTTTGAATCAGCTTCAATTGTCCAAAGGTAATCGTACCCGTTTTGTCAGAACAAATTTGTGTGATTCTTCCTATATTCTCGACAGAAACTGCTCGGCGGACAAGAATTTGACGGTGAGCCAATCGATAGATCCCTACGCCAAGAAAAAATGTGAAAACAACGGGAAATTCTTCAGGAATGGCAGCTACTGCCAAGGTCGCAGCACTCAAAAATGCATCTAACCAACTGTGTCCTTGCATCAAGCGGACAACTGCTAAAAGGACGCAAAATAACCCAGCGATCACAACCAGAACGCGCATGAGTCGCGAGATTTCTTTTTGCAGCTGCGTGCTTTCGCGAGGTACTTTGATCAAAGACTGAACAATTTCACCGTAATTTGTGTTTTTTGCTGTAGCCAACACGCGCAAACGGGCCTTACCAGTAAGGCCTCGAGTCCCAGCAAAGCCAAGATGGACAGGCTCAACAAAAATATCTTCTTCATCAATAAGCTCGGCAAGATCACCTTTATACGCCAACTTATTGAGAGGCAGTGACTCTCCAGTCAACATCGACTCATCAACCTGAAAACTATCAGTAGCCTCAAAAATGCCATCAGCAGGAACAAAAGCATCGCCAGGAGCTGAAAGAAGAACAAGATCTCCAGGAACCAGATCACGGGATGACACCTCAATTTCTTGACCATCTCGTATAACCCTGGACCAATAGGAAAGCTGCCCTCTCAAAGATTGCGTAGAAGTCCGGGTACGCCAATGTAAAAAAGCGTCCATCAGAAGAAGCGGTAAGATGGCAAAAAACAAGATTGCCGCTTCGCGAATCTCACCTAGACCCGAAAAAACAAACCCTATGATGAGGAGGAACCAAATCATCGGGTCTTTTGAGGTTTCTTGGATCAGCTCTCGAAATGACGAGCCCGCATCTTCAACGATATCATTGCGTCCATGGATACGCATTTGCTCATTGAATTCGACCTGCGAGAGACCTCTGGATGTCAGTTTCAGGCCTCTAAGTCCCTCAAGCGTTACCTTTTTCTTCATGACCTACGTCCGTATCACAATCTGTTGGTGGTAGCTATTTCCAAACCAACTCGAACTCAACCGGCACTGAATCATCAATTGAAATGCCCAATAGCGATGGCCTCTTAATATCAAACTCAGAGAGCACTAAAGGAACAGTCCCTCTGGTTATAGCAATCGAATCACCGATATTTGCTTGAACGATGATCTTTTGAAATGTTCGAGTTTTGCCGGCAAAAGATATCACTGCAGTTGACTCAATGGTGCGTCCAACACTTGCCTCCGAGAATCTGACTTTGACGACAACCATCGGAAACATTGCAGCTTTGGTCACCTCCAGCATGTGATGATCGCGATTGCCATCTCCTGATAAAAAGTCTTTAACAGGTACTGCAATCAAAAAATCACAGATCTTATTCTCACATTGCCCCTTCCCCCTAACATTATCAGCTCTCCCCTTCACCTTTTTGAGTGGGTAATTGACCGTATAAGTCACATTGCCATTCTTAAGAACCCAAGCCCTTTCAGAAGTTTTCGCCAAACAAGGGTGGCATAAAATGAATAATGTGAACC
>JAYQON010000111.1:0-9881 GCA_038144835.1 Bdellovibrionales bacterium
CATCGCGAACGATCTTCGGACGATTGGGACTTAAGGGTGAGCATCTCGGGCATTGGGGCAGCATGCTTTTAAAAAAAGCAATACCTAAGCCAGTTTACGCTTTGAGGCGGGACCAACGAGCGCCAGCGAGGTGGGCCAGTTATTAAAGCATTGGTTTCGCTGCCGATTCGGAGTAGCATTCGCCTATGTATTTGCCATGGTTGTTGTTTCGTAACTACCTCTTGTCGCGCCGTTCGGGTGCTTTAGTGCGCATAATTGCATGGCACTGCATTCTAGGAGTCGGCATGGGTGTGGCCGCTCTTATTTTAGTTTTGAGTGTAATGGAGGGCTTTAATCGTACCATCAGGTCACGCATGCTCAATATTGAGCCGCATCTGGTGGTGTCACAAAAAGATCACCCTTCTGAAGATGGAGCTCGTGACCTGAATGCCTTGCTTCATAGTTTATCTAAAGACGGTATCGATGAAATTCAGCGTTATGAGACGCAGGATTTGATCGTGCGCTCCGTTGATGGAGTCTTTGGCGGCGTCGTGGCCAAAGGCTATGACACTCCCGCCATGAATTCCTTGTTACAAAGAATTTGGCAAAGCTCTGGTCAAAAAATTCCGCCGCCGCAGTTTGCCACTGCAGCTCTGGAGAGTTCAGAAGTGATCTTAGGGGTTGATTTGGCGCGTAGTCTTGGAATTTTTGAGGGAGATGAGGTTTTGTTGATTCCTCCCGAGACCCTGTTGTTGCCTAAAGGTGAAGTGCCACGTTTGCAAAAGTTTAAAGTTCGTTCGTTGGTGAGCACGAATATACCTGATTTTGACGCTAAACTTTTATTTTACAATCTTGATCGATTCAATACTCGGATGCGTTCATTGAGTCGTGATGCAGGTTATGAAGTGCGATTAAAGAATCCGTATGAGGCAGATGTAATTAAAAAGGTTCTTGCGAATCGTGGGGTTGTTGCTCAGACGTGGGGGGAGAGGGATACCTCGTTATTTTTTGCCCTCAAGATGGAAAGTTTAGCGATGACATTGTTTTTAAGTCTTGCGGTTCTTATTACCAGCTTCTCAATTGTGATTGTAATGGTTCTGCTTATGAGCCAAAAGCGCCAGGATATCGGATTGATGTTGGCACTGGGGATGTCTCCACGAAAGACCCAAATCGCCTTTTTTAAGGTTGGCTTGATGTTAAGTTGTGTTGGAATTGTTGGTGGAGTGACGTTGGGTACGACAATCAGTTTGATCTTAGATTGGTACCCGTTGGAGCTGTTACCAGATATTTATACTGATGCAACTCTGCCAGCCAAACTGACCCAAAAAACATTTGTTTTTGTCGCTATCAGCACATCGCTCATTGCTATAGTGGGCTCTTGGTTACCGGTCTGGCGCTATGCGGTCACCAATCCCTCCGAAGCTTTAGCACAAACGGTACGCCGTTCTTTTTAGATGCGTGTCAAAAAAGATTTCTTGGCACATCTGCTGTGGAGAAATCAATCGATATCTGAAAATCTTGTATGGGCGATAAATTTAAAAAAAAGACTAGTGAGTTGAAGGCTGAAAAACGCTGATCACTACAGCAAGTAAAATAAGACTAAACGCAATTAAGTCAAACATAGTCAGTTTTTCACGCAGATAGAATAAGCTGAATCCTCCAAAAACAAAAAAAGTGATTGCTTCTTGTAAAACCTTGAGTTGAGGGGCTGTGTAAAATCCATGACCTATTCGGTTAGCAGGGACCTGCAAGCAATATTCAAAAAATGCTATTCCCCAGGAAACCAAGACTACGAGATAAATTGGAGACGACTTGAATTTCAAGTGTCCATACCAGGCAAAGGTCATAAAAACATTACTTGCAATCAAAAGAACAATGGTAATCAAAGATGGGCTCATACCAAACATACTTATTTTTCCTCTGAACGCTGCCGAAAATAAGATCTATTAAATAAAAATAATTTATTATTTCAAAATTGATTTGTTCGCAGTAGCACCAATGTGCAAGCCTCTTCAACTTCTATTCCCATATTGATTAAGACCTTGGATAGCGAAGGATTCTCAGAACCAGGGTTGAATAGCACACGTCTTGGCCTAAGCTGCAAAAACTGATCTTGTAGCAATGAGGAATTTTCTGCGCTCACATACACCGTCACCGTATCAACGGGACCTTCAATTGCCGACAACGATGGATAGACTGCGACACCATCAATTTGTGTAAGTCTGGGTGAGACCAGCAATGTGGCATGCCCATACTCTTGAAGCATTTTAAAGGCTTTATAAGAGTAACGCTCGGGTTTGTCGGATGCCCCGAGCACGACCACGGTCTTTTTCATGCGCCACCTGCCTTTATACTGAGACAGCAAACTCACGTAGTACTTGATTGAGCGAAGTTTTTTGGTCTGTGGAAGTGCTGCGGGAGCCGATGATTAAAGCACAGGGAACCTGAAATTCTCCTGCTGCAAACTTTTTCGGTAGGCTTCCCGGGATGACCACGCTGTTTTCTGGTACAAATCCCTTGAGGGTGATGGGAGATGGTCCGCGGACATCAATTATGGAAGTCGACTGGGTAAGAACAACACCAGCGCCTAACACAGCCCCTCTTTTAATTCGCACCCCTTCGACCACAATACAGCGTGAGCCGATAAAGCAATCATCTTCGATAATGACTGGGGCAGCCTGAGGGGGCTCAAGAACTCCACCAAGGCCAACTCCTCCAGAAATGTGGACGTTTTTACCTACTTGAGCGCAAGAGCCAACGGTGGCCCAAGTGTCGATCATTGAGCCTTCATCCACGTAGGCACCTATGTTGATATAACATGGCATCAAAACGGCTCCCTTGCCCACAAAGGCACCTGTGCGTACTACCGCTGGAGGAACTACGCGTACACCCATCTCGCGATTCCAGATTTTTACGGGAATTTTGTCGCACCATTGAAAAGGGGGGGCGCTCATCTCTGTGATCATCTGCGCGCGAAAGTACAGCAAAATAGCCTGTTTCAACCAGCTATGGGTTTCCCAGTTATCATCCTGGGTTGGCGAGGCAATGCGCACTTGACCTCGATCAATGAGGCCGATGGTTTCTTCAACGGCATGGCGATGTTCATGGTTCCACGGTTTTTTACTTGAACCCATGTCGGTTTGCCAGGCTTCTTCAATAAGTGCTTTCAGCGCTGCGAGTGGGCGGGTACTTTTAGTATTCATAAGGTGTTCCGTCGAGTGTTTTCAGTCACTTTTAAGCCCTCTTCGATGGCTCGGACATGAGTTTCAATTATTGCCTTAGTTTTTAGGCCGCGCTCGATCTCGTAAGTGAGAACTGGAATGTCTCTTTCGAGGCCGCAGTAGGTGCCTAAGCAGCCCGGGGTAGGATAACCAATCGATTCTTTAATTTCATAGCCAGTGATTTGGGCAATGGCCTGGGCTTCAGGGATGCAATTACCATTGACGTTGAGCATGGGGTGCCAAGAGTGAAGAGAGATGAGCAGAGACGGTTTGAAGTTTTCAATAAGATGAATCAATGCTTGGGTTTCAGGTTCGCTGTTGGCTGATGGACCTGGGTTGTAACGAGGGTTTGTGAACTCTCTCGACCAGTCATTGGTGGCCATGTTGCGATTGAGATCCACGCCATGAGCATTGGTGCGTTGATTGCGAATGACTCCGTCTAGGTTGAATGCCGGAAGCACGCGGGTCTGCAAACGGAAGGCATAGCTCTTAGACCAACGACGTAGCAATCCATAGGCCGCCTCTACTCCTTCCGGTTCATCTCCGTGGACTCCCCCTAGAATTAAAACTCGTGGACCGGTAGATCCGAAACGATAACCGGGTATGGGCAAGTTATTGGCCGTAGACTCTAGAAAAAATGTTTTCATCGGCCTAGAGTTTTCAATATCTTAGAATCAAGGTCAAGAATTCCGGGAGGGGTTTATGTTTACTCGGGTGAACAACGAATGGCGTTTGCAAACTCAGTCAGGCAGCTGGTCATTGGGAGAATTTACTAACGGACGCACGCGGCCATTTTATCTCTATGACGTAGAGGATGCGTTGTTGCGCGCCGACCGCTTTTTAGCGAGTCAAGCTCAAATCCATTATGCCATGAAAGCCAATGCTTTGCCGCGTTTACTCAAAGCATTGGCCCAGCGAGGAATGGGCGTGGATGTGGTTTCTTTAGGTGAAATGCAGTTGGCGTTGAACTCGGGATTTTCTCCTGAGAAAATCATTTTTTCGGGTGTGGCAAAAAAGCGTGAAGACCTTGAGGCCGCCTTAGGCCATGGGATTTATCAAATCAATGTAGAGAGCTTTGAAGAGCTGCAGTGTTTGGCCCATATTTGCTCCAATAATCACCAATCAGCAGATGTGGCTCTCCGTCTGAATATTCATTTAGATGCACCTACGCATAAAAATATACAAACCTCTACCAGTGCTTCAAAGTTTGGTTTGGATCTGCGGCAGATGAGTGAGGTATTGGATTGGTTGCGTAACCATTCACAAATTAGACTCAAGGGCCTCGCCGTTCATATTGGTTCACAAATCACCGATTTGAGCGTGTTCGAACGAATGAGTCAGGCGATGGGAGATCTATATCGAGATGTCGGGCAGCGGGGTTTTGCGTTGGAACGCTTGGATCTCGGGGGAGGATTGGGCTTGGATTACGGGGCCGGGCCTGGGGATGACTTTGAGGCCTTAGATCATTATTTAAGAAAGATTATGTTGGCCCATAAGACCCCAGCTCGCATTCTGTTGGAGCCCGGACGCTTTTTAGTGGCTCGAATGGGGGTATTGCTCACCCAGGCGGTTTATATAAAGCGCTCTATAGAGCGTAATTTTTTAATTCTGGATGCCGGCATGAACTGCTTGATGCGGCCAGCCTTGTATCAAGCTTATCATCACATTGAGCCCATCAGGACGCGTGACAGTCTGGATCAGGAGACGTACACCATCGTTGGTCCCATCTGTGAAAGCACGGATACTTTTGCAGAGGCCAGGACTCTTCCAAGAGTTCAGCCGGGTGACTGGTTGGCCATATTCGATGTCGGCGCGTATGGAGCGGTAATGGCCAACACTTACAATCAAACCGGTCTTCCAGAGCAATGGAGTGTTTGGGAGGGGCGTACGGAGGTTTTTTGAAACACATCACTGCGACTTTTCTAAAAGGTCTTTTCACGCTTCTTCCGTTATTGATTTCGGTATATGCGTTGACTTGGTTTTTGGCCCTTGTAGAGGATTTTGCCAGACGTTTCCTGCTCGTGTTTTGGCCAGAATTTCTGTACCTGCCTGGCATGGGTATAGCCATAGTGTTTCTGCTGATTTATGGCTTTGGCACGGTGGTCGACAAGCCCTTGACACGTTGGCTGTTTAATTTGGTTGACGGTCTTTTGCGGGAGCTGCCCGTAGTTAAAACGGTTTATCTGGCTATCAAAGATTTCACGGATTATCTGCGTCCCAGCAAGGAGCGTTCGACGAATCAAGTCGTTTTGGTGCGCTTTCCGGGGTCTGAGATGGAGATCATTGGATTGATGACACGATCAGATCTGAAAGACGCTCCTGAGCCAGTAACCAAGGAAAACCGGGTGGCCGTGTATTTACCAATGAGTTATCAATTTGGTGGCTACACGGTGTTTATTCCGCGGAGTTGGGTGCATACCACCGATCTTCCAGTCGAGGTCGCCATGCGTTCTATCATCACCGCTTGGCTTCCCGGGGGTGATAAAAAACTGGAGAATTTATGAGTGTGCAATTAATTGATCCAAGTACCGAAGCTGAGCTGCGCGAAATTCCATTTGCAACTGATTCCGAAATCGAATGCGCTCTTCAAGATGTTGCAGAGGCGCATCGGCATTGGTGTCAAGTTCCCTTAGATACGCGTCTTGAATGTGTGCGCAGTTTGGAAGGTGCCTTACAGGTTGCACGATTAACTTTATCTGAACGCATTTCTCAAGAGATGGGAAAAATTCAGCGCGAGTCTATTGCAGAAATTGATAAGTGCATTGCCAGTTGTGCGCAATTGCGCGAAAAATTTCCTGTTTGGAAATCCGAAAAAGAATATCGAGAAGGTGAATTCAGTATCCATTACCAGTCTTTGGGGCCGATTTTGGCGGTAATGCCGTGGAACTTTCCTGTCTGGCAGGTGATTCGCTTTGCGATTCCAGCGCTGTTGAATGGGAACACGATATTGTTGAAGCATGCTCCAAACACTTGGGGGGTAGCAGAAATTCTGGCCGATATTTTTGCTCAAGCACTGCCGCATGGAGTGTACATCAATTTGTTTATGGATGTAACACAGGTGCCCGCGGTCATTGCGGATGCACGCATACGTGCAGTCACTTTGACTGGCTCGCGTCAGGCAGGTTCGAGGGTTGCCGCCTTGGCCGGGCAACACTTGAAAAAATCCGTTCTTGAGCTTGGCGGCAGTGATGCCTATGTGATCCTGGATGATGCGGACGTGGCTTATGCGGCTGAAATTGGCGTGCGCTCACGGGTTATGAATGCGGGGCAGAGTTGTGTCGCAGCCAAACGCTTCATTGTGACCAAGAAAAATCTAAAGAACTTCTCAGAGGCCATGGTCGAGCGCATGCAAAAGGTGAATTATGGCCCAGCGCTTGATTCTGCATCCGACATTGGACCTCTGGCTCGGCGCGATCTTCGCGATGTACTTCATGGGCAAGTGGAAGAGACTTTACGCTCGGGTGGGCGTCTGTTGGTCGGTGGGCATTTGCCAAAAGGGAAAGGATATTTTTATCCGGCCTCAGTGATCACGGATGTGCAGCCTGGACAGGCAGCCTTTGACGAGGAGCTATTTGGTCCGGTTGCAGCCATTGTCCCTGCGGCCGATGAAGAGGAGGCTATTCGCCTTGCCAATCTTTCACGTTACGGCTTGGGTGGAGCGGTTTTTTCTCGTGATGTTGAGCGGGCTCGGCAAATCGCGTTGAGTCAGATCGATGCAGGTATGGTGTTTGTGAATGATTTTGTTCGTTCTGATGCTCTGATCCCGTTTGGGGGCATTAAAGATTCTGGACTGGGCCGTGAGTTGGGGCGCGAAGGTTGCTTTGAGTTTTGCAATATAAAAACTTTAAAAGTTTAGTATTAGAGATCAATAGTTTCTAAAGAATCGTAATTTAGGTCCGTCAGCAAAAGTCGAATCGTTTGTTCGAGTCGCGGTGAAAAATCCGTGCACAGAATGCGGATTTTTCCCTGACCTTCCTCTTGCAAGTCAAGGTGGCGTAGGTCTTCAATCAAGCCAGGGCTTGAATCTATGAGTTCAATACCGTTGCCCACGACTTTTTGAATGCTGTTTTTTAATGCGGGATAATGGGTGCAACCCAAAACCAAGGTGTCTATATTTTTTGGCAGAAGAGCGCTGAGGTAGCGATATACAATCAGATTAGTTACTGGGTCGTCAATCCAGCCTTCCTCGACCAAGGGTACAAAAAGTGGGCATGCAATTTGAAAAACTTCAGCTTCCAGGTTCAGTCGGGCTATTGCGCGAGAGTAAGCTTGGCTTTGAACTGTGGCTCGAGTTCCTAAAACTCCAATTCGTCGACTTTTTGAGATTTGCACGGCTTTGCGAGCGCCAGGTTCAACAACATTAAAAATAGGAACATTGGCTTCGAGTGGGTTATCCAAAATAGCCGTAGATGCTGAATTACACGCAACGATAATCGCCTTGAGTGGGTGCTTCTGTAAGTGTTGAATATTCTGTTGAACGTAACTACGAATGGTCTGCGGTGACTTGCTGCCGTAAGGGAGTCGAGCAGTGTCTGCAAGGTAAATAAAATCCTCACCTGGCCATCTTTGTTTTAAGGTTTTTAAGACGGTGAGACCACCGACTCCAGAATCAAATACTCCAATCACGTTTTGATCACCGTAGTCCGTGAGCTTGCGATTCTCGATATCCGCTAGTGTTCATTTCTATAAAGCGGGCTTTTTCTATTAATTCCGTCAGTGTAAGCGCGTTGACATAGCTCATGGCGCTGCGCAAGCCGCCGGCAAGCTCAAGAATTACATCCCGCACGTGGCCCTTAATGGGTACGGTGGTGGATTCGCCCTCTGGAGCCATACCCTCTGGCAGGCCTCCGCGCCAAGAATTTTGTGCTGCTCGGGAAGCCATACCTCTATAATGCTTTTTGCCGTAGTGAATTGGCCCCGGCGTCTCCAGGGTGCCAGAGAGTAAGGAGCCCAGCATAACACTTTCGGCGCCAGCGGCTAAGGCTTTGGCAATGTCACCCGAAGCTTTAAGTCCGCCATCCGCGATCACTGGAATCTTTTGGCTTTGAGCCGCCTGCGCACACCAGGCAATGGCTGTTAACTGAGGCACTCCGCAGCCTGTGATCACTCTCGTGGTGCACATAGAACCTGGGCCGATTCCAACTTTAATGGCATCAGCACCAGCCTGAATGAGTTCGAGGGTTGCTTCAGGAGTGGCTACATTGCCGGCAATGATATCGACGCTTTCTCCATAGCGGTCTTTGAGCCATTTCAAGGTGTCGAGCATGGACTCTGAATGTCCGTGCGCAATGTCTATGGTAAGAATTTTAACACCCTCTTGGACCAATGCCTCAGCACGTTCTCGACCTTCCTCGGCAACACCCAAACTTGCAGCCAAAAGAGAAACTCCAGCCTCACGAGCTTTGCGCACCTCAAGAGCTTGCGCTTCAATGCTCATAAATCTGTGAATGATACCCAGTCCGCCAAGCTCATGCATAGCGATGGCCATAGTGCTTTCAGTAATGGTGTCCATGTTAGCACTGATAAAGGGTAGAGTGATACTGTGACGACGGGTGATGCGGGTTTCTAAATTTGGGTCTTTGCGTGAGCGCACAGCGGATTTGCTGGGTACAATCAACACGTCATCAAAAGTAAGTCCACGGCCGCGAAGCAATATCCCCGTCGCGGAAAAAGTCAGTTCCATTTATATTCCTCCAGGGCATGTTTAAAAATCAAAAATAAAAAGCTGTAAGTCCAAACCGCGATAGAAAAGGCGAGCAGGCTAACGCTGAGGCGGACAGGAAGGGCATGCAGGGATTCGTGCATTTGCGGTAAGAATTCTAATACCACCTGCAAGGCCGTGGTACCAAAAATGGTTGCTACAATTAACGGCATACGCCCCTGGCTCAATTGGTGTGACAGTTGTAATGCGTCCACTTTGCCAGCTCGGTAGTCGCTCGAAAACAGAGCAATCATGGGTACAAAAACAAGGCGACAGTAGCGAACAAACCCCGGAACAATCAGGAGTAGTCCCCAAAGAATCACTTGCGCGAGAAGACGCAGGTACTCAGCAATAAAGCTGCCTAAAAATGGCCTCTGCAGGGGACGACGACAAAAGAGTGGCTGGTCAAGAGGTAGAGCTTGTGGGGTGCTGTGCGCCAAGATGAGAATTAGGGCTATGCCCTCAAACATATCCCAAAATCCCAGGGTAAGTTGTAAGACCCAGCGCCCACTATCCTGGTTTTTAGGCAATCCTGCGAGGGTATTCTCAACGGAAATAGAAAGCCCTGCGCCAATGGCAAAAAGAAGAAATAAAAGCAATTTTTCCTGGCTGGCCAGGTCAAAGGCTAACGCGCGGGAGTCTCGAAATAAAGCTTTCAACGACATGGTGGTTTAGAGATTGACAGATGCGGGCAGTAAAGTCACTTTTTAGGTCCTTTAGTTTGCAAAGCCCCGGTGGCGAAATTGGTAGACGCACAGGACTTAAAATCCTGAGTTGGGTCACACTGACGTGCCAGTTCAAGTCTGGCCCGGGGCACCATTCCCAACATTACGCATCAGACATTTTGGGTCCTTCTTTGGATTTTAGGCAAAGGTCATCGGTTCAGGTGGCCTTTTGTATTTCTGGGCCCTGTCGCGAAGGGTTTGTTTCGATCGGCGATTTTTCAAGTCTACTCACGACGTTTTCGATTCGCCTCATGG
>JAYQON010000112.1:0-395 GCA_038144835.1 Bdellovibrionales bacterium
AGTTTGTGGAGTGGTTTGTTCACCATCGGGAATTTCCATTTTCTGCGGACCTCTCCCAAGATCCAGCGCTCCTTCCTCAGTCCTTCAACTGGCTCTAAGTTGAGGCCTCAGGTCGCCTGGACTTAGATATTTCAGAGGCGATTCCGAAAAATGCCTGGGAGGGCTGAGAACGTGAATTTACTTGAGCGTGATATTGCGCGGACGCGCCTGACGAAAATTGCACAAGTTGCAAGTGCACAGCTTTGGAGGATTAATCTTCTTGAGGACGACCAGCCCGATACAGAAATAATGTCTCGGCTCCTCACAGCCTGGCGAGATCACACGTTTTCCGTACTAAACAAATATGTAGATATCGATGCACCCAATTTCTGCAATATCATCGATCCGTTCAGATT
>JAYQON010000112.1:405-9842 GCA_038144835.1 Bdellovibrionales bacterium
TAAATTCCCGATGATCTAGATCTGCATGATCCGTATCACGCAGTTTTTTCAAAAATTGATACTAATCTTCTTGGGCTCTCAGGTAGAGTTAAACTAGATCGACTCGACAAAATATTTTACGAGTTCGAAATAATTCTTGGGGCGTTACTCCTGTTCGGCCACGCATTAGAAATTAATGAATCTATCATTAAGGACCCGGAGCCGCTGATCGATTATCAAGAGATAATTCTGCCCTTCCAAGGACAAATCAATATTGAGATTATGGATTACCACCGAATTGTTAGTCGACCATGGGTGAGAGAGCACGAGCATAGTGGTCCTCATTACGATGACATAGAAAGTGCCGAAGTAGATTCCGTCCAGCTCGATTTCAAGAAATCTATCGTAATTAGGAAAAATCGAGTCTACCACTTGACTCAAAAGCAGCTTGAGGTCGTAAAGGTTCTTCAGTGGGAATATTGGAATTCGTTTTCCCACAGAACAGGAAAATACGACCTTGAGAAAGCTCTGCTTCCTGAGCGTGAGATCTTGCGAAAAGTAAAAGCAACGTCAAGTAAGAGATTAAGCCAAGTCTTCAGGAGTCGCCCCGAGGAATTCAAAATCTTGATTGAGCATGTGAGGCCGGGGCGCTACCGATTGAGACCTTGACTGGCTACACAGAAAATACGCAAATCTTACTCAGTTAATACCTTTTCTTTTGGGCTACCTTCCAAACGTTGGCGAAAAAAATAGGTCTTGAATCTCAAAATTTGGCAAACATTGCTATTTATCGGCCGTTGAAGAAATGGCTGTCAAAATTAAATTATTAGGAGCAAAAGTGCACAATATCAAAACTGTGAAATGTCCTAAATGCGGAGCTGTGGTTTCTGTTGAGAAAATTCTGAGTCAAAAGATAAAGGAAGAGCTTGATTCAGAGTATAATGCGAGGCGAACTCGTGATGAAAAGGAGTTGAGTCGCAAGGTTGACGCTATCAAAAAAAAGAATGCCGAGCTTGAGCTCGCAAGAAAGGAAATCGATTCCGTGATTTCAGAAAGCGTCAAAAAGGAGCGAAAGACGCTTGAGGTCCGCCTTCGAAGGGAAGCTGAAAATGCAAGTCGCCTTGAGATTGAGGAGCTGAAAGGACAGCTAGAGACGGCAGGCAAGAAGATTGAGGTTGCCCATAAAGCCGAACTGGAAATTCGAAAGCGGGCGCGAGATCTCGAGATGCGGGAACATGAACTAGAGATCGAGGCTGAACGAAAGCTAGATGCGCTTAAGACTGATTTGGAAAAGCAGATATCAGCCCGTGTACAGGTTGAGCATTCATTGCGCTTGGCTGAAAAGGACCATCAGTTAGATTCAATGCGATTGCAAATAGAAGACCTTAAGCGTAGGGCAGAACAGGGCTCCCAACAAGTGCAAGGTGAGGTGCTTGAATTAGAGATGGAGACAGTCCTCAGAGCAAAGTTTCCAAACGATGAAATTGAACCAGTGGCAAAAGGTCAGCGTGGCGGTGACATTGTTCATCGTATAATTACTTCGTCAGGCGCTATTGCCGGCACGATTCTTTGGGAGAGTAAACGGACGCGAAGCTTTAGTGAGACATGGATCGATAAGCTCAAATCGGATCAGCGTGAATGCCAGGCTGAGATCGCCGTCATTGTCTCTCAGGCTTTGCCAAAAGGGTTCAAGTATCTGACTTACATGGACGGTGTGTGGCTCGCTGACTTGAGTTCATATTCAGCGCTCGCGATGGCACTGCGTCAGCAACTTCTGCAGATTCATGTGGCTAAGGTCACTTCAGTCTTTGCCAATGATAAGGCCGAACGGCTTTTCGGTTACCTCACGGGAACCCAGTTCCGGCAGCGTGTAGAAGCCATGACAGAATGCTACCTGTTAATGAAGTCGGATTTGGACAAGGAGCGCGCCGGTGCCCATCGACGATGGGCAAAGCAAGAAAAACAACTCGAGAGTGTTCTGAGCAATACGGTCAGCATGTACGGTGATCTGCAGGGTATACTAGGTTCAAGTTCGCTTCCTGAGATGCCCTTGCTCTCCATTCCAGAAGCAATCTCGGCCGACTCCTAGTGCACATGAGTAGATGCTGGGTGTGCAGTTAGAATAGTCGGCAGATTGAGCTTTGGCCCGGGTGATCAGTTGGTAGTCAGGTTACTTTGACTCAGTACTTTCTGGAAGTCGTCCCAAAGGCTTTGTAAGGAAAAGATCGGATATTAGTTCTCGTAGGTTTAAAGAGTTTAATTAATCTTGAACGACGGATTAGACAAAGCCCTTAATCATGGATTTTTCGTAAGTCAGTCCCAAGGGGACTAGCGATATGGGTGGTTAAGGTTTTCGAAAAGTAGTAGAATAAGTTACTTCGAAACTTGCTTTTGCCTAATGAGGCAAACGGGTTCGCAAAATTAAAAAAGTCTTTTGGGGGGCAGTAATGAGACTTATTTTGCTGGCTGGAGCGATGGGACTGTTTGGCGGTTGTGCGACATTATCTACCTCAGCGCTGCCAAGTTCATTCACCACTGAGAATATTATGAAAGTTCATCAAGGAATGAGTTCTAGCGAGATTTTGAAAATGTTCGGAACACCCAAAAGTGTAGGCCAAGCAGTTTGTGGTGCAGATACAGGGCGCGCTTGGACTTGTACGACTTGGGAGTACGGCGAGTTTCCTTATGACCGAGCGAGTTTTACTTTTGGAGGAGATAATCCTACTTCTCTGATTTTGAATAATTTTAAGATTGATCGAAAATAGACTGGCTCAGATTAGCAAATGGCCGGCATTCTATGCCACGCTATTCGTGGGGTTAAAGAGGACAGAGTATGATGGCCTTCTTAGGAGAGTTGGGTTTGGCCGAGTCGCTAATCGTTATTGGCGCAATCTGTTCAGTCACTGGAAGTTTGTTCCTTGGAATCAAACAAGGGAAACAGCAGCTTGAGATTAAAGATCAAATCATTAATGAACTGGAGTTGCCCCGATTTGGTGGACGGGTTGAGGCTTAAGGAACTTATCCTGTAGCCCGGTTATTCTGCTCGTACTCGATTGGTGACTGATAGTCCAGACTGGAGTGTCTTCGATGAGGGTTGTACCAACCTTCGATGAACTCAAAAACCTGAAGCTCAGCCTCTGCTCTCGTTTTAAATCGTGTCCTCTGCAACAGTTCGCATTCAAGTGTCGCGAAGAACGATTCACACATCGCATTGTCGAAGCAATCACCCACACTACCCATTGAAGGCCCAACTTTTTCCTCCTTGCAACGCAGTCCAAATCCGATCGAAGTGTACTGGCAACCTTGATCGGAATGATGGATCACGTCTTCAGGCCGTCGCTGGTTTAGAGCCATTGTAAGGGCCTGGAGCACCAGCTCTGTTCGAAGATGAGCCTGCATAGCCCAGCCAACAATGCGTCGACTATAAACATCAAGAACAACGCTTAAAAACAAAAAGCCCTCCCACGTCGGGATGTAAGTGATGTCAGCAACCCAAAGCTGATTCGGTCTTTCAGCCACGAACTTGCGCTCGACAAGATCGGGAGCTGGGCGCGCTCTCTCGTCACGAGTTGTTGTCGTCATCCACCGTCTTCGACTAGCGCCCTCGATCCCAAGCTCCTTCATCAGGCGTTGAACACGCTTCTTGCTGACCAGAAGACCTAAAAACCTCAACTCCGCCAAGATCCTAGGGGCTCCGTAAGTACCGCGAGATCTGGTGTGGATCTCTTTGATCTTCCCTTTGAGATCATCGTCTTGCTGCTTTCGCTTGGACGGTTGACGTGAATACCACGCGTAATATCCACTTGGTGATACGCCAATCAGTCGACATCTCTTTTTGACGGAAAGCTTGGCCTGATTTGCCTTTACGAGCTTGAACGCTTGGAGGACTGCGTGCCGGTCTCCTGCGCAAACCAGGCCGCAGCCTTTTTTAGGAAGTCTCGTTCCTCACGCAGAATGCGATTCTCTTTACGTAACTGTTTGAGCTCTTCTCGCTCCGATATTGCAATCGACTCAGGAGACGTAGGGTTCTCAGCGCGATTGGCTTGCTTAACCCAGTTACGGATCGTTGGCTCAGAAACCTTTGAACTCTGCTGCGAGCTCATCATACCGACGCCCTGAGCGAACTAAATCCACCATCTTTTGGCGAAACTCAGGTGCATAAGCTGGTCTTGTTTTTGGCATTTTGGACTCCTACCGCTAAAGCGGAAAAGTGTCCACTAAACCGGGGCAACTCCAGTTATGAATAGTATGAACGTTAAGCTTAAAGCCGGAGCTTTTCCGAAACTGCTCTCGGATTTGAGCCATTCGAACCAGTTTTTAAAATTGTTTGCTGTCGGAAGCCTCTTGCTTTCGGTTCTGTTGACGTCACTTGTCTTTGTTGCATTTGCGAGGAAGCCGATTGTAATCACCCTGACTGATACTGCCGAGATAATGAAGCAAACCGAATTGCCCAAGCCTGAGGATGAGGTGCGCCGAGCTGTCCTGGCTTATATTGAGCGGCGCTACAATTGGACGAGCCAAACCGTAGACCAGCAGTTGGAGAGGGCTCGAGCTTTTATTGCGGCAGGGGCTATGCGGAACTTATTGGATGGAACTGCGAATGTGAGGCGGTTCTCAAAAGAGAAGAATGTCACACAACGTGTTTATGCGAGCAACGTAGCCGTGGATATTAAGCTTGGAGTTGTTTCCGTAACTGGCGACAGGATTTCCGAGATTCAGGGGGTTCGGGCTGCGGGTTCAATGAACCTTGAGCTTCAATTCCTGAGTGGCTCCCGGACGATGGAAAATCCTTGGGGCATCTATGTCATCAAGGAGACGGAGCGATAATTTGCAAGCATCAGAAAGCTATCAGTTTACCTTTCCTTCGAGGCAGCGATTGAGAATAGAGCTTAGCTTGTTGATGGACTCCCTGAAAAAGCCTATGTTCGTCGAGTTGTGCATAATTGATAGTACCCGATTGGCACGGCGTGCACCCTGGCCCATGCCCTTAAGGCGGTACGCATCTCGCCAGCGAGATAGCTCACTCGTCCAAACCTTGTCTTTCACCAGCTGAGTAATGGGGTATGACATAGATCGAGTGATTTCATCGATATCCGAGTCGGTATAGCTTCGTTCGAGGGATTGCCGAGAGCACTTTGTAAGCGCAGTAAATATATCAGTTAATGGTTTTAGCTCTTGGTAGTCCGTCTCTCCGAGTTCGCCTAGACGTCGGCATAGTGCTCGAATTCGCGTCCAATGCTCGTCATCAAGTCGATCACTCCAATTTTGTAAGACACGTTCGAGCTCTCGTTCCAAATTTTCACCGAGGTGTGATTTATAATTGTCAATTACAGACGTCCAATTTATTTGCCTTGGCTCAAGCGCTTGGGCTGGCTCAGACTTTGTCTTTTTCTGGTTAGGTGTCGCCTGAACTTGTGGTTTCAATTCAACTGGTCGTTCAAAAGTCAATTTAACGTGATTCAATAGACCGGAGAACCTCTCATCCGCATCTAATTCAGAAGGATTATTTAATTTCGCATAATACTGTGATTGATTTTCGAGTGTCTTGAAAAGCTTTGAGCCAATCGAGACTGGCCAATTTCTTTCTGCTGCCATGTTGGCAACAAATTCTCTCGTAAGGTTTCTGAGATAAACTTTCTGCTCTTCTTGGCTGTTTTTGAACTCATCTTTCTTTAGCTCATCAAGGCGAGTGTAAATTAGGAGTGTGCGAGGGATCATTCCATTGGAATAAAGTGCCTCAATTGCGCTCGTACAGGTGGGGCTCCAGCTGGCATCAGCCCTCTGGACAAAAAGAATTATATCGATAGTGGAAAGGCGTGAGAGCAAATCGAAGCCAAGGGGAACCGGGCGAGTGCTTAAAGTGTGTCCCAATCCCTGATTATCAGAGATTCTTACGTTATGGCCGAGGGTGGATATAGGGCCTGTAAATCGGCCAGCGATTTTAAAATTTTCTACAAGCGGAGTGATTAACCTTCCTACGTCGTTAAATCCTATGGAGCGTGCGACGATTCTGATGGTGTCATCCCAGGATTTTTTGGGAAATGAGCAGATTTTTTGATCCCCTGAAAGGGTTCCTGAAAAATCCGAAACAAATGATTCGATTTTTGAAGCGACGGTGTTCGTCATGTAGGAGCGAAAATCAATCATTGGACTACGGAGCCTGTTTTCAATTAGGCCATCGATCAAAGTGTCTAGTTGTTCCTCGCTTAATGTAGAAGCCTGAGCATTTGTCGCATTAATTGGTTCAAGGGAGCTGGCAATTTCATCCTTAGCTTTCGCGAAAAGCGCTCTGATCTGTGGATTTACCTGTTGATGCAACTCCTCTTCAGAGAGTACTAAACGCAGATCTAATTGTGAATTTCCCGGCTTTCTGAAGAGTAAAAATAGATCTTCTAAGGCCTTTTCGAGATTGAAATCTTTGGGGTCACTGAGCTGCATTATAACTAAATAGGCTATCTCGCGGATCAACTTCTCCATTCGATCTTCAAATAGCTGGTGAATCTTCTCCTTGGTCGGGACACTGATGTCGATATCGAAACAATTCTCACTTGCGGTCTTGAGGTGAACGATCTCGCATCGGGCAAGAGTTGTGCGAGAAACGCTCGTCGCAAGGAAACCGGGTTTGCCAATGAGGGCGTTAATAAGTGTGGATTTCCCCGCGCCCATTTCTCCTATTGTTTCGATATTAATGAAGTCTGGATCTTTGACGGGATTAGCGGTCGCTGATTTGTGCACTGTATCTCGAGGGATACTTAGTCCAATTTGTACCACTTTCGGATGGTAAAACAATGCGAGATGCTCTTGCGATGCATCCGATAGCCTGTCGAAACTATTTAGTAGATCTTCAAGCTGTCTTGCCCATTCTTTGGCTTGGTCTATCTTTCCTGCGCTTAGTCCAGTGCTCTTAGTTGTCTGAGTTAGTTTGTCGTTGTCGTCGTATGCATTGATTCGCAGACACTGTATGCGGCCCACCGCAACGTTAAAGACCTTATAGCGCATGATAGCTCCAGCTTAAAATAAACCTTAGTTAGTAAATAAGCCTGGCCAATCTACTGCAAATTTAGGCATCATGTCAAGAAAAGATCTTGATTTTAACAATCAGATAGTAAAGTTTGGCGGCCTATTGGAGGTCTAAAGTGGATAAAAACGATTTGAAAGTAAAATTTAAACCATCCTGGGGTAATAATTAGACATTGCAGAAAACAATATATTTACTGCGTGAGATAAGTGCATTGAGTGACTATGAGCGAAAGGTAATAGGCGATTACGCCACTTCGGGATACCTGTCAGGAGAACTCCAGGAGTTGATTAAGGTATTTGGGCGGAATCATCTCGATGGAGAGTTTGAGGCGCTTGGCCACATCTCCGCTGGATCCTCTGAGTATGAAATTGAGCGGGATTTGAGCGACAACACGTTAGTACTTAGACGAGGAAAGAAGATTGTCGCCAGAGCGTCCACAATTGAGGACCTCCGACATGAAGCTGATCTCTTGGAATGGCAGTCAGAAAGGCTCCTCCTAAAGGTAAAAGCGGAGAAAATTGAGGAGGCTGTAAGGTTTGATTCTTTGAACGCAAAGGAAGTGGAACGGGCGATCCAGACGAACCCATATGCAGGTCGTCCTGTCGGACAGTTGAGATCCTTATTGTCTGAAACTCGGAAGCAATTGGGGAAGCATTTGATGGGCCGACCCAAATCCAATCAAAGTGAATGATAAGAAAAAACCAAAAGATGTTCCACTATTTTGGCCATGAGGAGGGTTCGAAATTAGGATCCTTCGTTAATTGAGAGTATTGCTCGCGACTATTTCAACTCCAACAATGGAGAAACAAATGCCGCTAGCAGTTCTATTTCTATCTCTTCTGGCGCACGCAGATGCTGCACTAGTCAGAAAATTCGAAGTAAAAACCGATCAGATCGTAATCGTAAAGACTGCAATAGGAGTTGCGACGATCATTCAAGTGCCAGATCGGCCAACGAGCCTCGTTGTCGGCGACAGCGAGGCGTTCAAGATTGAATATCTAGATCAGGCGATCACAATTAAGCCTCTTAGATCAAACGCGAAGAGCAATCTCTACATCTACACGGATTGGAGGCGCTTTAACGTTCAATTAGTGACGTCCTCGGAATCAGCTGCGGATTACATCGTTTATTTGAATGCAAAGCAGGAAAAGCGCCCAAAGGAACCCTGAGATATCAAACCCGACAAACGCAAAGCATAGCCAATCTTGCTGGATTATTTGCGATGGCCTGGAAACTCCACCGTAAAGGAATTCACATGGCAAAGCGCTGGCAGCCGGAAGACGTGCAAATAGCCGCCTCTGTCGTAACTGAAGAAGTAATGAATCAGCTCCTTGATGAAGCAGCTGAAGTTATCTATGGTTACTTTTGCCAGCTCCGACAAGAAGAACCCGCGGTGCCCGAAACCTTAACTAAAAGGACGGGTAGCGATGGCTAACGATTCAAAAATCCAAAACTACAAAATTGCATTCTATATTCGCGTTTCAACCGAAGAACAAGCCGAGAGCCCTGAAGGGTCTCTTAAGAGCCAGAGGCATCGCCTTCAAGAGGCCGTAGATTACAAGAATCGAAACGGCAATTTCGGGGAGGTAAAAGGCATTTACATCGATCCTGGAATTTCGGCTAAAGATATGAAGAGACCGAAATTGCAGGAGTTGTTAGCAGCAGTAAGAAACCGAGAGATCAACCTCATCATGGTTACGGAACTCTCGCGCCTTTCAAGAAATACTCGCGATTTTATTGAGATGTGGGACATGATGCGGGCTTACGGCTGCAGATTCTTAAGTCTACGCGAGGATTTTGACACCACCACTGCCGCTGGTGAACTCGTTCTGTTCCAGCTCATGAATCTAGCTCAATTCGAAAGACGACAAACGAGCGAGCGGGTCGAGGCCAACATCAAAGCGAGGGCTTCGCGGGGCCTGTACAATGGAGGGGTTGTACCGCTCGGTCTACGTACTGTCGAAAACAAGCCCGGCCATCTTGAATCGGATCCGCCCATGGCTGAGGTGGTTCGTGAAGCGTTCAGTGCGCTAATTCGTGAAGGTTCTTTATCCCTCGCGGCTAGGTGGCTAAATGATCACGGATACACATTTAGGCGGCAGCTTCATGGAGGGGGGAGCCACAACCGAAACGACCATTTCACGGTTGATAATCTTCACTGCATCCTCCGAAATAAGGCCTATATTGGAATCAAGGTCTACAGGTATAGGGGACAAACCTTTGAGGCCAAGGCTGTGTGGGAGGTATTGTAGATCCAGTTGTGTTTGATCGAGTCGGAAGAATTTTGGATGAGAATCGCCACCGAGTTAAGCATCGCCATACACGTGGGCGTCTCGACTATCTCCTATCTGGGATTGTACGCTGCAAAACGTGTGGCAGCTTCATGCCAGGAAAATCTGCGACCGGTAATGGCGGTAAATTTGGCTATTATGAGCAC
>JAYQON010000113.1:0-9466 GCA_038144835.1 Bdellovibrionales bacterium
GTCTTGAGGCTCGGCATCTATGAGCGGCTCGTCGAAACAAACATTGATATGACTGGGACGTCGAGGAGAAATTCGAAACGCACCTGACTCCAACTCAAAATCCCAGGAGTTTTCTACGTAATGTGAGAATAGCCCGGGTTGGACTATAGTTTGCGGAGCACCGCTGCCTCGATAAGATTTGGGACGATCGGCGGTCACGAGCACCAGTGGCAGTCCTTGCTGATCAGCTTCGATCACGGCGGGCAAAAGTTCAGCAACCGCAGTTCCGGAAGTCGTAATGACCGCCACCGGCAATCGCGAGGCGAGAATTCGACCAAGAGCAAAAAAACCGGCACTTCTTTCTTCAAAGAATGAATAGGTCTTAAACGGATTTTCTCGACTCAATGCCGTGACCAAGGGCGCGTTGCGGGCGCCAGCACATAAGACTATTTCGCGCACACCCTGATTCAGCAGCCCCTGCAGCACGTCCTGAGCCAAACGAATATTGCTCATAAAGATATCCCGAGCGCTGCGCGCGTTGAAGCGAGCTTCAATTGAAGTTCCTCCCACTCGCTGTGAGCCTGACTTCGAGCCACCACACCGCAACCGGCGGCAAGCCATGCTCGCGAGCCCGACCATTGCAAACCGCGAATAGCGACCACGCAATACATACGCTCGCCCACCTGATAACCAAAAGGCGCTCCAAAGCGTCGGCGCGACAAGTGAAAGTCTTGTTGCTCCATCCAATCCATAGCCGCTGTTCGCGGCCACCCTCCCAGAGCCGCCGTGGGATGAAGACAAGAAATTAATTCAGAAAATGTTGGCCTACCTAATAAACGCACTTCGATGGGTGTGTGCAGATGCTTGAGATGTCGGTACACCCGTTCGCTGGTCGGTCCTATTTCAACCGATCCAAAAATTTTCACTGCGGTAGCAATATGCTCAATCACCAACTGATGCTCGTGCCTTTCTTTAGCGTTGTCCATGAGCGACGCCCCACCGACCATGCCGGTTCCGGCCAAAGCCATGGTTCGTAAAACTCCATCGCTCACATCGAACAGCACCTCAGGCGTCACACCCAGCAAACCTTGGCCATCGAACTCAAATCCGTAGGCGAACTCATTGGTGCCAGGGACAAATGCTTGCGGAAACATAGCCGCAGAGAGAGTGGCCATAAAATCAATTTCTTCTGTAACCATGGGGACAACTTTTTCAAACTGACCCGCGCCAATCCTAAGCAAAATGTCTTCGTGGAGACATAAAAATTTGCTTTGCAAACTAGGTGTGCGTTGGCGCACCGTTGGAAGTCTCTGGGCGAGTGGCGGCTGAAAATTGAGAATTGGCTCACCAATGAGCCAAGGTCTTTTTTGCCTCAGGGCAAAATCCGGGGCAAAAAAACAAACTCGACCTTCCTCCGGGTGTGAGCTAACCCCTTTGACCCGCAAAGCCACAGTATTTTGCTTATTTTCCTTATTTTTCTTATCGGTTAGCCAAGCCAAACCTTCTGAGGCGCCCATGATATCTTCTAACATTCTAAAACCACTAGAGATTATCGTAACTCTAAGTTATGGTTAAAAGTTCGGACTGTGATGATTCGGCAGGTAGACAATACGATCGCGTCCGATTACAAACGAGGGCAGCATGAAGCACAACTCAAAGCCCGTCAAGATAGGTTCGCAAACCCTAGGTGACGGATCTTTTTCAGTTTGGGCCGGGCCCTGCTCGATCGAGTCGCCGGAGCAGTTCTCCGCGACCGCCCAAGAAGTCAAACGCGCCGGCGGATGTGGTCTGCGCGGCGGACTTTTTAAATTGCGCACCAATCCCGACTCTTTTCAGGGTCTGGGCCGTGACGCGTTTGAAATGGTAAAACGGGTGAAGCAAGAAACTGGCTTGCCATTTATTTCGGAAATCACCGATCCTCGCCAAATAAATGATTTCATGGATGTGGTCGACGCCTTTCAAGTTGGCTCTCGCAATATGCATAACTATTCTCTCTTGAAGGAACTTGGAGGGATTCGAAGACCCGTTCTACTCAAACGTGGTTTGGCTGCCACGTTCAAAGAATGGGTGTTGGCTGCGGAATATCTGGTTAAGGGTGGAAATGATCAGGTTATTCTATGTGAACGCGGAATTCGAACTTTTGAAACTTCGACTCGCAATACTTTTGACCTTAACTCAGTGGCTTTGGCCAAAGCAGAATTGCCATTCCCAGTATTGGCAGATCCATCACACGGCACCGGGATCGCGCAATTAGTCCCACCGATGGCCTTGGCCGCAGCGGCGGCGGGAGCCGATGGACTGCTGATCGAGGTTCACCCCAACCCCTCACTGGCCTTGTCTGACGGATATCAATCTCTGAATTTTGATCAATTCAACCAGCTCATGATCCAAATACCAAAATTACTGCAGGCGCTTGATCGCAAGCTGGCGGTGCCATGAATTTGCAAGGTCCAAACCCCGAGGAGATCAAAAACTTATTCAGTAAGGTCGCAACCGGGTATGATCGAGCCAATGACGCTATGACCTTGGGGCTTGCCCACTCTTGGCGACGCAAATTAGTTACCTGGAGTGAAGCCAAAGCTGGAGACCGCATATTGGATTGTGCCACGGGGACTGGAGATTTAGCTCTGGAATTCAAAAAGACCGTTGGTCCGTCAGGAACTGTGACTGGCACGGATTTTTGTGCGGCCATGTTAGAGCTCGCCCCTCCGAAAGCGGTTCGCGCTGGGTTGGAAGTGAATTTCCAAATTGCCGATGCAATGAACCTTCCTTTCCCAGACAAACAATTTGACGTGAGCAGTATTGCCTATGGAATTCGCAATGTGGCCAATCCTGCCAAGGCCTTGAGCGAAATGGCTCGAGTGGTTAAAAGCGGCGGTCGGGTCATGGTCCTTGAGACGGGAGACGCTCCCGATAATGGACTTAAAGGTCTATTTGAAATTTACATACGCCATGTGATTCCCCGTATCGGCGGTTGGATTACAGGTCACCGCTTTGCTTATGAGTATCTCAATCGCTCCTCGCGCCACTTCCCTAGCCGCGAGCGTTTTCTACAACTGATGCAGTCGACTGGCGCTTTTTCTACTTGCGAATTTCAAGTCTTGTTTGGCGGTGCCAGCTTTATATACCGGGGCCTTGTTAAATAAACGCACCCATTTAGGTTAGGAAATGTCGAAACTACAAAGACATATTGGTCTATTTGCACTTACACTTTATGGGATCGGGGACATTCTCGGTTCGGGTATCTATGGTTTAATAGGCAAAGCCGCAGGCCAATTGGGTCATTTTGTTTGGCTCGCTTTTTTAGCGAGTTTCTTAGTGGCGCTGATGACTGGGCTTTGCTACGCCGCACTTGGTTCTCGCTTTCCGCAGGCTGCCGGTAGCTCTTTTGTTATTTGGAAAGCCTTTCGTTCGCCGTTTTTAGCATTTGTTGCTGGCTTGGCAACCTTGGCCTCTGGGCTGACTTCCATGTCAACAGCCGCACGCGTGTTTTCTGGCTATTTTACTAGTTTATTGCCCATAGTTCCAGAAGCCGCAGCCATTGTGGGATTTTGTTTACTTTTGACATTCATCGTGTGGATTGGCATTCGCGAATCCATGTGGGCCAACGCAGTGATGACGCTCATTGAGCTCAGTGGTTTGTTGCTAATCATCGTGGCCGGATTGCCATTTTTGGGGTCAGTCAATTTAATGGATCTATCCTCCATACCCAGCGGTGCCGGGTTGACTCCTTCATTGATTCTATCGGGAGCGGTACTGACATTTTATTCATTTATCGGCTTTGAAGATCTGATCAACGTCAGTGAGGAAGTTAAAAACCCCCGTCGTAATCTACCCATCGGCTTGTTGCTGTCTTTGTTGATCGCGTCGACTATTTATATGCTGGTAGCAGTCACTGCGGTGAGCGTAGTGCCGCCGGGAGATCTTGCAACCAGCAAACAGCCTCTGGTTGATGTGATTCGTATCGCTTGGCCCTGGTTTCCAACTCACGCCTTTGGCTTTATTGCGCTGTTTGCAGTATCGAATACGGCACTTTTAAATTTCATCATGGCCTCCCGACTCATTTATGGCCTTGGTAATCTTGGATTATTACCAAAAACGGTAGCCAAAATTGATTCACGTACAAAAACTCCCTATGTAAGCATTGGCATCGTCGCCGTAATTTTTTTAGTGCTGACATTTGCGGGTGATGTCTCTTCCCTTGCTCGCGCCACCAGCATTTTTGTTTTGATTGTATTTATGTTTATGAGTGCCAGCCTGTTTCATTTTCAACGTCTGGATCGAAAAAATAGCAACCATCGAAAACAGTGGCGCATCCCTCAATTCATTCCCGTGCTAGGAATGCTTGGCACTCTTGCAATGTTACTTCACGCCCAAAGATCAGACTTCAAAATCGCAGGTACAATGTTGGTGGGAATCATAGCCTTGTACTTTGTTCGGCGACCAACAGCTGAACAGATCGAAAATTTTGAGGCTCAGCTGGATAACAAATAAGGGGGTATCATGTCAAAATTTGCCGTCCGACTGATTTTTATGACTCTCACACTGGTTCTTTCAAATCCAAGCTTTGCTATGGGTTGTTGGGGTATAGACAAAGAGCGCTATCGATCAACGCGCTACGAGCGTGAAACCTGCACAGGTAGCGGCTACTGCAATATGTATGATTATAACCCTTCCACCGGTCGTTATGAGTATTTTTATGGATACCACAGTGCTTGCCCAGGCCATCGGGAAAGGCAGATTTTTGAGATTACCTGTGAGCGTGCAGACGGCTCAACTTATCTAACGATTGAGGAAGGATTTTGGAGCGGCTGTTATCTCCAACCTTTTTTTGATTCCAATGCCAATTCACAGGGAAAGATGGTCTTTGCGGCTTGGGAAACGTAATTTAGTAAGCTGCGCGTATCAAATTTTTTTCCCGTGGCCATTTCCCAATCTCCGACCAGCTTGGTAATTTCATGAGTCACGGGAAAATTAGAAAACCCCATTGCATCTAATCGAAACGCATCAACATCGATCAACCAAACGTCACCGTCCGGCGTCACCACCATCTGAGCATCTCGCGGAATCACATTCACGGCTAAAACGCGGCGCCGAATTTCAAGGATCTGCTGAACCGCACGAATAAGCACTGACTCAGACCAAGATGCCAAAAAAGACGCTGGGGGTGTGGCACGCGAAAGCGCATGCGCGCGGGGAACTTCTTCCATGACCAAGCCAATCCAGAATTCCCGACTCTCCATTTTAGGCAGTATCGGCTTTAAAGTCGAATATTCAATCACTGCTACCAACTGAGGTACGACTTCAATCTCGCCTAACAGTGCATGCACCCGCAAGTATTCACGAAATCGCCAGCTTCCCGGCGCAACGCTACCATCAGACCACAACTCACCATTAAATTTGATGTCTTTTGGCTGATCTGAATAGTCATCGTCTACTTCAACGGTATAAGCGTTAGGATGGCTGATCTTGACAACCAGAGGCCGTGAAGATTGAGTCAGATTAATTCGGTAGACTCCGTCATTGAGTGTCCCGTGATCTTCACTCTCAAGCGTTGGATTCAGGCGATGCAAAAAACGCATACCCCCAGCAACCATGCTTTGTCCTACCTGCACTAGACGAAGCGCCTCAGCTTCACCTTCAGTCAGTTGCTCACTAGACTCAGAATGCGGGAATAGGGAACTCGCAGCTGCCGAAAATACGAAGATGAAGGGCAGCAAAATGAAGATAGAATTTTTGACACTTTTATAAAAATTTACCGACATCGCTTCTTAAAATTCAGTCACCCGTTTCAGCGTAAGCCTGCATAAACGAATCCATGATGACGGCATCGGGATGGCGTTGAACCCTCGCAAGCTCCTGGTTGGCCAAATCAATCGTCTCCTCATTTGTATATCCAGCCTTCAGCAATTGCTGTGCCGCCGAGAGCAGCAACTCTGAGCGCTCGGCGATTGAGCGTCGGCGAGCCTCTGGGCGACGGTTGTCGAGATGTGAGGTCTTAATGCAAGTCTCGACTTTACGATATCCCAAGGAAATTAAAATATTACCCAACTTCGCCCCGATAAATGGATCGCCTCCAGCATCAAATTGAAAGTCATTGAATGCCATCCAATACTTCCAAACATTGGGCGAGTAAGGATCTAAGAAAAAAGCATGGTTCATAACTTCAGTCACATAAACTCGTCCACCCGGTTTTAGGACTCGGCGCACTTCACTCAATACTTGCTTGGGATCCGGAATATGCTCAAGCACCCAACACAAAAAAGCTCCATCAAAGCTTCGACCTTCAAAGTCGAGAGCCTTAGCATCCATTTTTTGAACCTCATAGCGGCCCTGAGCATAGGGCAACTGAGCTAAGCTTTGGCGACATGCTTCTAATTGAATGTCATTGGAATCAATAGCGGTGACGTGCAATCGCGGGAACCTGCGCAGCAGTATGGCTGTTTGAGCCCCTACTCCGCAACCTACCTCGAGAATGTGTTTACAATCAGAGAGATCTACGTCGTGGTAAACGGAATGCTCCATAAATTCGGCTTGTCTGTAGAGGCGCTCTTGTTCCTCTTTGTTAAAGCCGTGGAGATAAGGAAAACAGGTACGACTATCTTGATTCATTTACTCTTGAGTGCTTTGTGCAACCAGTGTTTTTCTTCTTTCATGATCAAATCAAGCATTTGATCCGTTGATAGCTTAAAGAGCTTTTTCAGTTTAGGCAGTTGCTCTACCGGAAAGCTACAACGCCCACGCTCTACATTTGAAATGAATTGGGGAGTCGAGTATCCGAGGATCTGGGCCACATCTCTTTGAGTCAATCCAGCTTTTTCGCGAATCGACTTCCAATGGCTTCCGTTAGTTCTCATTTTCATGTTCACTTGCTCCTGAATTCGGGGACATATCACACACGATCTAAGCGAGCCAGCAGTATCTGATCAGCCAGAACAAGCCATGCCATTGCTTCTAAAACGGGTATCGCACGCGGTACAATACATGGATCATGCCTTCCGGTCAGAGCCATTTCTTTGCGCGTTGACGTCGGCTTAAAAGCGACTTTAAAAGTCATTGGATCTCCTGTTGATAGGCCTCCGCGAATACCACCATAATCTTGTTTACTATTATGAAATTCTTTACCAGAAAGGCGAGCGGATTCAAACCCGAGGCCGAGATCAAGCCCCACTGCGGCGCCAATGCTCAAAAAGGCAGCAGCCATTTCGGATTTGAGTTTTCCAAAAACGGGCTGCCCTAAACCGCGCGGTAGCCCCGTGAAGCGCAATAAGACTTCTCCTCCATAGCTTTCCCCGGCTTCTTTGGCCTCCAGCAACAACATCTCCATCTGCTCATTTTTTTCTGGAGAAGGACAGCGAGCACTGAATTCATCAACCTGCCAAGGATCTCCCTCAAGTGCCTCAGCCACATCCACAGCGTCCTCGTAACTCATGCCAACCCGACCAATACGCGAAGTAAAACAAATCACTTGTGCTTCGGGGTAAAGCTGATTGACCAACATTCGTGCAACGGCACCTCCGATCACTCTGCTGACCGTCTCACGTCCCGATGCTCGGCCACTCCCTCGCGGATCAGAATGTCCGTATTTTTCAGCCCACAAGTCCGTGGCATGACCTTGTCTGGTCTGCATCTGGTCAGTTCGGTAATCAGAACTACGCGCATCTTGATTATGAACAATAGCGGCTATGGGAGTGCCGAGAGTCAACCCATCGAAAACTCCCGACAGCAACTCTACCCGATCTGACTCTTGTCGTCCCGAAGATAGCTGACTTTTACCAGGGCGACGGCGATCCAAAAATCGATCCATCATGTCCTGCTGCCAAACGACCCCGGCAGGACATCCATCGATCAACGCACCCAATGCAAGACCGTGACTCTCGCCAAAAGTGTGCAAGCAAAATACTCGACCAAAATGATTTCCTCTCACATCGTCTCCCTTCGCGAACACTCAGGCTAATTTCCTGCGCACCAATTGCAAAGCAAAATGCTGTCACTCATTATTTTTTAAAAACTGGTCCCAAAAGACTCGTTGATATTGAGCCTGCAGTTGAAACATACGCAAGCCAGAAAGATAGGGCAAACCTTGTGCTACCGCCCATTCGAGCCCTGGAGAATCCTCCGAGTAATTCAGATCCAAAATCAACTTTGGATGTACGCCCTTAGATGGCCATTTAAAGTCACGAGCGCGATTGGTAGCCCAAATTAAAAGATCAGGATAGCCTATTTCATCGCTACCATTACGAGCTGAAAATTCACGCGCTTCAGGCCAGACAAGCTTGACCGAGGTCCGAACTCCACCACCACCCCATAGCCAAACGCTTTGTGATGGTGGCAATTCGGTTCGCCAGTCCCGCAAAGCCAATACATCTGTGTTGTGTCCAACTACTCGCTGGTCATCCAACCACAAGGTATTACACGCTCCCACCTGTAAAACTTCATTTGTTCGCTCCGTCAGCAATGGTAAGATTGCCGTCTTTAACGGTGAAGTCACAGCCGCCGCGCACAGACCCATTTGTCGCAAAATAGGAAGGGCTTCACAGATCTCGTGCTCACCAACTTCGACGGCCACCACCGGATAGTTGAAATAATCTTTATGCTCCATGGGTGTACGGCTGTGCTCTACAGGTGAACCTAAAACTGCAGCAAATCGCCCAGCAAAAGGCTTTTGCAAAATACACTGATAAAGGCACGGTTGATCAAGACTGCTGCCCTCACCCTCTCGCACAAAATGCACTGGCATTTGAGGGCCAAAGAGTGAACGATACCAACGCCAACGTCCGCCAGAAGTAGACCGTGGCAAAAAAGCGCGACGCCCAGGGTCTTCCTGCCACCAAAGATGACCGGCGAGCAATTCCGAAAAATTACGTACTTCAATCGCCAACTTCAAGATAGGCGCAGAAAATTTTTCTATTTTTTGAAATGTCGAGATTAAATCGTCTTTACGCTCATGCAACGACACCGTATGCACAGTATCGGGAGGTTGACCTAATTCTAAAGCCCAATCTACACAACTCATATCTAAGGGCATCTCAAAACCGGGTAAACGTCGACTGTATAAAAGATTGTTTGCCGGCACGCTTGTCACAACGCTTTGGATTTGCTCTTTACTCAGAAGATCGTCGCGAACTTCCACTACACGCAATCCCCAATTTGAGCGTTTTCTCCAAAACTGCGGCCAATCGCGCATATTTTCCGGCAAAACTGTCAACGCATGAGGGATTCTGAAGGCTTCTGAGCAATCTAAAAAACCTTCTAGACCCTGATGGGCGCCCTCGGGAAGAATCAACTGTTCATGAGCCCACTCACGATACCGATCCTCGCGGAGGGCATACCGCTCAATATATTCAGCAAACGGGCTCGCATTGATATTTAATCTTGGTCGATTTAAAAAAACACGGCCTTGCCCGTCGGTCATTCGCCTTAACCACACCACATGGGCAGTGGCTGGAATTGGGCATTCAAAACAAGCTCCAAGAGCAATTATAGT
>JAYQON010000114.1:0-9302 GCA_038144835.1 Bdellovibrionales bacterium
GGGTGCATACCCTTGAGCAGAGGGCGCCCACTGAAGAATTTTTATGCGTGTTTCGAGTGGATACGACAAAGTTCCAGATGACGAAGATGTGCCGTTGCCAAAAATTGGCGGTTTATTTGTGGCTGCATCGAAAAAAAACTCAGTTTTTGTTGGAAAAGCAAGTAGATCCGGCCAAACCTGTCGTTGTGTCGAGCGATTTTGCATGAGGGATCTAAAGGGTGAGATCTTCAATGAACTCAGGCGGGCGTTGAGCTCCCCGCGTCGATAAATAAAATCTACAATTTTTGGAATTGTGTCTTTGGGAAATACAAAGCCGGATTCGGTGATTTCTTCGAGTAAAGATTCGGATTGGCTGCGAGGGACTTGCTCATTAAGGTTCACCATATCGTCTTTTTTTACCGAAAGTTGCCCTATGACTCGCAGTAGGCCGTTTTTAAGTGGACTAATCTGGGCAGGATTCCATTTTATTTCAAGACCTGGTTTTAACAAGCTAGAGTGTGAGCGAAGCAACTCAGTCTGGAAGCGCGTAAGGGCAGTCTGAGTGCGACTCAAAAGTATTGATTTAAGCGCGTTTTCCATCCACACACGATCTCGTGCCGCCGTTTCTAGAGACTCTCGTAGAGTGGTCTGAACGCTCTGTGATCCTTGGCAGTTTCCCAGTTGAATCTTTGGAACTATCCCCCCAGTCGCTGCAAAACTAAATTCTTTCCAGTGTGCAAGTAAAGAGGTGCCGTTCCAATACCATCCCATTCTGCCCTTAATATTCCAGTTCGCTGATGGGAGTTCAATTTTCATATTGGTGCACTCGCCCTCGACGATCATTATCAATCGCGAGCCTCCAACGTTGCGCACAACCTGGTCTTTAACGCTAAACCTTCCGACGTCAAATGCGGGAGATTTCCATTGGAAATTAAAATTTATGTCCTGCTCTTGAATTTGCCCCGCAGAAAAATTCAAATTGAAAGGGCCAATCGCACGAACATCCTCCCATTTTGTTTTGTAGGGCTTGGCAAAATTAATTAAAGCCCACTCTAAAACTGTGCTATTGCTGATTTCCGTTGCGGTCTGATTGAAGTACGCCGAGAGCTGATTTGGATGCAGGACTAAATCTCCTTCAAATCTCAACTCTGAGCCGGAGACATTTTTACTAGCCCCTAAGAATATTGCCGAGCCTAATATTAACATGGTCACGTATTTCATATAAGGGCCTTTCTCTCAGTATTCGTCTTTGTATTCACTGATTATCTCGGCCTTACGCTGTGAAATCCATAGAGCTTCTCAAAATAGGAGACACAAATTTTTAGTCGTAAACCCTTTTTACACTTTTTTTAATTTCTCTCGCACAGAAGAGTCATTCGCCAAATATCCAACGACGGCGCAGAAACGACGGATTATGAAAATTGCAAATTAATGTAGGTCTCTTTGACAGTATTTTAACGGTTTACGTCGGGAATTGCGTTGGCTTTTGGGTTAGCCCCTGGGCCTTCCAACTGTCGACGGAACCAATTTATATCCGCATTTTGCTCTGTGCTCTCGAGCGATTGATGCCATTTGCTTTCCAATTCTATCATCAAGGCGTCGCACCGTCTGAAGGCCTCAGTTCGGGCATTTTCATAATGCATCTCTTTTTTGGAGATGGGTGAAGATCTACGTTTCTTGGCGTAGGCAGCCAGTGCCGAGCGAGCACTTTCTAACAGCAAAAGATTCACCTCTCGCAAATCAAAATTTTGATTTGCGCTGATGGCGTTGCTGTTCACTTGGCTATCCTTGATGGTAGCGTGATTCACAGTAGTTTCCTGCAAAATGCCATTATTGGAACTAAAATCGATGGCTAATGTCATTTGAATATCTGTGTTTCCAAAGCCAAAAAATCCTGTTGAGCAATAGCTTTGATATTTTGGTGTGTAGCCAAAGCATTTCCCCGTTAGCCCCTCAAGGGGCAGAATATATTTACCCGTAAAATCTTTTTTGATTTTGTCTTTATCGACTCTATATCCAAATCGGCGTACAGTTCCCTCGACATCTCTTAGAACTGTGATGTCGACTTGATTGCCGCCTTTATCTATTTTGACAAAGCTGTTGAAACAGAAATTCACTCCATTTGTTTCGTGAACCTTATGAAAGCGCACATTTGTCGTTTCTGGCATCAATGGGGCGCAGGCAAATGCCAACTTCATCTGTGGGCTTTTGATGTGGCACGACTTGGGAAGCGACCGATGATGCAATAAAAGATCATTTTCGAGATCTGATATTACGTCGGTAAAACCAAATGGAATAATCGAAAAAATCAGAACCAGAAGCCTACTAAGAAGCATAAATCACTCCCCCAATGACAGTATTATCGGCAAGGCCCAGTGAGGAGCAACTTTCAAATTCGTAATCAGAAGTGCTAAGGTGGCGGCACCAATGATTGATGATTAAAGTTTGAGAAAAAGTGATTAACAATCAGACAGTTAGGTTCGAGATGTGAAGTTACCCGCAATTATATGCTACCTGCATGAACACCTCTTTAAGAATTTGTTAATCCTGTTAGGTTTGAGTCAGTGGCTTACCGATAAAGATGTACGTGAGATTCATTTTTTGATGGAGGTGTTATGCACGCGAGCCATCTGGCATTTTTTGCCAAATATATCGAAAGGCATTTGGGGATAGTTTATTCGACCTCAAATTATTTTCTTTTGGAAAGTCGCTTGCGTGAGATTCTTGTGCATCTCAACGTCAAGGATATTTCAGCTCTACAAACGATTTTTGAGGTTGGGCCACCAGATGCATTTAAACAGTTTCTTCTCGACTCAGCAACAAACAATGAAACCTCTTTTTTTCGAGATACCAAGATATTTGCAGCCCTCCGAGATTATATGCTTCCAAGAATGCTGGCCGAGCAGAAGCGACATCTGCGAATCTGGTCTGCGGCTGCAAGCTCTGGGCAAGAGGCCTATAGTTTGGCAATTACTCTGCAAGAGGCCTTGCTTGCCTCGCAAAGTCCAAAATGGACTTTTGAAATTTTAGCCACAGATATTTGTCAGCGCATTCTGGAGCGAGCGAAATTGGCGGTTTTCAGTCAGTTAGAAGTGCAAAGAGGTTTACCATCACAGTTATTGTTAAAATATTTTACGCAACTTCAAGATGGTCGGTGGGGATTGAACTCAGATGTGCGGAGTTTTGTTACCACTCAAATTCTCAACCTTACAGAGCCTTTTGACCATGTGGGAAAATTTGACATAATTTTTTGTCGCAACGTTCTCATTTACCAGAATGTCGATCGTAAAAAAGATATCCTTCGGCGCTTGCGTCAAAGACTCCATCCAGGTGGGTTTTTGGTCCTGGGAGCTGGCGAAACGATATTGGGTTTATCAAATGAATTTGTCCAGCAAGAACATGGCAACGCAGTTGTCTATCAAGCAAGAGTAGAGACCGGTTCTTTGCCTTTAGTGCAAGGCCTTCAGTAGATTAGTTTATATCCTACGCCATGCACAGTTTTGATGGTAGTTTGGGTGTCTTTGAGTTTGCGTCGCAGCGAGGCGATATGAACATCAATAGTGCGGTCGGTGACGTTGGGCGAAGTCAGAGCGTGTTCACGCAATTGATCTCGCGTGCATACCTGACCAAAATGATCATTGAGTTTTGTTATTATTCTAAACTCAGTCAAAGTCAGAGAGACTTCTTTGCCGTGCAGAAAAACTGTGTATGCATCTTTATTGATTGCGAGGTGTTCCCTTGGGGTATCATTTGGCCGACGGCGCAGCAGGGCTTTGATGCGAAAAAGCATTTCCTTGAGAGAGAAAGGTTTCGTTAGGTAGTCGTCGACTCCGAGCTCAAATGATGAAACCTTTTCCGGTTCACTATCAAGCGCCGAAATTATGAGAACCATAGGATTGCAATCGGTGCGGTTTTGTTTCAGCCAAGTCAAAAGTTGATTGCCAGACATTCCTGGCATCAATTTATCAAGCACAATCAAGTCAGGCTTTAGGCGAGGAATTTCTTTAGCGGCTTTCTCGGCGCTGGGACTGCCGTAAACTTCAAAATTATGTTTGCGAAGGTAATCAACCACCATGGTCATAATTTCTGGTTCATCATCGACGACCATAATACGGTGGCGAGAGATGGAGCTACCGACAGAAGAGAGATCGTTGATCGTCATAAGTCACATCTTAACCTTTTGTTTGTCGATTTCTAGATAAATTAGGTCCTGTAAAAGTATAAGAAATTGTTAAGGGCTAAAGGAAATCATGAGTTTTCTGGACCTAATTCCACACATCTCAGACAATTTGTTACAAAGGCTGTATTCTTAGCTTTAGGGTTAAAATTAAGTGGGAGGCGGACCGTGTATGGCATGATTAATGACGCAATTAAGTCAATGGTTCGAGACTCGTTTGGTGACGAAGTATGGACAGAAGTTCTGATCAAATCGGGAGCTCCACTTGAATTTGAAAAAATGGGTCGTTATGACGATGCTATGACGTTCAGAATGGTTAACGCCATTTCAGAGACAAGTGGCGTCGAAGTCGAGCGTTTGTTAGAGTCGTTTGGTCGCTATTGGATCAGTTATGCTTCTAAAACTCCGTATGGACCGATGATTCGAATGTTTGGCAGCAGCTTTAAGTGTTGTCTCGCGAATTTAGATCAAATGCACAACAAAATGGGGTCTCTGCTTGAGGGAATGACTCCACCTGAGTTTAACTGTAGCGAATTAGTCGAAGGTGAATTCATCGTAATCTATCGTTCTCAGCGTAAAGGTCTAAGTGCGATGGTGAAAGGACTCATTGAAGGACTTGCAGTCTATTATGGAGTGAAAGTCTCGGTAACCAGGCTATATTTGGAGGGTCACATCCAACGGCCCCCAGAAATAGGAGAAGAGGCCCACTTTCGAATCAAATTTCTGTAGGTTCCAACATGGTTGAACTGATCTTAAATTCTCTTTTTCCATTCAGCTTAGTTACTCGCAGGGATGGTAAAATCGTGAAGGCCGGACGATCATTTACCTTGCTTGCTCAGGGAGTTCAGCCCTTGGGGCGTCGAATAGAAGATTTTTTTGAAAATTCACAACAGTTTTGTTGCGACCCTGTGGATCAAGGAAAATTACGTCAACGAGATGCACGGATTCGTGGTCTGAATTTAAATCTGAGATATTTGCCAATTCCTCTGAATCAAGAAGAAATTTTACTGTGTATAAGTCCCGTCTTTACTGATCCGCAAAGAGTGACTGAGCTAGGTATTACTTTCGCTGATTTCTCTGAACTCGATCCGGTTATTGATTTCATGATGATTTGGCAAACTATGAAGATCACCGAATCCGATCTTCAGATGAGAAATTTAGCTCTCAATGAGATTAATAAAAATTTAAGAGTCTTATCAGCCGTTTCTAATTTAGCGGCTCAGTCAAATTCGAGGGAGACTCTTTTAGAAAAATATCTATTTACTCTCCGGGCAGAAATGGATTGGCAGCAAGCTTTGGTAGTTGCCTGTTCAGAGGGCCGCGGTAGACCAGTCTTCCTAAAAACAAATATGGAATTGGGAGAACATTTTTTAGCACAGGAAGGTCTTGCTAATAGGCTTGGCTATTGGGCCAATCTCGCAG
This sequence comes from Bdellovibrionales bacterium, assembly GCA_038144835.1. Taxonomy (GTDB): domain Bacteria; phylum Bdellovibrionota; class Bdellovibrionia; order Bdellovibrionales; family UBA1609; genus JALHOQ01. Next base: position 5,579 of record JAYQON010000114.1, read on the forward strand.
CCAAACCCTTTGTTTCTCCCTGGCGCCGAGCCTCCTCTGGAGTGGTCGAGTATATATCGAGAATCCCATCAAAACGCGGAATCAAGTACGATGAAATTCTGGTTTTGCGTGGCGAGGAAGGCAAGGCCTACTTGGGCCCACGCGCCGATGAATTTTATCGCGAAGCAAATATTTTTGTTGGTCAAGCGCTCGATCAAATTGAATGGCAACATCTTGATGAGCAAAACAAGGTGAGATTGATCGCTCACTCAAAGATGGCAACACTGGGTGAAATGGCTGGTGGTATCGCTCACGAAATCAACAACCCCTTGGCTGTAATTGTCGGCCATATTTCAATTATGGAAGAAGAACTAGAGTGTTCTCAGCCAGATCTCAACAAACTAACAAAAGATTTGGATACCGTAAAAAAAACAGTGGAGCGAATCACTAAGATCATTAAGGGTCTACGTGCCTTTTCTCGCAACGCGGATATGGACCCGTTTGAAATTCTGCCGGTTGAGAAAGTTGTGAATGATACCTTAGAGCTAGTGAGACAAAAATTGCAGATTTCAGGTGTTGACGTCAAAGTCGATGTAGATCCTGAGTTGATGGTTAAGTGTCGCTCCGTGCAGTTTTCGCAGGTTTTAATGAACCTTTTGTCCAATGCCCATGATGCAGTGGCTGAATGTGAACAAAAGTGGATTAAAATTGAAGCTAAAAAAGCGGATCAATCGATTTTAATTTCTGTCATAAACAGTGGTCCAGAAATTCCACTATCCATTATAGATAAAATCATGCAGCCATTTTTTTCGACGAAAGGACCTAGAGGTGGTACGGGACTAGGGCTCAGTATTTCCAAAGGGATTATCGAATCGCATGCGGGTCAATTGGATTATTCTCCAATCGATGGTCACACGCGATTCCTTATCTCCCTTTCGTCGATCTGAGATCGGAAGGACTTTTGGTACTAGAGCCTTTGTAGCGGATAGAGAATCTCGCCTTTTGATATTCCGGCAAGGCAGACAAATTCATTGTGCCCCAGTTGCTGGATAATTGCCATGCTCGTGGTCATGGTCTCGTCTAATTTCCAAGTCAGCCTAAAGGCTCCTAGGTTGTCACTTGTTATATAGGCAACTGGGGTGCTTCTGATGTAACGAGTACGGTAGATTCCCACAAAGCCACAGATGCGAGTTTTGTAAGTTTTGGTCGGGTCGGTTTGATTGTTATTTTCGACGCGAGCAATACGCTCCTGGGCAATACGGTTACGTGTCTGACGAGCTTTTTGCGCGGCTTGTGCATCAGCTTGGGCTTTGGCTCTACGAGCTCGCAGGGCTTCTTGTTTCTTTGCTTGGGCCTGGGCGCGGGCTTGTGCTTGTCTAGCTGCTCGCGCTTGCTGAGCGGCGCGGTTGTTGCGGGCGCGGGCCTGCGCCTGAGCTGAAGGGCCTGTGCTTTTCCAGGATTTAGGGAGCCAACTCATTTCTTCAGATTGAGCTTTGGCGTCCTGAGTAAAAGTCATAAAAAGCGAAAGTGATCCGATAACAATAGACATATAAATGTTGTATTTGAGCATTGATAGGTCCCCAGCGATTAAGCTTTATTTAAAACTAAGGTTTGTAGCACTTTGGCGCACTGTATCGCAAGATTAACTACGCTGAGAAAAGGGCTCTGTCATCGGCGAATAAGTGATTCCCAGCATTTACCCGCATATAACTTCAAAAAAAAGCGACCCTATCGAGTCGCTTTATAAAATTTTTTAAAAAATTTACAGCTGCTCTGTACAAACAAACTTACTCGAAGCAAATTTTCGTAAGCTACCATACCAGCGTACACTGCCGGTCATTTGTACGAGCACATTTCCAAATTGGTTAACTCGGTGTTGGATTAAATTAGCGTGCAACATATCTTCGTAAGCCATGGCTAGATCGTTAAGGCTAAGGTAATCACGGCGCAACCATTGGCCGGCATCAAAGGCAAAATCATTACCCGAATAATTCAAAACCAAATCTACATCGTGCGAACGGACGTGAATGTTGGTCGAGAGCTCCGTGCCAGTGTTTCTATGTACAATCATGCTCGCAATGTCTCGGCCAGGAATACGAACCTCTTGCAATAGTCCGCGCTGATCCTCAACTCGAATTAGCCCAGCCATGGGTCTGCCATACCTGTCTTGCGTAAAGCGCATAGTCACATTTTGCACAGGACCGTAATCAGGAACTGCTCGGTAGAGGCAGGTGATAGAAGAGTGGGTTTGAGCTCCTGCGGACAAGGCCATAACAGAAAGAACCAGCGATACTAGGAATTTGAACATCTTTTGAACCTCCAGTTTATTGACGTAAAAGGTTGTGCTGCAAATTGGTCAATTATTCAACGAGCATTCAACCGAGAAGTCGTAATTTACGCTGTTGAAGCGGGTTTCAACGGCTTCGGGAATTGCAGTTGGTGAACCAAAAGTCTCGTGAAAATGAATCTGACGGTGGGTCACATTGGAGCGGCTTTCAATGCTCAGACGGGTCTGAAGATTGCGATTTAACACCTCAAAACCGAATCTGATCTCTGCCCAGTCGGGAAGCAAAAACGAATGCAGTCTTCCCACGGTCATAACTCCACCGAACCTACGGTTCAGATCAAACTCATGTGTTACTTGATGGGTCGCTACGTCCCCGTTGCGAAATTTATGGGTTCGCGTGATTGTGCAGCCGATTTCGGCGGCTGAGGCAGCTTCGCCTAAAAGGCCCGCGAGCAGTATTCCTGCCAGGTATCGTCTCATGGTCTAACTCCTTAGTCTCAGGTCATGATTGACCTGGAAGCAGCTATATTTATCCCTGAGGTCGCCTGACAATATGAGAAATATTAAATTATAAATCCAAATTTAATGTTTTATAAACTTCAGTCTGATGCTAGATGATAGAAACCATGAGCATGGATCAAATTTACTCGTACACAGATTATAAAAAGTATCTCAATGATATTGTTGAGCAAAATCAACACGTGCGCAGCTACAAAAGCCAATTGGCTGATGCGGCTGGATGTCAGCGATCCTTTATGTCTCAGGTGCTTAATTCACATATCCATTTGACTCCAGATCATGCGGTTGGGTTGGCCGCCTTCTGGAAGCTAGGTGCGGATACAACAGAATTTTTTTTAGAGATGGTCCATTATGGTCGTGCGGTCACACCGGCCTTGCGGATGCATCTGCTCAAACGACTCAAGCAAATGGTGAACCGGCAAAGAGACGCTATGGCTGAGGTTGAGAGTCCTGTGTTAACGGAGATTGAGCATCAGTCAATTTATTATTCGAATTGGCATTGGAGCGCTTTACATATTTTATCCCAGGTTAAAGGGTCGGGTGATGAAAAGTCGCTCTCAGAACGGTTGCACTTGCCTTTGAATACGGTTCAGCACGCCTTGACGGTATTGCAAACCATGGGACTTGTGGTTCGAAAAAAAGAGAGCTGGGTTGCAACTCAAACAAATGTGCACGCGCCAGTGAATTCAATCCATAGTTGGTTACATCATGCGAGCTGGAGGCAAAGAGCTAACGAAATCATGCGTCGTGAAAGTGAAGGTGCGATTCACTTTACTGGCGTTTATTCGTTAAGCCGGGCTGATATGGAACGCATTGGTGACCTCGTGCTTGAACTTGTTGAAGCGGCCAACAAAATCGTGGGGCCCTCGCATGAAGAGGATGTGGCTTGTTTATGTTTGGATTGGTTTTCGGTTTAAAGGTTATAGCTCTGCTGCCTAC
>JAYQON010000115.1:0-9211 GCA_038144835.1 Bdellovibrionales bacterium
TTCCTAAGGTTTACAACTGCTTAAATTTGCCTAACAGTGCAAAGACACAAGGGATTACAATGCTTTTGGAAGCGAGGCAAGAGTTTCCTCTTAAAGGAACTGCAGAACTCTAGAACCAACCCCGGCCACCCCTTCCGGGGACTCCAAACTTCATCATCTGAGCCATCATTTTTTGCGCCTGAGTGAATTGCTGCACAAGCTTGTTCACGTCTTTCACCTCAGTACCAGACCCATTCGCAATACGTAAACGCCTTGAACCATTAAGGATCTTTGGATTATTACGCTCCTCAGGCGTCATTGACCGAATAATAGCTTCTATTTTTTTCATTTCCTTGTCAGGAGGCGCCATATCTTTCAACTGTTTGGTGATTTGACCCATACCTGGAACTAATTTGAGAAGACTCTCTATCCCGCCCATCTTTTTCATCATTTGAATTTGTCCTAGAAAATCCTCAAGCGTAAACGCGGCTTTGGCAATCTTCTTGGCCGATTCACGGGCTGTCTTTTCATCTATAACCTCTTGCGCTTTCTCGACCAAAGACATGACGTCGCCCATGCCTAGGATCCGTCCCGCCAACCGGTCAGGGTGAAAAACCTCAAGATTAGCTACTTTTTCTCCTACACCTAAAAATTTTATGGGCACCCCGGTGGCCGATCTTATGCTTAGAGCCGCTCCACCGCGTGCGTCACCGTCCACCTTTGTGAGTATTAATCCGGTCAAGCCCAAGCGCTGATGAAAGCCTTCCGCGACTTGCACGCTCTGCTGCCCCAACATCGCATCAGCCACAAGCAAAACTTCATTGGGAGCCCAGACATTTTTTAGATTACTCAGCTCAGACATTAGCGGTTCATCAATCTGCAACCGCCCAGCGGTGTCGACGATGACCACATCAATCATTTCCCTCTGAGCCCAAGAACGAGCCTCTTCGAGAATCTGCTCGGGCTTTTGCCCTAACTGCGTTGGAAAAACTGGAATATTATTTTGTTTTGCCAACACTGTGAGCTGTTCAATGGCCGCTGGCCGATAGATGTCAGCAGGGATCAAACCTGGCTTTTTTTGTAACTTTTGCCGAACATAAAGAGCCAGCTTGGCCGAAGTCGTTGTTTTTCCAACCCCCTGAAGACCAACTAAAAAAATGACGGCAGGATTGCCGCGCACATCCATCTGCTGCGCGGAATCTCCCAAAATATGCACTAACTGATCGTGAACAATTTTGGTGAATTGCTGGCCCGCAGTCAGACTCGTAAGTACTTCTGCTCCAAGGGCGTTTGCCTTAACTTGGTCTAAAAACCCCTTTACGACTTTAAAATTTACGTCTGCCTCGAGCAGACTGAGACGAATTTCTTTGATCGCTTCTTCAATATTACTCTCAGTAATGCGACCCTGTCCGCGAATCCTCTGCAGAGTACCCGTCAATTTGTCGGAAAGTGCTTCAAACATTTCTCACCACCTCTGGAAACTACCACGGCGCAAACTATCCAAGGCCATAAGCAAAGTGATAAAAAGCGCGACAAGACTGACTGCAAAAGCCTGCCCGGGCTCTACATCCGACTGACCAAGCAGCCCATGGCGAACCCCGTTTATCATATAGAGTAAGGGGTTAAACAAGGAAATCGATTTCCAAAATTTTGGCAACTGTTCTACGGAAAAAAACACTCCCCCCAAATAAAGCAGGGGTAAAAGCATAAACCCAGTGATCCCGCTCAGTTGGTCAAAAGAACGAGCCCAAAATCCCACTGCGATACCCAGGTTCGCAAAAGCCAACCCTCCTACCGCCAAGAAGACCAAAAGTTCTAATGGGCGAGCCACTGGCAACCAATTCCCGTAAACGGAGTAAAAGCAAATCTCACCAATCAAAAGAGTAAGAGCGGCAACGACCAGCCCACGCACCAGCGCAGCGATCATCATCGCACTGATGATTTGAAATGGGCTTAGAGGAGCAACTTTCAAATCCTCCAAGTCGCCACTGAATTTTGAACTGATTATTGAGCTTGAACTGTTTTGAAAAGCGTTATTCAAACATCCCATCATAACTAGACCTGGTATGAGAAATGAAAGATACGGCAGATCGTTTGCAAAGACGATTTTGCTTCCCAGACTGACGCCAAAAATCATCAAGTAAAGAGTGGAACTGATCATGGGAGTAAACAGAGTCTGCACGGCCACCTTCATGAAGCGAGAAATCTCTCTCCGCAAAAGGGTCATAAAGGGGGTAAAATTTAGACTTCTGTTCATACCCGCCCTCCGTTCGTTAATTGCAGAAAGACATCCTCGAGCTTGCCTTCTTGGACATTCACGTCGGCAACTTGCGCCGCATCTAAATTTAGCTCTGAGCAGAGACGCCCTAAAGTCATATCCATAGCTGTGAGATAGATCCAATTATTACCGTGCCCCTCAAACAAATCCGGATGAGGCAGTTTTTCGACAGGATTAATCAGACGCAAGGTGATGCGCTTTCGACTCCAGCGTTCAATCAGCTCGCGAGTTGGACCAATGGCACGAATTTCACCTTGATGAATGATTGCCACGCGATCACATAATCGCTCAGCCTCTTCAAGGTAGTGCGTCGTCAAAAGAATTGATAGCCCTTGCTTGCGTAATTCACTTACAAAATCCCACATCCGCGCCCTCAACTCCACATCAACACCGGCCGTGGGTTCGTCCAAGAGCAATAGACCAGGGTCATGCACCAAAGCTTTGGCAATCATCAATCGGCGCTTCATACCGCCGCTCAATTGTTTAACCTTTTTCTGCCGATGCTCATATAGACCTAGTCCATCTAGTAAGTAGGCTATACGCTCTCGTGGTGCTCGAACGCCGTAATACCCCGCATGAAAATTCAGAATTTCCTCGACGCTAAAAAATCCGTGATTGATGATCTCTTGTGGCATCCATCCCGTTCGCCATTTAGCTTGACGTGGTTCTCGGGACACATCATGGCCAAAAACTTTCACCTGTCCCGAAGTGGCACGCTCCAAAGTGACAATGATTGAGATAAGAGATGTTTTGCCCGCACCGTTGGGACCCAACAGTCCAAAAACCTCACCCGGCTTCACGCCAAAAGTCACACCTCGCAACGCTTGAGTTTGACCATACGATTTTTTTAGATTTTCTACGCTTAGCGCCATGTCAAAAGATTGCATTGGGCTCAAACTACACTGGCTTTAGGTCTAGGCCAAGTCAGGAAAAACTCTAATCTTATCGAAATCTCCCGATAAGGATCTTATGGAGTTAATGGCCAAGGACTACGTCCCTATTCCTATCAATGAATTTATCCGCGGCGTAATGATCCAGGTTGACCTGTATATTCGCTTAGGTGACGACAAATTTGTCCTCGTAGGGCGTGCGGGTCAGCACTCTAATATTGATCAATTTCGCAATTATTCGGACAAAGAAGTCCATTATCTCTGGGTCACGAAAGGTGAGTACCATAAAGTTGCGCAGCAATCGATTAATCTGGCCGGAATCGTGATTCAGAAAAAAGAACTCGATGAACGCCAAAAAGCCAAAATTGTAACTCAAGCTGCACGGTCCGTTTTTCGTCAGATTGAACATTTAGGATTTGATGTTGAAACCTACAACAACTCTCGGCAAGTGACTGATGCCGTTATTGGAATGGTTGAATCGCACCGTTCGATGGCAGACCTTTTTCTGAGTCTGGGAACATTTTCTGACCAACTTCTGGTTCACTCGGTGGCTGTCAGTTCACTGGCGGTAATGATTGGCCAGTCTATGGGTTTTGAAAAGCGAGTCACCCTTGAAAAACTAGCACTCGGTGGTTTGCTTCATGATATCGGAATGAAGGCTTTACCAAAAGCCATTTACACGAAGGCTCAAGCCGAGATGAGCGCAGAAGAGCTACAAGTTTATGAAACCCACTCCTATAAGGGAATGCAGATGTTGCAAAGCCTCGGAGTGGTGCCTGATGATATTGTAAGCATCGTTTACGAACATCACGAAAATTCGATTGGCCAGGGTTTTCCGCAGAGAATTCGCGACGTGAAGATACATCCTCTTGCCAAGATCGTCTCGCTGGCCAATGGCTATGCCAATTTGATTCTTCCTAATCCGAACTGTCCAGTACCAAAAAATCCACGCGAGGCTTTGGTGTTTATCGAACACACGTTGGGCATACCCTATAACCGTGAAGCTTTTCGTGCTTTAAAACGCATGATCGAAGCAGAAAAGAAAGCCGCCTGAATGATTTGAAATGGTGTGATTCGGCACCGATCAGAACTGACAGCCTAGCCATTTGTCCAAAGATATTCGAAATTTAAATTTTTGCCTGCTTGACTTGAGAACTCCAAACCGCTTAAGGTTCAACTCTGCTTATAATCGTCGCGGGGTGGAGCAGCCTGGTAGCTCGTCGGGCTCATAACCCGAAGGTCGTCGGTTCAAATCCGGCCCCCGCAACCAATTTTCTCGAAACCAGGAACGAGAAAAATCAACGAATTAGCGGATTTAGTTGGAGTTTCAGAAACTCCAAGCTGACTTAACTTCGGGCCAATTCGGGCCAAATTTTAATCAAATGTTGTGAAACGAAATAGCGATTTTGGTTTCATTCATTTCAACCCAGCCTTTCAAAACCTAGAAAGGCATCATGGGCAAATTAACTGTTCACGAGCATTACGGAAAATTTCGCATACGCCCCATGATCGAGGGCCATAGGGTTAGCCTCACGTTCGATACGCGCGAAGAGGCCGAGCTTGCTTGTCTTCAGTTTCAGGTCAAACAACAAAAAGCTCGCATGGGTCTTGATCCTAAGCCCACACAAATACGCCACTTCAAGGAAGCAAGTCAGCTTTGGCTCGACAAACGCGCACCACAAAAAAGAAAATCCGCCGACGACAAAAGCATTATCGGCAAACACTTAAATCCGTTTTTTAAAGACCTTGCTCTAAACGAAATAAATCAGCTCACCGTGGACGAATACCAACTTTTTAAAAAAGTGCTAAGCCCAAAAACTGTCGCAAATCACATTACGTTACTCATTTCAATTTTGAACTACGCAAAAGATGTTGGGTGGATACAGTCATTGCCGCGAATACGAAAACCCCGCATAAGTCTCGCCGCAAGAAATTTTCGCTACTTAAAAAGTCAAAACGAAATCGACACTCTTTTGCAAATCGCAAAACTCAAAGGTGACCTCTATTACACTATTTACTTAACGTCTATATACACCGGCATGAGACAAGGCGAGGTTGCAGGGCTACGCCGAAGTGACCTGAACTTTGAAACAAGACTGATTTGTGTTGGCCGCAGCTTCAATGGGCCAACTAAAAATGGCGAAACTCGATTTGTACCAATACTTGACCCACTTTTTGAACCCCTGAAACGTTGGCTCACTTCACACTCATTTGAATATGTATTTCCGAACTCAGTTGGGAATCTGTTCACTAACTCCGCACGAATTTTTGATGATTGTTTTCACGACTGTCTCAAAGAGGCAGGCTTAAAACCCTATTTCGATGGCAAACGCTTGCGACCTTATGTGACCTACCATGATCTCCGCCATACTTTTGCAAGCCATTGGGTCATGCGTGGTGGTAGCCTTTTTAAGCTCCAACAAATTCTTGGCCACCAATCTATGGATATGACCCTACGATATTCGCACTTATCGCCGACAGCCTTTCAAGAGGATCACTCCCGACTTAACTCACCGATGTCATTTAAAAATGTCGTCGCCATTAACTCCCAAGACCAACAGCGTTAGGAAACGAAAATCAGAAAATCGTTTCACACAAAGACGACCAAGCCTACCTACCTATAGCCTCCGTTTATCAGACGATGAAAGGAGGTGATCTAAAATGAGCGACGAACTTCTCGACTACAAAGGGGCGGCAAAGCTTTTGGGAGTCAAACTCGGCACATTGTATTGGTGGGTGCATAACAGAACAGTGCCACACCACAAGATGAGTGACCGTGTTGTGCGATTTTCAAAAGCCGATCTCGTGCAATGGTTAAAAGAAAATAAAGTAACTGTTCAAAATCTTAAATATAAAGGGAGAAACTAAAAATGAAAAACGAACTCGAAAAAGACTTTGATCTTGAAAAAATCAAAGTCAGTCAAGATTTTCTGCAAATGGCGACAGGCAAGCAAAACTCACCTGCAATTAGTTAACGATTTGGCCGGAGATTTGTCTGTTGATCAAATTCTTGCCGAGCAACCGGACACTGCGTTTGCCTACAATACCTCATACAGGTTTTTCGTGGTTACTGATGCAAACACGGGTAAGGCGTTTAAAAATGGTGCAAAAAATATTAAAGGATCATTCGATGCAACCGCATGGCAAACTCTCTGCGGTAAGGGTTATGTCCCCAGAAAACTATCCACTAAAGGTGATCTGTTACAGGTGGCTGTTTACGGCAATAAGACCTATTTTATTATCGCATCCACAGGGAGACCGAAGGAAATCATTGAAGACTTAAATGTGAGATACATTACGCAACCGCAGTTCACTATCGCAGTCTGGAATGATGACAAAAGTACACTTCAAATTCGAGGGATGGACGCTCGTGATGTCGCACTCACAAAAGTTCATGAGTATCTTTCGTTGAGGGGTAAATTTCTTCCTCATATTCAGCAGCTGCGGGTTGAAGATAAGGCTGGTGCCAAGTCTCTAGCAAAAGAATTAGGCGGCACGGCACATCGTGGAAAATTCGTGAATCGTAATGCAGAAATTGAAGAGGCGACTCTTGTAGCACAAGCACATCGTGACTTGTGGGAAACTAAAATGGTAAAAAAGGCAGAGAAAGATGGATACAGCCAGGACAGCGCAGGCATAGATTTTGTATATAAGGGCGAGGCGTACACTGTATGGGTGGCTTTCTCAGCTGGTACATTTTGGGTGCGAGCTGGGGCCGTTACCGAAGAGCTTGTTGATTTTTTGCATGGGAAGTTACTGAAATCATGACTCAAGTTTCGACAAATATTATTAACTTTATTGAGGAAACCGAAATTTTCTCGCCGTCGCTTTTGTGTTTTCAATTCTCAATCCAACTGGGATATGCGTACGCGGTTTGCGAGAAGTTAGTAAATGACGATCCTGGCCGATTTTCTAAATGGTACCGAATTATTTGTCCGAACTGCGGATCAAAGACAATCGCCGGACGCTTTAGTGAGCTTGGGCACGTTAAAATCTCAAATTGTCAGGAATGCGAAAATCGTTTCCAGGTAGAGGAAAGCGACGTTCAGGTATATTACGTAAATCAAAAGTTAAAAAAAAAAGCCATCACACCAGCCACAATATTGAATTTTCGTTTCCACCGGGACCAGGAAATCAATTTACTAACCTCTCGTTCATAGAAAATAGCGAAAAAAACAGCTTATCAGTTTTCAAGAATAGAAAGAGCATTGTTTGGCACATTTCCGACCTGCACATTGCAAAGACAAAGCGCCTTTTCGGCTACGGGCACTGCCCGACCCTTGTTAATATTTTTATAGATCTCCTAAAATATAGGGGTGACTTAGTAGCAGGTGACTACTTTATACTTTCTGGCGACTTGACAGACACAGGTTCAGAAGAAGACTTTTTCGAACTAAACAGCTTTTTTGCGCAATTACGTAGTTGTGGTGTTAGCGACGATAAAATATTTGCTGTTCCTGGGAATCACGACTCCTGGGCGGGCGCGAGCAGGCTTAAGTTAATTGGCAGTTACTTTTCAAGTGAAGGCACATATCTCAGCAAATCTTCTGTGTATGAACCTCGAAAGTACAAAGAACCGTTGACCCATTTTAATCAAACTTGCTCCGCTCAAAAATCTATTATTGTAAATGGAAGAAGCATAGAGATTACATTAATTAACACTTCCATACTTCATGAAATGGCCCGCGGTGTTTTTCCCTCACAAGTTCAAATTCCAAATAAATCTGAAACGTACAAAATTGCGGTTATGCACCATCACCTAATAACGCCAGAAGCCGCTGGGTATGAATATGGGTTTACTTTTTTAAAAACCTGGTTCCATCGACCGGCCATGCGTGTGATAAATGGCCAGGCTGGTTTAGATTTTCTTTTTGAAAATGGTTATCACCTGAGTTTACACGGCCACAAACACCTTCAGTATTTTAAACAGGAAACTCCACTCCAGGCCGTGAAAAAATCAGTATTTGTAGTTTCGAGCCCCTCTCTATGCGAAAACAATTACGACAGAATAAGAGGGGACCAGCTTGCAACAAATAGAATCGGTTTTAACCTAATTGTTCCGCACAAAAAATCCATGGAGTTAGTTCAGTTAGAACTAAAAGACCGGCGATTCCGAATTTGGAACAGCGTAAATCTAGAATAGAAATTGTTACATTGAATTACGCGCTACGTTTTTCTGACAGTGGTGAAACTCGTGAAAACCAATTTGCAATACTCTCAACCTCTTGATCTTGTAATACTGGTTCAAAATATTCCAAATATCCCTGTAACCGATTGATTGGCAAAATTTTGACAAACTGAAACTCAGTGTTTGGCATTGCGCCCACCATAGCCAATATATTTCTAACCTGGACGCTTGTGTCGCCCCAGTGATGTTTGTTTACTTTAATTTGGCGATTGCTAATGGCTTTGTTCAACTCTCTCCAAAGCCCTTTACCTGTAAGTTTAATCTGATCTACAGGGGATCTCAGATCCAGGTTCTGAACTGATTCCGAACTCCAGTACTTTGTTTCTATATTGAACACTCCTGGCGGACCAACCACAATATGATCCGCTTGGCATTGAAAGCGAAGACCAGTTGATGACTTCAACGGCGGTTTTAATTGAAGAACGACATCGTTGATTACAAAAAATGATTCTGGTAGCTCTGCCAACGTACGAACTACTTCTCTCTCGCCACGCGCGCCAGCGACCCAGCTTCTCACGCGCTCAAGCGATCTATCGATATTTTCCTTCTCAGTGATTTGAGGTGCAAGCCTACGCAGCACTTCACCTTCAACATTACTTTCAAGGTGACTAAGTCTTTTTTCTAAATCAAGAATGTGACTTGTTAGTTTATAGAATGGTCGGTCAACTTCTTCATCGAAGTGATTATCAAGAAATTTTAATCGTCGTGTATTTTTCCAGTTACGAAATTTCTGAACTAAAAACTTGAAAGGATTTTTACCGTGAGTATCCGGCGCTTCTGCCTTTTTCCGAAGCATATCACGCTCGGTAGTTAGCAGATTAAAACGCTTCATCCGCTGTTCGGTCTTTTCTGCCACAAGCCCTCTATGCTCAGACT
>JAYQON010000116.1:0-9104 GCA_038144835.1 Bdellovibrionales bacterium
TCCCAGATCTTCGAGGATTTCCACGGCCGTAGTTTTATAATGAATATCGGGGTTGGCTGGGTTGGCATACTGATCCAAGATATGGGCGTTGGGTAATTCGCGCTGCAGCTTCATGGCAACGCCAATATGACTTTCTGGTGAATGTGAGGGGGCTTCTGTTGGTGTTCTGATAATCTCAGCTCCGAGGGCTTCTAGGACCACTTGTTTTTCGCGGCTCATTTTCTTGGGCATTGTTATGATCACGCGGTAGCCAAAGACCGCGCCGGCCAGCGCAATACCAATTCCAGTATTGCCGCTAGTGGGTTCAATTAAGGTGTCTCCACGTTTAATGCGTCCAGTTTGCTCAGCCTCAAGGACCATGTTGTACCCAATCCGGTCTTTGACCGAGCCACCTGGGTTGAGAAATTCGCATTTTGCCCAAACGTTACAAGGTAAGTCTTTCGCCAGCCGATTTATTTTGACTAGTGGGGTGCGTCCGATGGCCTCGAGGATGTTGTTGAATTTCACTGTCTCTCCTTAAGTTGTTGCAAACACGTCTATTTGAAAAATGTATGTCGCCTGTGGGTCAATCTACTGGATCTCTTTTATCTATGGGATCTGACGTCGGTTGTGAAGTCGCAAGTGTTGTAAAAATCAACCCCGAGATTGACAAAGGTCTCGGAGTAAACGCCGCAAAGCGTGATAAATACTTAGTTTATGGAAGGTATAAGGGGCTATCTCGTAAAGGGGTGGGAGATCATTGTCAATTGAGTTTCAGGACGCGACGGTTTGCTGAAAAGCCTTTTAATTTTTTACCTTTGCGAATAGCTTTCAAGGTAGATGAGAACCTTAACACAAGCCCCTTTCTTAGAATCCCTGACCATCTCCGATGTCATCGGCGAGCCCAGTCTGACCAGACGCCTGCGCGAGATGGGATTTCATTCTGGTTGTGTTATCCGTATTCTTGGGCGCGCTCCTTTCAACGGACCCTTTGTAGTTCAGTTGCACGATAGCGTTCTGGCTTTGCGTCGAGCAGAGGCAGAATGTCTGCAAATCAAATAATTCCTACGGTTGCCTTGGTTGGATCACCCAACTCGGGCAAGACCACACTTTTCAACTGGCTCACGGGCTCCAAATTTAAGACTGTCAACTATGCTGGCAGTACTGTGGATACTCATCGCGGCAAAAGCCTTGGGCTTTACGGTGATTCCATACAAGTTTTAGATACTCCGGGTATTTATAGCTTGCAGCCTCATGGCCGTGATGAGGAAGTCACGCTCGACACCCTGACGACTGAGGCTGACCTAGGGGCTGTCGTGGTTGTTGTTGATGGGACTCAGCTGAATCGTCAGCTTTATCTTGTGCGCCAGATTCAAGCACTCGGTATTCCCATGGTGATTGTAGTTACCATGATGGATTTGGTGAAAGGCGCGGGACGCCGCTTAGATCTGGAAAAATTGAGTGAGCTTACGGAAGCACCAGTTGTGGCTGTTGACGGCCGCTTGGGTGGGGGTGTGGCCGATGTGGTGAGTTCGGCGCGAAGTATGGCTTTGTCTTTGCGCTCACGCACGGGACCGAAGCGGCTCGATTGGGATGATCAACGGATTGAGAAGGAAGTCGCGGTGGCCGAGGCATGGACGCGCGAGGTAGTCTTTAAGGCGCCGAATAGAGATTCAATGGATCACCTACGCCGGCTGGACGCGATTTTTCTGCATCCTTTTTGGGGAATTTTCGCATTTGTTTTGATTATGGGGACCCTGTTTTCATCGATATTTTGGGCGTCTTCTCCAATGATGGACGCCATTGACACAGGCTTTGGTTGGCTCTCTGCCTTTTTTAAGGACATGCTTGGAGCTTCTCTGGTGGCTGACTTTGTATCGGATGGAATCATTGCCGGTGTTGGGTCAGTGTTGGTCTTTGTGCCACAAATTTTTATATTGTTTGTGGGTCTAACCTTATTGGAAGATTCAGGGTACTTGGCACGGGCGGCGACGATTGTAGATCGTCCATTAAATAAAATAGGTTTAAGTGGGCGTGCGTTCGTGCCGATTTTATCAGGCTTTGCTTGTGCCGTACCGGCTATCATGGCTACGCGAAACCTTCGCTCGACACGTGAGCGATGGATCACTGTATTCATTCTACCATTTATGACGTGCTCGGCGCGACTGCCTGTCTATACTCTGCTGTTGACCTTTTTGTTTGCCGGAGCAAGTGCATGGAAAGCCGGTTTGGCTTTGACCGGGCTATATTTGGGTGGCCTATGCGTGGGAGGAATAGCTGCTGGAGTGTTGAATCGGATTTTGAAAAATACCGGAGAGAGCCATTTTTTAATGGAGTTGCCAGTGTATCGTTGGCCTAAGCCAAGTTTTACTGTCCGCATTGCTCTTCGCCGTACTTATTCTTATGTGCGAAAGGCTGGGCCCACGATATTTGTATTTACACTTTTGCTTTGGATTGGAACTCACATTCCTTATTCACCTGAAGCTACTGATGCTCAACGCTTGGAGCAGAGTCTTGTTGGGCGTACAGGGCAAATTTTAGAACCTATCTTTGAACCCATGGGGCTGGATTGGCGTGCAGGGTTGGGGATTTTATCAGCTTTTGTTGCGCGTGAAGTGTTTGTCTCTGCCCTGGCTGTGATTTTTAGTATTGTCGAAACTGATGCTGAATCGTTGCAATCATCATTAATTGGCAATTTACGTCAGGCGACGATGCCGGATGGTTCACCTGTCTTTACCCTATCTTCCGTCGTTGGCCTTTTGGTTTTTTTCATGATTGCGCTTCAGTGTTTATCAACTACCGGAGTCACCTGGCGTGAGATGGGTTCTGCTCGCTTTGCTGTGGTTCAGTTGTTGGCGCTTAACACCTTGGCGTATTTACTGGCTGTGGCGGCGGTGCAGGGTTTACGTGCCATCGGTATCGTGTAAAAACATGGGAGTTTATTTCATTTGCTTTAGATCGTTGAGATCTTTTTGCATTTCATTCGCCCATACCTCAATTTCTGCATATTGGTCGACGCACGCTCTACCATCGCCCCCGACCTTGCTCATGGTTGGGAAAAAGTCTTCGTTTAATTTTTTGATTTCGCGCTCATAGTCGACAATCAGTTCGTTGATGGCGCGAACTTTCTCTGCTGATTTTTTAACTTTCTCAAGGCGGTAAAATTCTTTGTTCAGCCGGGCAAAACATGTCTCTGCGGCCTGAGATAGGCTCTCGCAAATATCGTCATCAGCTTCCAGAACGCTCCTTAAGCTCACACACTCAACCTTGGCTAAAGCTGAATGGCTTAACAGAAGACAGGCCAAACTAAAGAGGGCTTTCAAACAATATATTTTCATCTTGCAACCTCTGACCAAAATGTTTCAGCCCATGGCTTGGGGGTGGCGTAGTTACGTCGTCGCGAGGAACGAGACCGGCCTTGCTCATTCCAGTCCCCACCGCGGCCAGAGCGATTATAGTCGCGAACTTTTTGGGCGCGCTTTTGGCTCTTTGCACGAGCTTGGGCGGCTGAAGCTGCGGTACCACACCTCGTTTGTACATGACAATGACCATGATGGTAATAAGGGCATACAGGGGGAAACCCAATTCTTTGCAAGTAGCCTGAATTACAATTTCTGGGGGATACAATAAGGTCAATGGCCTGTCCGCTCATATGAGCGGACCTTTTTGCTGGAAAGTAGCCACATTGTCTCAGAAGGGCATTATATTGTGGAGATCGGCAGCAGCTGGTGACTCGTATTCCCTGTTTAATAGCTTGCTCAGCTGCGGCCCAAAGCCGTGCTTCCACAGTGCAGGCGTTGTCCATAGTTCGTTGACATCCTCGGCCACACTTTTTTGCTACGGCTGAATCAGGGGTTGTACAGAGTCCGATAAGCAAAAAAGTCGCAATAAGAAAAAAGGCTTGGTTTTGAGTTTGTCGCATTGACTGTATGGGATGGAAGAACCATTCCAGCTCAAAACCCACTAAGTTTGGCTATAGAATTAAAAAACTGACGAATCTCTAGAGCCCTAGACGTCTGTCAATTTTATAGACAACAGATCGCCTAGGTCAGGTCAAAATATCTATTTGCGCAAACTGCTTCGAGCGGCTTCGTCCATCAAGTGCTCTGCCTCGCGTCCCAGAATTTTATCGATAACGCCATGTCCAGCATAGATCATCGGAGTTAGAAGAACGGCTATCATCAGCTTATAGCCGTAGTTGGAGCTGGATGTGAGCAGGTATTGTTCGAGAGTCATTGGAGCTTGTCCTTGATTCAAAAAACCCAACAGTCCCGGCAGATAAAAAGCAATTCCCATAATTACAAATGTATCAATCAATTGCGAGACTGCTGTAGATCCAGTAGCACGCAGCCAAAGCAGACGACCTTGCGTTTTTGATCGAACCATCCAGAAAACAAAAACATCGACAAGCTGTGACACCATGAAGGCGATAATGCTGCCAAAGATGATCCACAATGATTGGCCAAACACGTTATTAAAGCTTTCATCTTTTACGGGCGAGAAACTGGCCGCAGGTATTTGCATGCCAATAAATAGTACCGCAAAAGCATAGAGCACCAGAGCAACAGTGAATAAGGTTAGACGTCGAACACCGTCACGTCCGAAATATTCATTAATTAAATCAGTGGTTATAAAGACCACTGGCCAAGGAATGACACCCATGCTGAAAGTGGCTGGACCAATCTGGATAAGCTTGCCGCCTATCAGTTCACCAAGGATTGCGTTGGTGATGAAAATGCCAGACAAAATAAGATATATAAATTCACGTTTCTGTTTGGGCGACATTCAAGTATCCTTATCATAATCATTTAACCGTAGCCAAGGTTCATCATGACTCATTCTTTGAGGGTTTTGCTTATCCTTATGACATTGATCGCTGCTTGGCGACTTGAGGCCCAGGACGACGACGCACCAAAACCAGTGGAGGGAAATCCTCAGAGGCCATCAATTTACTCACGTTCTCTGCCTCGGTTGCTTGACTTAGCCGAGCAGAACTCTCCCGCAATAAAAATGGCTCGTTACCATCTCGCTGTGGCGGAGAGAGAAAAAGACAACGCTTTCTGGCGTTTTTTTCCTACCTTGGATCTCGAGGGAAAACATGGTTACTCCGACGGCGATCCGCGCAGTCGTGAGACCACGGCACTTTCAGAACTGAATTTAGTTATGAAGCAAAGTCTCTATGATCCAGACAAAAGTGCGACATGGTCTCGCTATCGTTTGCATCTAGCTCGCTACGAAAGGGCCCAACTGGAGTATAGGTATCAGCGTGATGAGCAGTTGTTGCGTGTCTCACAAGCCTATCTGGATTGGTCTGCTTCACTTCAACAGCGCGAAATTGATGAAAATAAGAGAGATCTTTTGCGTCGCCAGTTCAATGTTTTGGATGCGCAGTATAAACAAGGTTTGAAAACAAAGCGCGATGTTTTGCGTATTGAAACCGAGATCAAACGCCTGGAAATGGACGTCCTGGGCAGAGATCATGAGGTCGATCTCAATTTTCAAAAACTGGCCTCGCATGTCGGAATGACTCAGAAAGATCTGGAAAGTTACAAGATCGAAGGCGAGGAGGCTAAGCCTTATGGCATTATTGGTTCGGATGCGGAGGAATTAAAAGCGTCAAATCATCTTCGCGCCAAGATCTTCGAACGTCTTGAAGAGGAAAAATCCCAAGAGACCGCTTTTGCACGTCTTGATTACTGGCCTAAGCTCACATTTGAAAGTGAAGTCAAATACCATAACCGTGATTACATTGATGCTACAGCTCGCTGGGAGGAAAACCAGGTATGGTCTTGGTCAGCGCTGCTTGTTCTGCGTTACAACCTCTGGGACTTTGGTGTGCGACGCAGAGATTTACAAATTGCTACGATTAAGCAAAGCTATCTTGTTGAGGACAACAGGCAAAAGTTATTTGATCTCACCAATGAATTGCGTGAAGTCTACCTCAGGCTGCGTGAATTTCGTGAGCATGTCAAAACCACGCGTGAGTTGTTGGTTTTGGAACAGCAAAGTTATTCTATACTCGAAGCTGAATACCGTAATGGGCGTACGTCTTATCTAGATCTCATTACCAACCTGAACTCACTGATTGATGCGCGCTCTAAGTTTATGTCCTCGTATTTCGGTTTTAAAAAGCAGCAAGTTGTTTACTCTTTTCACAAAGGCGATCTTTACGAGCATCTAAAGCAAAAATAGGGTTGCTCGTTGATGATTTTAGTGGTCGATGCTAGCGTTAAGATTCAAATCACTTCAACAAAGGAATGATTTTTATGAAATTAAATGGACTTTTTCTGGGTGTGATGACCACTTTAGCGATTACGGCTCAAGCTAGCGAGAACACCTGTGTGGTTAAGGGAATGAATTGCGCACACTGTGTAGGTATGGTGCAGGAAAAAGTTTGTTCAGGAGATAAATACTCAGCGTGTGAAGTGAGTTATGACGCAGATAAGAA
Organism: Bdellovibrionales bacterium; assembly: GCA_038144835.1. Classification (GTDB taxonomy): domain Bacteria; phylum Bdellovibrionota; class Bdellovibrionia; order Bdellovibrionales; family UBA1609; genus JALHOQ01. The sequence goes on from JAYQON010000116.1 coordinate 6,428, forward strand.
GGTGGGAACTATCCATATCGTTACCAAGGACGAAAAAACGGTAGTGAACGTGGCCGACCTCAACACTGCCATTGCTGACACAAGCTATAAAGTCGCAAGCTGCATGCCATCCTCAGATAAGGCCGCCAAAGTTAAAAAAGGCTAATTGTTTTTTTCAATTTTGACGTCTTTTGAGGCGCATGAGGAAGCGAGTATTCGAGCTTTCTGGATCGTACCGAAGATCGCCTGAGTGTTTTTGTACAATGCTGCGCGAAATGCTCAGGCCCAAGCCGGTACCATATTGAACTCTCTTCGTGCTAAAAAAAGGCTCAAAAAGTTTGGCTTGAGACTCTAAAGGTATTCCGAGTCCACTGTCGGTCACCGATATTTCTATGAATTCCGCAGAGGCAAGGGTATCAATGCGCACCCAGCGTTGCTGACTTTTTTCAACGGCATCGAAAGAATTGTTCAAAAGGTTAACCAAAACTTGCACGATCTCATGGCTGCGACATTCGATGGTAACATTTGTATCCAGTTCGCCAATCTTTAGCTGAACCCCATGGTTGCGGAAGCGTTGAGCGCACAGCTCCGTTGCATCGGTTATGAGTTCCCCAACACGGGTGATTAAGAAAGGCTCATCATCGCTTCCGTGATGAGCCAAGCTTTTCATTCCTCGGATGATCTTTTCAATGCGTTTCCCGGTTGTCAGAATGGTTTCTGTGAGTCGGGTGAGATTTGCAGGGTCAACTTGGCTTTTGTTTAATAATCCCAACATCATCTCGGCGCGCCCGAGAATAACCGCCAAGGGATTGTTGATTTCGTGAGTGATGGCTGCGGCCATTTCCCCAATCGCACTCAAACGCGAGGCATTCACAAGCTGCATTTCCTGCTCAACGATTCGACGCTGAGCGAGCTTGAGAGCCGTGATGTCCTGACGGATAGCTAGATATTGAAAGGGTTTGCCTTCTGTATCCATGAAAGGCGTTATGGTGGTCTGCACCCAATACAGCTCACCCGTTTTTTTGCGATTGCAAATTTCGCCCTGCCATACCTTTCCAGAACTGATGGTGACCCACATTTGTTGAAAGAAGGCTTTGGGGTGAGTTCCCGAATTAAGAAGGCGATGATCTTGACCAATCAATTCGCTTTCTGAATAGCCGGAGATCTGGCAAAACTTGTCGTTAACCATCGTTATGCGACCTCGCGCGTCAGTTTGCACAACAATAGCCGAGTTATCTAAAGCAAATTTCTGGTCTTTTAAAAGCTGGAGTATTTCAGGCATAAAGTTGGGCCATTATGTCCCAAAATTGTGCCTCCTGACAAAAGAAAGTTAGATCGATCATTCTCTTATGTTAATGCTAGGCATTGTAAAAAAGCTGAGGGTCTATGGATAAAGAAAGTCGCGGTTATGTAGTGGTGGTGGATGATGAGCCCGAAATGCGCTCATTGCTGGTCGACCACTTGAGTATGGAGGGCTATCATGTCCGGGCCTTTGCGGATGGAGGCGAGGCATTAGCCTTTTTAAACTCGGGCTCGGCCGAAGCTGCGATGGTCGAGCTTGTCGTCTCTGATCTACGTATGCCGGATGTGGACGGCTTGAGCTTATTGCGCAACTACAAGCCAAAACACCCAGACGTTCCTGTCGTCTTAATGACAGCTTTTGCAAGCGTGGAATCTGCTGTTGAAGGGTTGCGCAAAGGCGCTTTTGATTATGTGACCAAGCCCTTTAAGCTTTCGGAGATGAGCCATGTGATTCAACGGGCCATCATTTTTGGTCGGCTGCAAAGACAAAATCGCACACTGAGTAAAGAGGTTCGCAAGCAGTGGAGTGTCAACGACATCATTGGCAAGAGTTTGCCGATGCAAAGTATTTTTGACCTCATTGATCGAGTCGCCCCGTCGACATCGAATATTTTGATCACGGGCGAATCGGGGACTGGGAAAGAGGTTGTCGCCAAGGCCATCCACCAGCGCAGTCCGCGAGCAGGTAAGCCCTTTATTGCTGTCAATTGCACAGCCATTCCTGACTCTTTGCTGGAGAGTGAATTGTTTGGTCATGTGAAGGGTTCATTTACCGGTGCCTCGGTAGATAAAAAAGGTTTGTTCATGGAAGCCGATGGAGGAACTCTTTTTTTGGATGAAATTGGTGATATGGATATGGCCTTGCAAGCTAAAATTCTGCGCGCTTTGCAAGAGCGGGTAATTCGCCCAGTGGGTTCCAATGAAAGTAAGTCGGTAGATGTGCGTGTAATTGCAGCCACCCACAAGGATTTAAAAAAAGCCATCGGCAATGGAACCTTTCGTGAGGACCTCTATTATCGTTTGGCGGTGATTCCTTTAGCCATGCCTCCTCTACGTCATCGCGTTGAAGACATCCCTTTGCTGGCGAATCATTTTTTGAATAAGTACTCTATTTTGAACGGCGGCCGGGTCACCGGTTTTAGTCATGAGGCTTTGCAAAAGCTTATGGGACTTCCGTGGCCGGGAAACGTGCGTGAGCTTGAAAACTTGGTCGAACGATTGGTGGTTTTAAGCCGTCACCCTGTTATCCAGGCAGAAGACATACCTACGGGAGAAGAGCGCAATTTTGAGACTTTTTTTGGTCAGGCGACGTCTGATTTACCTTCCATAGAGGATCTTGAAAAGCGCTATATCGCCTTGGTTCTCGAGAAGACTGGGAGTAAAAAAGAAAAAGCGG
>JAYQON010000117.1:0-8884 GCA_038144835.1 Bdellovibrionales bacterium
AAAATGGAAATGGAACAATTCCTAAAAGAGTTCGGAAAAACGCTCAAGACGACGCGTAAGCAAATGGGCCTATCACAAGTCACGGCCGCACAAAACATGCGAATCGATTACCGGCACTACCAGAACATAGAGGGCGGGAAAATCAACCTTCGCCTCGACACTCTGATGAAGCTGGTTAAGTTTTATAACTTAGACAAAGTGAGTAGACCCTTTAACTTAGAAGCCTGTATCGACCTACTCTCCGGATACAAAGAAGCCGACGCTCACGACAATTGGTCGGCGCTACACCACCACTTTGTAGAGGGTGGTCACGCAGGATTCGTGATCGTAAACTGCCGAACCAAAGGCATCGACTCAATCAATGAAAAGTTGTTCAAAACACTTGGCTACCGCGAAGCTCAGGATGTTGTCGGCAAACCCATTCAACATCTGCTCGTGCAGGAAAGTGCTAGTCAATTTGATGAATTGATTAAACACCATGTGATTGACCAAGTCAGCAAACCCTTCATTGTTACCTTTCGCACTCAGCCGCCAGCTTTCCCAATTCCCATGATGGCAGTTGTTAAGACCAGAAAAGGAGCACATGAGGGAGAGGATCAACTCCATTGCATCTTTTTTGACCGCAAAACCTTGGATGAAGAAGGTTATCGGTTAAAAGAGATACTCAACGGCTATCAGCAGTTTATGGAGTTATATCCGCAGTTGAAAGCCGTTTAGTCTTTGCTTTTCAACCTTTTTGGGTTGACCGGGGCTAGCGGAAATCCCAGTATTGAACGGGCATGCGTCGCTTTCCCGCCGCCTGGGATCAGGAAGAACTTTTTATGTCCGGAGATAACTACTTCTCCGGTCTGTTAACCGCAATCGACCGAGCCCATTTTTCGGTTGAACTGGAAAGTTACATCTTTGAAAAAGGAATTTTGGCAGACCGTTTAGTGGACCGATTGGTGGCCGCCGCAGCTCGCGGCGTTCGTGTTCGCATGATCGTTGATGGATGGGGCTCACCGGGGTTCGCTCGCGATTATTGGCAAATTCTAAAAAATGCGCGTGTGCGCGTACGTTTTTTTCGCGTCATTCCTTGGATTATGAAACGCTTGCCAGGAGACCCAGAAAGTTTTTTTTATCGCCTCATTACACGATTACGTTCGGTCAACCGTGGACTGCACCGTAAATTTTGTCTTATCGATAACACCGAGCTTTGGGTCGGCAGCTTTAATATAAGCGATGTTCACTTGCACGAAACAAAGGGGGAGAATGCTTGGAAAGACATTGGAGTGCGCGTGCGTGGACGAGAACTAAAATACGCCAAGCGTGCTTTCCAACGTGCATATAGAGGCTGGACAGCTCTAAATTGGCCGGCACGTAGCCCTCGACTGTTATTGCTCAACGATTCATTTTTGCACAAGCGCCGGACTCGCCTTGAACACATAGAAAGAATGAAAAACGCGCAAAAACGGATCTGGCTATCTACTCCGTATTTTGTACCAATTGGCTCCGTTTATCGCTTACTCGCGAACAGGGCAAAGGAGGGTATCGATGTTCGCATAACGATTCCAGATCAAAATGATGTCTGGATCATGAAATGGATGAGTGCTCCTCTTCTCAAGGGTTTGACCAAAAGTGGTGTCAAAGTTTTTATTTTTGAACCTCGCTTTTCCCATCAGAAAATTTTTATTGCTGATGAATGGGTATGTATTGGCTCAACAAATCTAAATCACCGTAGTTTTTTACACGATCTTGAAATGGACGTTGTACTGACTCAAACCGCAAACAAGCACAGAGTGATTGATGAGTATGAAATTGATCAAAAAATTTCTGTACCTTTCGACAACTCTGACTGGGCGCGCCTGCCCACATGGAAACGAGCGCTCAGCTCCGCCTTCAATTTTCTGAGATATTGGTCGTAACCTCAGATTGACAGTAGTGCCCGCCTGATTTTACCGTCATATAATGAGAATTTTAACCGCGCTTTTCATTGCAGCAACTCTTCCGGCTTGCGCAAGTCAAACAACCCAATCAGCATTTAAGATGACGTGTGAACCCACAAACGTGCGCGCTTCAGATCTAGAAAAATTTGGTCTTCAACCCGCTCCGGGAAAAATTATGGTTGTGCGCGTACTGCGAACAACATGTCCTTCGTGTCGATCCGATCTAGATAGAATTGGCGACCTCTATCAGAATGGAACATGGAATAAAGATAAAGTGCAATTAGTAGTTATCGGATATAAAAAGCCAGGGTTCGAAACCCGAGCTACCTTTGATGCCTTTGTACGAGAGCGCTTTAGTGCTTTAGGTATACCCCTTGAGTCAGCACAGATTATCTGGCTTAACAAATCCTATGACTCACTTTTGCGCCACAAAAATGCAAATGGACACCCCTTGTTCGCCGAATGGAAATCCGTGCCCTACGCGATGATTTTCGCTAAGGATGGTCGCCTCGTATTCCGCGGTCAATTTGCCCGCTCACCTCAGTTGCAGGAAGCCCAATACGCCGCTGTCACCGACTTGCAAGAAGAAACGTGTATTCGTTAAGGGGAGTGCATTTTTGCATCGCCTTGCTCCTCATCAGTCCTATGCTGATGGGGTTAGCTATTTTTCCGCAAAATCCTGATGGTGCCGAGATGCTCAACGCAGCTCTTAATGGCGGTGTTTTGCATCCCTCTGGTATGCCGTTGCAGAGCTGGATCAACCGGGTCGGTGTGCATCTTTTTAGTCAATCTCCCGGTTGGAATTTAAGTCTGATTTCGTGGTTTGGACTGCTGACTTCCGTGTTTCTGCTTTTACGCATTTTTGCCCTATTGAAAATCTCACTTCTAGGTCAAATTCTTAGCTCTGCTATCTTTGCCTACTTTCCAATTCTATGGCGAATGGCACTACAGCCTGAGAAGTACACTTGGATTGTGGCAACTTTGCTTCTGGCCCTGCACGCAATTTTGGTAACAACCATAAAACATGAAAAAGCAAATCAACTTTGGCTGTGGCCTTACGTGGGAGGCAGCGTAGGAATTGCTGTCGCCCAGCATTCGTCCGCACTCATTCTTATGCTTCCGCTCATTTATATATCTTTTGCGATCCGACCCAACGACGGCAAACAAAGAGCAAGAACGGGTATCCATGTCATTCTTGCTCTAGTGAGTTTTCTAGCTGTCGCCGGGGGCTTTTATGCGAGTCTCTTGCTTGCGCGGAAAACTGATGGACCCTGGCCAGACTGGGGGCAACTACAAACTTTGTCAGATATTTGGCAGCATTTTTCTCGCGCGGACTACTCGATCATATCCCTACACAACCGGCCGTTGAGCGCCGGCACAATCTCGGGATTACAAGTGCTCGTCACTCAGTTAAAGTTTCTGTTTTTTTTAATTGTATTCATTCCCTTGGGGATTAAGACACTTTACCAGAAGCAACGGCAGTTTTTATTTGTACTCTTACTAGCTCTCACCGGAGCATTGGTTATCTTGTCGGTCGCACGCTTGCCCGCAGGTGATACCTTAACAGTCATGGGCTATGCCGAACGCTACCCACTCTTAGCTCTGCCATTTCTCATCTTAATTTTCGCCTGCGGTTTAGATGGCCTTACAAGAAAATCTGGCCGCGTTCGGACAGTCGCCTTGTTGTTAGGCGTAAGTGCTTTAGTGGCCATTTTGATTCAAGGTTGGCCAGCGGCCAGGGCTGTAAACAACAACCTCGTTGATATTTATCGTCGCGAAATCGGCCGTGAACTGCCACCACAGAGTCTCCTGTACACCAGCAGCGATTTCGATTTTTTTTATGGCTATCCATGTGAAAAAGGCGTCTGCTTCCCATTGAAAAATATGTTTTCATTTTATTGGTATCACGATCAAGTTGCTCCTCAGTTAGACACCCGTCTCACGCCCTTACTCGATCAGCTTAGACCAATCAGACCATGGCCTATTCAAAATTTATTTCGTTTGGCCTTACGACAAGGCTTGGGTATTGCAAGCAACTCGGCTTCTGCCATGATCAAACATCCTGATTTAATGAAATCCGCAGAACAAATCGGTCTTGTTTGGGTTTTCAAAAACGAGAATAAATCTCTCTACACTTCAAAAATTATTGAGAGCAGCGCATCTATATGCCAGTTGTTAAATGAAGCTTGGTGCGGAGTCCCAGAAGGGAGTAATTTTTTTGCTGCAGAAATTTTGCAAAACCTACGTATGGCCCTGCTTGGGGCCTCCGATCACCTCGCCAACCTACAAGACTCCGAATCATCTGATCTCGCTCGGAAAGTCGCCGACTCACTTAAACCTGGAGTCAAAACAGAAGTTTGGCGCGATTCATGCCGTAGTTATACTGGCTCGATTGTGAAGTTTTTAAAATGATAAAAGCCCGCTCCTAATGCTCCGCTACTTCTTGAGGTTGATGAGCGTCTGAACTAAGGTGGTGTCGTGAAACATATTTTGAAATACTTTACTGGCTCATTCGTTGTAACTTTTCTTGGACTTATATTAGGTTTCGCCGTTGGGTACATCTACTCTGGATCTCTTGCCGGTGGGCTCTCAGCTTTATTTTTAACGTTTGTCCTTGGCGTTCTTGAAGTGGCTTTGTCTTTTGACAACGCTGTGGTGAACGCCTCAGTGCTCAAACAAATGACACCGTTATGGCGACATCGCTTTATCACTTGGGGTATTTTGATCGCCGTCTTTGGTATGCGTATTGTTTTTCCTGTGGCTATAGTCAGCATCATTGCCAACATTAATCCTTGGCAAGCCATAGTATTGGCAACCACAAAGCCAGCAGAATACGCGCAGATCATGCTTTCTTCCCACATAGCTCTTGCAGGCTTTGGCGGTGCGTTTCTCTTGATGGTTGCGCTACGCTACTTTTTTAACAAAGAAAAGGACGTGCACTGGATTGCCATTGTAGAGAAGCCAATGGTTCAACTGGGTAAAATGGAGGCCATTGAATTAGGTCTCGCCCTGCTTATGTTTTATACGATGAGTCGTTTTCTTGATAGTCCATCAGATCAGCTGACCTTGTTGGTGTCTGGAATTTTCGGTTTAGTCACTTACGTCTTAGTCGATGGTATCAGCGGCTTTTTGCAAATGCCTGACTCATCCAGACAAAATGTAGAAAAGGCAAGCGCAGCCATGTTTTTGTATTTGGAAATTTTAGATGCGTCTTTTAGCTTCGATGGAGTCATTGGTGCTTTTGCATTAACAAACAATCTCTATATCATTGCTGCGGGCCTAGGCATCGGCGCCATGTTTGTTCGAAGTATGACCATCATGTTGGTTGAAAAGGAAACCTTAAGTCAGTTCACATTTCTCGAGCACGGCGCTTTTTGGGCAATTGGAGCATTAGCTGTGATGATGCTGCTCGATGTTTTCGTGCATGTCCCTGAAGTCGTCACTGGCTTGATTGGGGCAGTAATTATAGTTCTCTCTATTTTCTCGTCTATTCGGCACTCCCGTCTACAAAAGGCTTCCACGTGACCCAGAAAGGTAAACTAATGACTACTAAAGCCAAGATTGACCCTTTGGTCGCTGACATATTGTCCAACGTGAGACCTTCACCCGTTTTTGAAACTGCCCTCACCGATGAACAAAAGATCGAAAAAATTTCAACTCATTTTCGCGAAATCATGCTTACTCTCGGCTTGGATCTCAATGATGATAGTCTAAGAGACTCACCAACGCGTATTGCTCGTATGTACGTTCGTGAGATTTTTGAGGGCTTGAATCCTGAAAACTTTCCCAAGCTGACTAGTATCGAAAATAAACTCGATTACAATGAAATGGTTACGGTCAAAAATATTTCCATTATCTCCGTCTGCGAACATCATTTCGTAACAATCGACGGACTTGCAACCATAGCCTATATTCCAAAGAATCGAGTTATCGGTTTATCAAAAATTAATCGCATTGCGCGCTTTTTTTCTCGTCGCCCGCAGGTTCAAGAGCGTCTCACCAAGCAGATTGCAGATTGCTTAAGTTATGCTCTTGAAACTGACGATGTCGCTGTCAGCATAAAGGCAAAGCACTACTGTGTCATTCAGCGAGGGGTTGAAGATTCAGCTTCCGAAACTGTCACCAGTGATCTTAGAGGGGCCTTTCGTGATGATGCGCGGACCCGCAGTGAATTTGTGAGCGTAGCATGTACGTAATTCATATCGCGAAAGAACCACTAAAATTCTCTTGTTCACATTTCACAATATTTGGTCACGACAAAGCTGAAAGGCTGCACGGGCACAACTACCAAGTCCGAGTGGCAATTTCTATTGATCAAGTAGATCCCAATCTAGGATTGGCATTTGATTTTAATGAAGTAAAACCTATGATTAGGGCTATCTGTGAATCCTTAGATGAACGCATTCTCTTGCCCAACCACTCACCTTTTCTAAAAATCAAAAAAAATCGAAAACAAATTGATGTTCAATTTGCAAATAAGCACTACAGCTTTCCCGAAGAAGACACGGCTCTACTACCTATCGTCAATATAAGTACTGAGGAACTTGCGCGAATGATTAGCCAGCAACTCATGAAGGAAATGGCGCATCTGCCCCACTGGATAAGCCTAAAGGTCAACGTTGAGGAAACTCGTGGGCAAAGCATTAGCTATACCCAAAAAAGATAAAAATATTCGTTGAGACAGCAAATCCGTCAAGATACAGGAATATGTCACTTTCAAGCCGACGCATCAGTCAGTCTGCGAGAGTTCCTGAGTCAGATTGATCTTTCTTTAGTCACCTCAGAAAAGAAGATTGAATTTTGGCTGGATCATGGTTGCGTTTATTTGGATGGAAAACGGCAACGCCAGGATATACTTGTTCATCCTGGACAAATTGTACGTTTGCATACCAGACCCAAAATGTACGAACGGCGTTTTCAGAAGCTAAGTGATCACCTAATTATTGTGGAATCTGATTTTCTCGTTCTCAACAAACCCGCTGGATTACCAACCCATGCCACACTCGACAATTTCAAAGACAATGTCAGCTACATACTCGAAGAAGAACTAGGGTATCCAGTTTATACGACTCACCGATTGGACATTCCCACACAAGGTCTGTTGCTGATTGCTCGCAGTAAAAAATCCCAAGCAACTATCAATAAGCTTTTTGCCCAGCGTAAGGTAAAAAAAATGTACCGAGCTATCACTAGTCATAAAATCGACGAGGGACAATATACTCACTTCATGAATCCCGAGGGTCGCGCACCAAGAGCAGTCTGCTCTCATGCAAATAAAGATTGGTGGCTTTGCTCTATGGAAATTAAATCGGTCGAATGTCTCTCGCAAGACTTTGTCCACACCATTGCCTTGCATACGGGCCGAACACATCAAATCCGCGCCCAGATGTCGTATTTGGGCGCACCAATTCTAGGCGATTTTCTCTACGGATCTGATAGATCCTTTAATGGAGCCATCGCCCTCAAGTGCTGCCACTTAGAATTTGACCACTATTGCTACCAGCTTCCAATCAGAGATACTTCCTTTTGCGGAGACTAAAGTGTTCACAATCTTTCTCAAATCTAGACGGTCGGCCAAAATTTCATTTAGAGCGTGATGGCCTTGATAACTCACCAAAAAATAGGGATCATCGCCAGAAAGCTTTTCACTATTTTGCCTTTTTCGGTCGTGCATCCCTCAAAAATCAGTCGCGACATGACAGCTACGATGAAGGCCCTAAAAATTGTGTTCATAACGCCACCATTCTTTCGTTTTGTAATCTCAAAATCCGGGCAATCCCGAGGAGCAATTGATTTCGAGCACTTGATTTAGAGCCGACATCAAGACTGACATTAAAAATCTCTAAAAAGCGTGCCAGATTCTCATCAAAGAATTCTGACTCTATGGTGAAACGACTTTCAATCTTCATCGAAGTTTTATCGCTGCAATGGCGTTGCACTTCGATGCTTATATTTTGCTTTTCACGTAACAGCTTTTCGAAGTTTACCGTAGATGCAAAATTGCCATAAACCGCATATGGCCCTTTTATTTTGACTGAAGACTGTAATGCGCAGTCGACCATGATATCTACCCCTGATCCAGATCCACTCCACGCATCGTCGGAATCGCTGGCGGCTTTTTCTGGCGGAGACTTGCACTTACGAAAAGACTCCTCGATCTTAAACATCATCGTGACCGTTGTAGGGAGACTCAAATGCACAATTGCAGGAAAAACTCTTTTTATCTCCCAATAATCTGTCCAACTTGACCCCGAGACCGTGCCTTTGATTGAGTTATCAAATTCGACACCTGTGACGTTTGGTAGAGACCGCAGTTTTTTTGCAACCGTAGGGAACAGAAAACTTCTCATGAGCTGTTCATGCTCCGCTGAAGCCTTTGTTACGGCCGTTGTCACCGTAGATTGCGACCCGTTAATCGCATAGGTTGTCTTAAGATTTTGTGCAAAAGAATCGGCAGCCACTAACGCAAGAGCCAACATCATCAAAAAGAAGACCACAAAAGGCCGTGACGGCATAAACCCTCCCCCCTTAAATTGTTGCATCGGAATCCATGATGCTGTCGACGTTGAAAAGACCTTCAGCAATATTGGTTCCAATTTGGACCTTAATGCTGACACAGAGGAATTCATTGGCGAATTCAATGATTTAAATTTGGATTAATTAGCTCTATAAGCTGAATTTTTTGCATTTAATGCTCAGTTTACTCGGTGCGTTTAGAAGGAAATATAAACCCAATGATTAAAACCCTAAACAAAGAGCTAAGCAAAGAATTGAGCAAAGACTTACTTTATCTTTTAAAAGTCCTGCCACAAGTAACGGCAGAGCAACATGCAGCCCTCTGCGCTCAATTAACTATTGTTCTTTTAAGCCACCGCCCTAGTTCGCAGTGGCTCGGAAGTCGGAAAGCGAAAGGTACGCCGTACTGTTTAGATTTGCGTCATTCTGACGCAAATCTAAAC
>JAYQON010000118.1:0-8856 GCA_038144835.1 Bdellovibrionales bacterium
CTCTGAAGGTACGCCGTTCTTTTCAGTTTCACTGAAAAGAACGGCGTACCTTCAGTCGCCGAACTCCTCTTTGTCTTCTAAAGTCACCGGCTCGCAGACGTGAGCACTGTCAGGAAGAGAATTCAGATTTTTTTGTTGGTCTTCTTTATTTACGATACCTTGCTTGACCATCCATTCACGCATCCTGGTATCAAATTTCAGATTATCTAAAGCTTTTGAAAGATCCATGCTTCTCCCTTTTAGTTCCAGTATCTAGGTCCATTCTTCTGCTCATCTTTGCTGTCATTGTTTACCACGAGTTTAAGACGACGTCCACGCTTGGGCGCACCTGACGTCTGTGACGATCGCATTCGGGCAATGAAACTCAAAAATAAGAATCCAACAACAATCCCCCCAAGATGAGCTAAATTGGCCACCGAAGAGCCCATGCCAGAATCTAAAAGGGTCACCAATTCTACAGCTCCTATGATCATAACGAAATATTTGGCCTTCATTGGGAAAAGCATCATGAAGTAAATTTGCCTTTCGCCAAATAAAATGCCGTAAGCCAACAAGAGGCCGTAGGTAGCCCCTGAGGCTCCCACCAATGGAGACGCTAAGGACATGGCCTGTCCTGTAACCAGATAGTATAAAAGGTTTCCTAAGAGATAAATAGCCCCTGCACCGACACCGCAAGCTAAGTAATAGGTAAGAAAGAATTTTTGTCCCCAACGAGATTCAAGCTCAGAACCAAACCACCACAAAACCAACATGTTAAAAAGGACGTGAAAAACTCCAGAGGAGTGCAGAAACATGTAAGTAAAAAGTTGCCAAATCCAAAAATCATTAATTACGCGATACGGGATCAAGGCCAAAAAATCAAAAATGACTGTATTACCCAATACGAGCCGCTGCAGTACAAGAATCAACCCCACCCAAACTGCAACATTAGTGATGATCAGGTACTTGACCACCTTCGTGAGTGGCACCGACATTTGATACTGCATTTGATTCACTGATGATCCCCCCGCTCCTGAGGCTCGCTCAACTCAATCAGCACGCCTCCTGTGGATTTCGGATGAATAAAAGCCACTAAGCATCCATGCGCGCCCGGCTTGGGTTCGCTATCAATAAGCTGAATGCCTTGAGCCTTCAATGCTCCCATCACCGCGCGGATATCTTTCACTCGCAAACAAATATGATGAATCCCAGGGCCTCGCTTTTGGATAAACTTACCCACGGGACTGTCTGGCTCGGTCGGCTCAAGGAGTTCAATGCTGGCTCCGTTCGCTAGGTCAAAAAAACCGGTGTTCACCTTTTCGGTCGGCACCAGCTCCGTGTTCATAGGACCAAGCCCTAGAGCCTCATACACACTTTTACCCTTATCCAGGGTCTCAACGGCTATTGCAATATGATCAAGTTCAAACTCTATGCTCATAGTTTAGGCCTTTCCCGCAAACAACGGCCGGAGGGACTCATACGTCTGCTCCAATGTTTGGGCTAAAACTTTGGTTTCTCCGATAAGCGGAAAAAAATTAGTATCTCCTCCCCAACGTGGAACAATATGCCAGTGGAGGTGGCCTGGAATACCAGCTCCGGCAACAGCCCCATGATTCAATCCCATATTGAAGCCCTGACAATTAAGAGCCGTTTTGAGTAGCGTAGCACTTTTCTTAACCCAATAGGCTAAACGTGCATTCACCTCTTCACTTAAATCCCAAATATTACCAATATGCTCTCGCGGTAGAACCAAGAGATGCCCAGAATTATATGGGTACTTATTCATCACCACCATGACCGATTTATCGATAGCAAGAATTAGAGAATCAGGTCCGGGATCCGATTTTTCACATTCGCAAAAAACACACCCAGTTTCAGGCAAAAGCTTACGTACATAACGATAGCGGTCTGGCCGTTCAAAGAAGTCCCTTTCTTGAGGCCAAACTGAATTCACTAATTTGCCAGCCCAATCTTTATTTTTGGAGCGGCTTTTGCCATTTCTCAGCCGAGTAGTATTTTTCTTTCTCAAAAGTTTAATGCTCCAGGTAAGAGATAAAGCGGACGTGCATTTAAGTTCGAACGTAGGAATTTATCCGCGACAGTTTCAAAACGCGCCTCACTGACCTCTTCAAACATTTCCCAAAAGCCACGCTTCTTCTTTGCATTGAATACTTTGGGTTCATCTCCCAATCCCGTCATATTACCCAAAACCCTCAAGGCATCTCCGTAGCTACCGACCTCATCCGCAAAACCTAGTTCAACCGCCTGGGTACCGGTGAACACACGTCCATCGGCATAACGATCAAGCACCTCCGGCTTAAGCTTGCGACCAACCAAAATTGCATCCTTGAATTGCTTCAATACATCATCAAGCAATCCCTGAAACAAAACTCGGGCTTCAGGATCCATGGCCTTGTATTCAGCTCCTGCATCCTTAAACTTTCCCGTGGTAATTGAATAACGTTGAATTTTTGCCCAATCGTACAACTTTTCAAGGTTGACGAACTCCATAATTACACCGATGGAACCTAGCATACACCCAGGCGTGGTAATGATTTTATCAGCACCTACGGCTGCGTAATAGGCCCCGCTCGCAGCAACACTGCTACAGTAAGCAATTACCGGCTTTTTAAATTGCTCTCGAGTGCGCTTGATCTCATCATAAATCTCCTGACTTGGGCCTACAACTCCACCAGGTGAACTGATACGGACCAATACCCCTTTGATATGACTGTCATCACGGTACTTCCGCAAAAGATCTAAAAAATCTTTGCCGTCCACGATAATGCCATCAAGATCGAGCGTCATAATCGAATCTTTACCTACGCGCTCGTCAGGAGGCCCCATCATTCCCATCATCACACCGATCCCTAAAAAAATAGAACCGAAAAAGAGAATGAGTATCAGGGCGAAAAGAACTTGAACGATACGCTTCATAGATGACCCCTTAGACCCCTTGAATCGACAAAGCCCGGCAACCCCACATTTACGGGATTGCCGGGCCGATAATTTCTAAATTGAATAATTAACCTTTTGACTTGTCTTTGTCGGCATCAGCTAAAGATGCTTTCAAAGTCTCACCGAAAAGGTCGCCCAAGCTCGTCTTGGAAGTGGCTGTCGCCTTTTTGACGTAATCTTCTACATCAGCTTTTTGCTCACGCAGCTTCACAAGTTTGGCGCTCAGACCGATCTTACGCGAATCCTGATCGATAGTGATGATCTCGGCGCGAATTGAATCTCCTACCTGAACCACGTCTTCTGGCTTATCAACACGCTTGGTTGACAATTCGGAGATATGGATCAAGCCCTCGATATCACTTTCGAGCTCGACGAAAACACCGAAATCAGCAAGTTTAACGACCTTAACGTCATACTGAGAGCCAATTTTGTATTTGTCCTCAATTTTTGACCAAGGATCTGCTTCAAGCTGTTTTAGGCCGAGGCTAAATCGTTCGTTCTCAATATCAACACCCAAAACGACAGCTCTAACTTTATCACCCTTCTTGAACATTTCAGAAGGATGAGTGATTCGCTTAGTCCACGAAAAGTCAGAAATGTGAACCATTCCGTCGATACCTTCATCAACGCCAATAAATACGCCGAAGTCAGTAATGGACTTAACGTCACCTTCGATGATCGTTCCGGGAGGATAAGAATCTTTGAGCTCAACCCATGGATTGGCTTCAAGCTGTTTCATACCCAGGCTAATACGTCGATTTGTCGAGTCGATTTCAAGAACCTGAACTTCGACTTCGTCACCCACCTTGAGCATTTGCGAGGGATGCTTAATGCGTTTTGTCCAGCTCATTTCGGAAACATGGATCAAACCTTCAACGCCCTCTGCCAATTCCACGAAGGCACCGTAGTCGGTCAAGCTGACAACTTTGCCGCTCACCCGCTTACCAACAATAAATTCAGTGGCAACGCTTTCCCAAGGATCGGCTTTGAGTTGTTTAAGCCCCAGGCTGACACGCTCTTTTTCGTTGTCAAACTTGAGCACTTTCACATCGATCTCATCACCCACATTCAAAAGTTCGCTTGGGTGTTTAACACGGCCCCAGCTCATATCTGTGATGTGCAACAGACCATCCATACCACCCAGATCGATAAAAGCACCGTAATCAGTGATGTTTTTAACAGCACCCTTAACTATGCTACCCTCTTTCATGGCATCCAGAGTCTGTGTACGTAAAGACTCACGCTCTTCCTCAAGCAAAGCCCGTCGGCTCAATACGATATTGCCGCGCTTTTTATTAAATTTGATAACTTTGAATTTATAACGCTTACCAATGTATGCATCGATGTTACGCACAGGACGAAGGTCGATCTGACTGCCCGGCAAAAATGCTTTAACGCCTATATCAACGCTCAAGCCGCCTTTAACCTTAGCGATAATTGTACCTTCGATGACCTCTTCATTTTCGGCAGCGCGAGAGATATCATTCCAAGCGCGCAGCATATCGGCCTTGTCTTTGGACAAAACCACCATGCCATTTTCGTTTTCAATACGGTCAATATAAACTTCTACTTCAGAATCAACGGCAATGTCCCTCTGGCCATCGACCACACGAAACTCTGAAATAGGAATCAAACCTTCACTTTTGTAATTGATGTCAACCAGAACGTAGTCTTCCTGAACCTCGACCACGCGGCCATTAACAATGTCACCAACCTTAAAATCACGCTCACCGAGAGACTTCTCGAATAGATCCGCGAACGACTCACCGGCCTTACCAGAGACATTGAATAGGCCCGGATTCTGGGGCACCTCTTGGTCGGCGGCATCGAGTTGAGCCAGAATCTGTTCTCTTTCAACCTGAGCTCGACTCTTATTTTTATTACCACCCGACGTGTTGACCATACGCAAACAAACCTCCTCTTGGGACAACGCCGCCGTCAACGAGGGCGCACCCGTAAAAATTTCTCATGACTCATGAGATTAACGACTGGTTATAGAGGGTACCACTTTAAAGTCAAAAGGATTTTACACTTTGAGCCATAGCTTGTTCAGCCCAGCCGTGGATCTTTTCAACGACTTGGGCAAGATCTAAGCCGTTCGAATCAACCACTCGCGCATTCTCAGGAATTTGCAATGGCGCCGCAGCGCGACTGGAATCTTGGTGATCGCGGGTCTGCTGTTGAGATTGAATCTCCTCAACACTTAACCCCTGTTCTCGCGCCCGACGCATGGCCCTCTCTTGCTGGCTAGCCGTGAGGTAAACCTTCAACACAGCTTCTGGAAAAACTACCGTACCACAGTCCCGACCTTCAGCCACCAGACCCGGAATTCCTTGCGCACAACTGCGCTGACTAATCAAAAGCGCAGAACGGACTTCGGGAATCTGACTGATTTTAGATGCTCGTAGTCCGTTTTCTTCAGTCAATATATCAGCAGTAACGTCCACATTTTTATAGATCACTCGGGTCTGGTCCACATCCATACGCACATTCCAGTTGTCCGAATGAGCTAAACTCACCAGAGTCTCAATGTTCGTAGGCTCTACGCCTTCTTTCATGGCCACAAAAGCCAAACCTCGATAAAAGGCTCCCGTTGAAAGCCATTTCCACCCTAAAAGCCGCGCTAGCTCTCGGCTCACTGAAGACTTTCCCGAAGCTGCTGGTCCGTCGATTGTAATCACATTAGAATATGTTGACGTCACTGCCCTAATTGACTTTTTAAGGCCACCCGTCGTCAACTGTTTCCCTTTTGCTGACACGGCGTCTTACCCAGTCAAAGCACCTTTTTTAGGGCTCGAATCGCGGCTTCGTTTTCTTCCGGCAGCCCGACGCTCATACGCAGATAGTTGGGCATTTGGTAAGGCTTTAAGGGACGCAAAATCACTCCTTCTCGCAGAAGCTCCTGGTAAACCTCATCCGCATCCCGTCCGCAGTCAAAAAGAACAAAATTGGCCTGTGAGGGCCAATGCTTCACGCCCATTTTTACAAGCTCAGCGGAGTAGTAATCCAACCCCTCCCAAGTGAGCTGCTGAACTTTTCGCAAATGCTCCTTGTCTTCAAGGGCAGCTACAACAGCCACCTGTGCAAGGGCGTTGATATTGAATGGTTTACGCACACGATTAAAAATACTATTGACCTCTGGCGGTGCAATTAACACACCCACACGCAGAGCCGCTAGCCCATAGACTTTACTCATTGTTCGCAATAACAGAATATTTGGATACTTCATCTGATAAGCACGACTGTTGGGAAAATCTTTGGCCCGCACGAACTCAAGATAGGCTTCATCCACAACAACGAAAATGTCCTTTTTGGCTGCCACAGACATGAACGCATCAAATTCAGCGTCTGTAAAATACGTTCCAGTTGGGTTGTTGGGATTGGGTAAAAAAACAAACCGAATTTTAGGGTTGCGCTCAAGTTCATCGGCCATGCCTCGTAAATCGAAACGTAAATCTGCCGTGAGCGGAGTATGGATGGTGGAGACCTGCACACTTTTGGCGGAGATTTCGTAAGCTGAAAAGGCTCCTTCAGATGTCAAAATGAATTCATCACGATCACAATAAATCTGCACTAAAATATCAACGATTTCATCAGACCCATTACCAAACATTAACCAATCTGGTGGAACTTGAAAATACTTAGCCAAAGCCTCTCGCATTTCAAAACAGGCTCCGTCCGGATAGCGATGAATCTCATCTATCGCTTGCACCAGCGCTTGGCGGACTTTTTCACTGGGCCCGAGAGGCGACTCATTGCTGGCCAATTTGTAAACATGACTAAGACCAAGTTCTCTTTTGGTTTCAGAAATCGGCTTTCCAGGTTGATACGGAATCAAATTTTGAATGGATTTTGGCACTTTCATATGATTCTTCCCCCAACGGACCTAAAAGCTTCGCGCAGCTCATCGATATGCTGAGAGCTGCGGGTTTCCAGAAGAAATTCGATCGCGGTTTCACTCAACAGTACTCCTTGGCGGACGCGATCATGATTGACGTCAATAATATTTGCGCCTTTCTCAGCAATCAAATTGGTGAGCTTAGTCAACGTGCCCGGTCGATCAGGAACAATCACGCTCAAACGTACCAAACGTCCTCTCTGGCTCATTCCATGCTCAATCACTTTGCTAACCACATTCAAATCAATATTGCCGCCCGACAGGACCAAACACGTTTTGGCTCCTAAATTCCAACCGGCCTTCTCAGCTGCAGCCAGAACTACGGCGCCAGAGCCCTCAACCATAGTTTTCGCTCTCTCTAAAAAATAAACAATACTCTCTGCGATTTCTTCATCGTTCACTGGTATTATATCTTCGACCAAACGAGAAATGTACTCGCGGTACATCGTCTCACTCGGTCTTTTGACTGAAATGCCATCTGCTATAGTCAGAGCCGGCGAAGGCGGCTCGACCTTTTCGCCTTTAAAAAGCTGACGCATTCCCGGCGCGACGTTTGAAACTACGCCGTAAATTTTTACCTGCGGACGCAGAGCCTTAATTGCCGTGGCGACACCAGAAATCAAACCTCCACCACCGATGGGCAGAACCACCGAATCCACGTCTGGAATCTGCTCAAGCACCTCCAGCCCCAGCGTACCCTGCCCGGCAATAATGTGAGGGTCTTCAAAGGGATGTACAAAAGTGTAACCGTGAGCCTTTTCAAGCTCGCGAGCAAAGGTATAGGACTCATCGTAAATACGACCCTTAAGAATAACTTCGGCACCGTACGCTTGAGTGGCAATGATTTTTGCCAGTGGCGCGGTTTCGGGCATCACCACATAGGCTTTGGCATTTACCGTACGCGCCGCAAAAGCCACTCCCTGGGCATGGTTACCTGCACTGGAAGCAACCAATCCTTTATTTAAGTCCGCTTCGCTCAAAGACAGCATTTTGTTTAGTGATCCACGTATCTTGAAGCTACCCGTGGTCTGCTGGTTTTCTAGCTTCAAGAATACCTTTGTACCCAGTCTCTCCGACACCGAACGCGAAGTAATCATGGGAGTGTATTGAATACTCCCACCAATACGGGCTCGGGCTGATAAAATATCATCTATTGAAATGGCCATGGCTCCACTTGATTACGCGGAACCCAAAGCGTCAAGTTCTGATGCCTTTAATCGAGCTGCCAATAAGCCGTCAAACCTTGGAGAGGCCGCCATTGACCATCCAACTCCATCGGCCGCAAATTCCCTTCGTTCATAATGGGAGTGAACTGATCATTAAAATAGTAAAAAGGTGCGAAAGGCTTGCCGCAGCCATCGCACTGACGCACTTGTCTGGGAGCCTCGCAAATATGTCCGCACACGTGACAACGACGATATGCATACAAACGTGACTGCATGGATTGCCCTCGGTTTCTCCCACATACATTCCACCCGCAGACCGTCCTAGAATTTCATAAGGGATAGCCGTTTGCAATAGACCAAAACGAGATAACTCCCTAATACCCATGGTTTTTTTGAAACACAAAAAACATCTTTAAACATTTCCGCAACATTATGTGGAGTGTTAAGGGCCGAATTCATGAGAAAAATAAAAAGCCTTTTGAGACCGACTGTTTTTGGGACGCAAACTGGCCCACCTGCCTGGTGCTACCGGTCCCCAAGATACATCCGGCAGCCCGGACGTTTAAAAATTTAAGCTGATAGAATCCGCAAGTTGTGATTTTTTGCGTAAAGCGCCAGATGTTCACTTAATCCGCGCAAGGTTTTGGTTGTACACCAGGTTCGGCGAAAGAGCCGATTCATGTTGGCTCGAGCCATGGCGCAAGTGTGGTTGAGTGAGAACAAGGGATCAAATCCACCTTCTTTAAGCTCACCTTGGCCCACCACACACCCGCGCCGTCCTTTGAACGGCAAGTGCACAGCCTTTGGAAAGTAATCTTTGATATCTGGCACATAGTGAGGGTTTTGATCGGTTTC
>JAYQON010000119.1:0-8733 GCA_038144835.1 Bdellovibrionales bacterium
CATAGGCTACTTGCTCAATTCGATTGATAAAATGATATATCAGCTGTGATCGCGGATCGCGGCCGTTTTCCTTTTTCAATGAAAACTGAATGCCCAGACTGCTCACTTCAGGCCGTTCAAACAACTGTTGAACAAGCTGAAACTTGGTTTTTTCATCCGGAGCTTCCAGCCGCATCACATCGAAGTGATCACGTATATTAAAGAAGCGATTCTCGAAAGACATGTCACCCTCGAGACGCTGCAATTCTTCTTCTGTGCCGATCAAAATAGTAGCAACACGCCGCTCAACAGCATTTTTTAAGGACCAATCTGAGCGTTTGCGCGGTTGAATGGCCTGACCCTCTGATGCAATCCACCACATCATGTGAGGAAACGCACTTTTGTCATTAACCCTTCTAGCCGGGCCTCGATCTTCACGCCCTTGCTCCACCATCTTATGTTCAGTATCGCCCAGGACTTCCATCCGACGTTCCAAAGCTGCTCGCAATGACTTTAGAGATTCCATCTCTTGACGCATATTCGTTAAGGTTGCGTCCAACTTTGGTCGCGGGCTTGAACCTCCAGCCGACAAAATTCGTCGACGACGTTCGAGATTTTCTAGTTCTGCCCTGAGATCATTGATCTGCTCATGAACGTTTTCTAGTTCCATTTCGATATCAGGCAGATCTACAAATTCCTCTTCCTCTTCCTCCGCATTGAAAGTGCTCGATCCTTCTGGAACCTCAGAATTTGCAGTCTGAGCCTTGGCTTCGGATTCAATTAGAAATCCACGTGAGGTGCGAATAGGATCTTTAATTTTGAAACCGTGATTCCCCACATTGCCAGAGGTTGGGCTGTACGGGCGACCAACACGTATGATTGTTTCAAGATCAGAGTAAAAAACTGAATTCCTGGTGTGCGAGGCTCCTCGCATTGCCCTGAAGTTGTCCTGGATCACATTCTGAAAATTGTTATTCCCCAAGACCTTGTGCAGAGCCAATTTTCGATTGCGGTGACTCCAGCTTCCCGACGAACTGTCTCCTGTCGACCAACGCAACATAATTAGTTTTTGAACAAGACTTTTCAACTCTTGCGGAACAATTATGATTTTTTGCTTACCCACTAAATCGCCGTTGGAGGCCTCAGTCAAAATACGATCTAGTGTCGGGAATACCCGCATTTCTTCAGACTTGTATGGCAAACGAGCAAGCGTTTTTATATCCTCAGGTGCCTTTTCTGTGCGTGGAGGCCAAACCGTCCAGCTCGAAGTCAAAAAATCATAATTGGTGTCAAAGTGATCAAGCACTCCTGCAGCAATCTCTTTTGAATGAGTGCTTTGAATTTCCCGCCATTCCTGAGGAGTCACAATCGAAAACATAGGCACCTTACTTTGAGATGCCTTTAATCGCTTCCAAC
This sequence comes from Bdellovibrionales bacterium, assembly GCA_038144835.1. Taxonomy (GTDB): domain Bacteria; phylum Bdellovibrionota; class Bdellovibrionia; order Bdellovibrionales; family UBA1609; genus JALHOQ01. The sequence continues at coordinate 1,396 of JAYQON010000119.1, forward strand.
CCTTGACCGATTTAGCACGACCTTCGGAGGCTAACAAAACAAGAAGATTTGCCTTCATGTTCTGCTCGAGCTCCGCGAATGGGTAAGGTTCATCGTCCTCAGCTGTCGCGGAGGGTGCTCCAAAAAGCATGTCGCCAGCCTCTTCCGCATCCCCCAAATGCAGGTTACTACGAACCAAAATATCACGCATCTTGAGCAAGTCAGAATCCACATAAAGAACACGCGAGCGACCGGGACGAGCATGAGAAGTGATGTACTGAATCTCCTGACCGACCTCTACATCATCCAAAGACGCGTTCGCATGATAGTAAGTCACTTTGTTGCTTTGGAGGCTGAGTGGCCCTTGACCCTCTGCCAATCTCGAGAAAAATGCGAGTTTGAACTTTTCCTTCATCGCAGGCTCAACCACGATAACTCTCGGATGCTTAAGATGATCAGTCGAGCCAGAGGTCACCATTTGATCAAGATACTTTTCAAAAGCTTCAAGAATAAGGCTTTCTGCGCGCTCGTCGGCTTTGGCTCCAGCCTTTCCAGCTATTTCCAAGCCGTCGCTTTCGCCCGATGAAGCCTCAGATTTGGCAGACTCCGCGTTTGTTGCTTTTTCTTTGCGGATGTCTCTACCTCTCTTTTTATCCAGGTGTTCACGTAGCCCCGGAACTGCATCGATCAAACCAAAAGACGAGTAAATTTCCCATCGGCCGCCAAAGCGATTTCGACCAACCTGAAGACCCATTTCGGTTTCTTTCAGATGATCTGGTTCACGCAATTGCAAAACATGGCCCATACGCAGATCAACCACCTCTGCGGGTTTAGAGAGCTTACGCACGCGATATTTAGTCGAATCTTTGTCAGCCTGAGGATCTTCAACCCAATAATAACTTCCTTGGGCGTCCATCAACAAATGCGACTTCACCGATCCAGGAGGGACAGCACCACGATGAATCTTGTAGAAATCGGTCAAATTCACTTGAATGGCGTCCTTCTCAGGGTTGACCCAATTGAGCGTCCCATGGGCTACCATTACTCCGTCGACAGAGCCCTTGACCTTGTCATCTTGACGAGTGAACAAAAGCACATAAAACTCATTTGAGCGACCTTTGTAACCTTGCAAAATTTGAGTGTAGGCGAGTGACTTGAACGGATAATTGATTTCAAAGCTGCGTAAAAAACCATCCATTCGTTTGCCCGAGGCATACTCAGCTACCGGTGTCACCGCAACAGCCAATTTAAACTTTGTGGGATCAGAGCTAGGCTCAACCGATGCGGTTGCTGCTTGCGCCTTATCGGTTGCCTCAGAGCCGACATCTGCTTCATTACTATTAATGTTCGAGGCTTTTTTACTGTCCTTTGTCTTCGAGCTGTTTTTTTTCAGATCTTTATCTGAGTAAGGAACCAAAGAGATCTGCATTGGAGGAAAACGCAATGCCGTGGCCGCATCTGGCTGAACGACCTTGATTTGAATGAGATGCTTTTTCTCTCTAGCTCCGCGCTCGGTTTTTGCAAAAAGAGGAAACCCTTCCAAAAAGTGCTCACCGCGTTTCAAACCTTCGGAAGTGCGGGGGATTAAATAAAACCCAGATTGAGATTGAGTCGCTCCCGTGGGGTCATACTCACGATGATACAAATAACCTTCGACTAAGGTTCGTTCGCTCAGTGATCGTAAATAAACTTGAGAATCCTCGCCATTACGAGGCAATACACGCAAATATGGCACGGTCTTTTTGGGAACTTCGGGTTCCCGTCCCTGTAAAGGAGCTTTCTCTTGTCCCTTGTCAAACTTTAAATAGGCTGAGGGTCCACGGACTGGGGTAATATTATCAAACAGCAGCTCACTATTGTGAGTCAGAATTCTTAACCCCATCTCGGCTACCGACATAGCCGGTCCGTCATAAATCTGGCTGTGTCCCAAGACAGCCATGGGGTCAGTCTCCGAAATCGCAACCACATGAACATCCGACTTATCCGAACGCTCTTTCTTACGAAGTATGAATAATACTTGAAGTTTTTTACCGTTATGAATAACTCGCCTACGCACAAAGTGAATTTGATCCGTAGCTGAAATCTTGGGAGCTCTGATCGCTAAAGTTTGAAACTCATCACGCGCTTCTTGGTTGCGCGCCAAAAAGTAAGCCGTACCTTTTGAGAAAAATAAAAAAGCTTCGCCAGCCTCTTTTGTCCCGTAGGGGTCACCGGCAATTGCATTTTCTGGGATGATAAAATAGCGACCAGACTTGGAGTCACGGTCAATCGGAGAGCGACCTATGGTCGAGCTCTCTAAATCTCGAGCGAGCATGAAATTAAGATGTCCACGACCAACTTGAACTGCGCTCAGAGTTCGGCCTTTCAGGTTTAGGGTTCTAAATGCACCCAAACTGGGATCAAAGGTTTGTCCGATCTGACCAAAGTCATCTCTGTGAACCAATTCGATTGGAATATTGTTTATAGATTCACTACGCGAAAAAAATTCCACTAGCGGAACGCCCAATGCCAGAGCTGTCAGTGGCTGTGGCTCACCTTTTTGTGGCCCACTCGTTAAAACACCTTCGAATCGACCGACCTGGTCAATCCATGCTTTAGCGATGGGACTTCCCTCCATCCGCGACAACTGATTTTTAAATTTAGCTATTACTGCTGGGGCATAAATCGGAATTTTGGGATTGCCGTTATCAGGCTGGCCAGCCAAGCGAATGGTTTCATTCGGAATCAACCGCTCAAGAGAATTCACATTCAAAAAATTATGCCCAATCACCCACGCCTTGTCGCCATGCACTCGCACCCTGCCGCTCGAATGCCCCCATTCGACAACCATTGCTAAAGTGAGACCGTCTCCCCATGGTGAAGGGGCACGTAAAGATACCAATACAAACCGACCACCACCAGGAATCAATTGGCTTTCAGCGATCGTCGGCCCAATATACAGAGCCACATCGTCCATGGATTTCACTAATGGGACTTCGACTCGCGTCCCATGCACCAAATCCATGGCTTGCAAACTCGACTTGCCAGTCCCACCCATAACCAAAAAGCTGGTCGGCGAGGTGGGCGATGTGTTTTGATTCAAGAGTGTGATTCGGCCATTAACAACGGTGAGAATCTCATGCGGTTCAGCACCATTACCTCGACCAAGATATCCCAGAACCCCTTTATTGTACCGATTGGCATTTAGAATCTCGCCTTGAAGAAGGGTAACGGGTTTACCTGTGCGTTTATCAATTCGGTAAATCCCGGGTTTTAAGTCCACCTCTTTGGAGGAGCTGGATATTACGACATCATAGACATCTTTTTGATGAACACTATACGTCAGTATGGTGTTTCCGTGAGCAAACGACGCTCCTGCCAACAGCAGGAGCGATATCCAAAGAGTCTTCTTTTTTATTTCCCGAATCATTGTCGTCTACCTTTCCTGACAGCGAACATCTTAAAATCTTTGGTCTTAAGAACCGTTCACCTTACGGGATCAATCCAGCCTCGCGCGCCCGTTTCTCCTCTTTAGCCAACTGAGCAACAAAAGCCACGGCCTCCTTGAACGACTCTAAATCGTATCCATAGCGGTTCAAGAGGGGCTCAACTTCGGCGGCACGGTTACGCACCGATGGGTCTACGCTGTCACCCCGATACAAGCTATCAAAGGCACTGATATAGTCCGCAGTTGCAGCTTCATGACGGGCTAGAAAAATGCGCACAGCCTCAAGTAGGTCTGGATCGCGAGTGGCTTGACCGCGGCGAGCACCAGCTAACTGACGCAAGAGAAATCCGACTTCGAATTCTTTGCCAAATTTTCGTCGATAAATCAGACGAATCTCATCCAAACGCTCTTTATTTATATATATGCGTTGTGATCCATCTTCGGGCACAACCTCAGTCGCACTGGCATCATTGGCCACGGCAATAAATTCACGTTCGATTTCATCGTAGATCCGCTCCGCACGCTGACCATCTCCAGACACGATCGCTTTGACTTCTTGATCCAGCTTAGGCAGTAGCAGATTCAGTTTTACAGCCAGGCGTATATGTTGCCAGCGAGCGCGAATATCGTCTTTCGCTGCCTTGATTCGACCCTTATCCAGTAAGTGCTGAAATACTTGATCGACAAGCAGAGGAGTAATTGTCTTCTTGCCACGGTTGGCAGCAAATTCCAGACTCACCTTCAGCCAAGTCTCTATGTCTCGAGCCGTGATCCCGCCTTCACCCTCTCGCAACAAGTCTTTCACGCGAGTGAGTTCCATCAGGTCTGCTCGTTCAGGAACCTTGTCGCCAATGGCAATGCGTACGCGATCTACAGGATTGGTCACAATGCCTGCATTCGCGCGCACCAAATTCAATTCTGTCGCGTAAGGTGCCAGCTTCTGTTGATCAATCACAAAACGGGTGGCCGACGCCAGCCACGCAATGTAGTTCAAGGTGTAGGGCGCGATCAGCACATCCTTGCCATCGAGATCGTAATACAAAGCGTAGCGACCTTGAGCACCGTGAGTTTTACCATGCGCATCCGTTGCTGGATAAACGTCGGCATGAACCATGGACTTTAACTCAGTGTCATCAAGTTTTCGCATCTTGAATCGTCGCAGTCCCACCTGAAAAGGCATTACAGCTTCAATTTGAGAGGGCGGTAACAATGAACGCATCGCCGGAGAATCGGTTCGATTGATCAAAGCCTTGATCGCGTTATCCTCGCGAGATTTTTCGATGCTCTCATCGTTTGAGTTCCAAATCGGAACAATATCTAGCTTAACGGGTACACCATATTCGTTCTCGGCAACATGGTTTTGGATGATTTCTAAAAGCAAGTTCAAGAACTCTCCAGGGTTACGGAAAAGTTCATCAAACATAAGTAAGCCACCATCTTGCTGCACGATCTTGCCCGTGTAATCGACAGCCAGAGGATTTTGAAAACCGTTAGGAAAAAGGTGCGCGCGAGCAATATTGGGAGCCGCAATCAGCGCCTGATAGTTCGGATTGTCCGTCTGGGCTCGGATAATATCAGGTTCAGGACGGATTGGGCGCAGCTGACGTTTAGGAACAATGACGACGTACTGACTGAGAATATCGAGGTACTGATCCTCACTCAACTCATCAACAGTGATTAATCCATTGGCGATATCGGGAACATGATGCTCAAAAATTCGCCGAATGATTTCGGCTGACTTTGGCTCTGGATGCTTCCAACCGTCAGCAATCACAATTCCGTAATGATTGCGAATGGGTGCAGCCATGGATTCAAGCACTTTATTTTGCATATCCTCGCGCAAAAGAGTGAATGGCGAGCGCGGCAAATCTGGATCAAAAAACTCTGTCAGCAATTTACCATCTTTAGCCTTCAGTAAAACACTCAGATAGGGAACATTTTGCAAATTTTTCCAGCGATAGGAAAACTGCTTATATTTATTCTCTTTACCTAAATTTTTCTCAAGGTTGGCCAGAACATAAAGAAGCTCTGTCTTACCTGTTCCGGCAGGACCAGGAAAACCCAAGGTTTTACCGCTACGATCACCACGCGCGACCGAGTGCAAAAAACCAACGAAAGCGGCAATGGACTCTTCTTGCCCCACCACCATTCGACCCTCTGTTGCCGGATGTTCACCGGAAAGCATGGGATAAACTTTAACTGGGCTCACCCTATAAAGAGGGTCCAATGCATCTCTTGGCGGGACATGCATAATCATCGCGTAAGCTTTTTCTGCAGCATTGGCGATTGTGAAGGGATGTTGGTAGGCCAGGTTTTTATCTAAATTGGAATCGAAGAAACTTTTGAGTGACCATGCAACTCGCTGCTGGGCCACCTGATTTACACCTGTAGAGTTTTGACTGGACACAGGAGAGGTCTTGGCATTTCTCTTCGCAGATCGCTTGGTAGCTGGCTGCTCGGCCGACTCTTCTAAGTGGGTTTCACACTCTGCCTTTTGAGCGGCAGCTAAACCGGCTTGAGTAGCGGCATCGGCTGGATCTTTGGCATCTTCGGCCGACCATCCCATGACTGGCTGAATCAGTATGGAAAGCGTGATGGCTAAAAAACAATTTCTCGCATTATATAGCTGCGGTCGAAGCATTCAAAACTCCCTTCCTACCCTCTAAAATGAGGTCCAGGCTATAAGGTGGTTCCGAAATGGGGGTCAAATTTTATAGGGGTGTTTTAAAAAAATTATGTTATGTTTTGAAAAATTTATTTTATTGGACCCAAATACGCACCGCACTGATCTAATACATGAACAAATTTTCACTTATGTTCAAAAAATAAAAAATGTTTACTCGGCGAACACGAGATCGACTTATTGCGTAAAAAAGCCGGCAGGTGGGGTCCAGCCGGCTCGAGTGGGGTCATCCATAGGGGGTATGGGGGCTATGGAAAAAATCAAAAACAGTGTTTATGAACCTGAATCATGAGCGGATTGAAGATCAAGAACTTTGGGACCTCCGACACTGTCAAAACGGCGGTCCGCAACCGGGGCGGTAGTTTCATCCCAGCTAACTTCAACATCCACGAAGTCAATCACTTCACGACGCTTAGAATCCTGACGCTTGGTCTTTTTCTGCTTCTTAGCGACCTTTGAAGCGATCGCTTTTTGTAACTCAGACTGGTGAGCTGAATTTTCATCAATCATTTTATTAAAGTCGACTCGGAATGCTGGTTTCTTCATCGGCAAATCAGCGGCTACGAAACTTGAACTGGTGATGCTGATCAACAGAGTCAATTTTTGAATCACATTTTTCATACTCATCATTCCTTTTTTAGATTTGCCTTACTCTCCTTTTTGCAACGCAGGTGCCATCCCATATGGTGGTTCAAAATAGAGTTCGCTTGTTTAGCGTGTCTAAAATCTAGACAACCCTCTGGCTAGCTTTGGCAAGCGACTAATAATTGAACACTATCGTTTGGAGCTGGCCTCCGCTGATGGTGTTCACTTATCTCATCCCAAAACGTAAATCTGCCTGACGATTGATTTTTTATAAAAGCACCTTGGTGCGCAAACTAAATCATCTGAGAAAAGCCATTCAAAGAATGAACGATCGAGGCGAAAATGCGTGGGTGCTCAAGATAGACATCAAAAAATACTTTGATTCCATCCCCCACCCGAAGCTCTTGAAACTGATTCAAAGGGATTGTAACGCTCCGCTGACGATGTGGATGGTCCAACGGGTCGTTGATTCTTATCACGCAAAACCCGACTGACGTTGGCCCCTCTTTTGGAGCACGGATAGCTTCCGTTTTTGATCTCATACCATCACGCCGTGGCGTTTAGCAAATTCAGCTGGCGTTTCTTTTCCAAGTGGCTTGTTTGGCCGATCGGTGTTGTACTCTACTCTCCAATCTTCGATGAGCTGCCGGGCATGGCGTAGATC
>JAYQON010000120.1:0-8656 GCA_038144835.1 Bdellovibrionales bacterium
CCATAACGTCTAAGCCCCGTTTGGGATTACTCACCACCTCTAACTCATAAGGCACAGGCTCGCCACCTAGACGCAAGAATTGGCCTCGAATGGCAAGCTTTTCACCATCTAGTCTTTGCCTATTTGCTTCATTTTGCCAAAGTATCGTCCACTGCCCCTCTTGAGTCCGATTGATCTTAGCAGTTACCACTCCCCCAGAGCCAGCAGTGACAGCCACTGAGGGAGAATCTGAAAATATCCGTACCCCTAAGCCGCTGATCTCTAAGCGACTCAGCTCTTTTTTTAAACGGACGCGCACTTCCACTTTTTCAGCTAGCGCTTCAGGTCCAGCTAAAAAAACTAAAGTGGCAGAAAATACGGCCGTAAAAAGCGTCATCCCTTTTTCTTATCTAAAAACGGAGTGATCAAATCTAAAGGTAAGGGCAAGATGATGGTCTTGGTTCCCTCTCCTGCAATTTCGTTAAGCGCCTGAAGATAAGCGAGTTGCAAAGCACTGGGAGACGACGCCAAAATCTGCGAAGCATCTTTCAGTTTTTCTGCACGCTGCAGTTCACCATCCGCACTGATAATCTTGGCGCGACGCTCACGTTCAGCTTCGGCTTGCCGGGCCATCGCCGATTGCATTTCCTTGGGAAGGTCGATGTTTTTGACTTCGACCGTAGAAATTTTGATTCCCCAGGCTTCCGTGGCCTTATCAAGAATGGTCTGCAAAGACTGGTTGATTTTATCTCTGTGGGCTAAAACTTCGTCCATCTGGTATTGCCCCAAAACCGAGCGCAAAGTTGTTTGCGCAAGCTGCGATGTCGCAAAGTAATAATCCATTACACGGGTGACAGCACCTTCAGGATCAATCACACGAAAGTAAATAACTGCATTCACCTTTAAACTGATGTTGTCTTGGGTAATCACATCTTGCGGAGGGATATCCATGGTTACGGTGCGCGTATCAACACGCACGAGACGTTCTACGCCCGGGATTAAAAGGATCGGACCAGGTCCCCGAATACCCACGGAGCGCCCCAGACGCAAAACTACGCCTCTCTCCCACTCGGGCAAAATCTTAACGGCTGAAGTTAGTAGGGCAACAATCAGAAATATAATGATCAAGTTAGGACCGATTAGTTCAAACATCGTGCTTCTCCTTTTTCACCTTTAAGACTAAGCCCTCATAGCCTTGAATCCGAACTGCGTCATTCACATTCAACGGTGTGGGCGATTCAAATTTCCAAAGTTCTCCGCGCAGCTCGATACTCCCAGTAAGCCCTGTAGAATTTTCTAGGTTCACGACCGTGGCTTTCACATCCAACAAGTCTTCAAATCCACCTTTTTTCTTAACCTTAGTGGCCCGCAAAACCAATACACTGACGCCGATAAATAAAACTGTGAACAACAAAGCTACGGGGATAATCAATTGCAAAGGCAGTCGGTAACCTCCACTTTTCACCGGATCAAACAAAAAGATACTGCCCAGCACGAAAGCAACCAGACCGCCTGCGCCCAAAATCCCAAAAGTTGGCAAAAAAATCTCCGCTATTAACAGGCCTACGCCGAGAAGAATGAGTAGCAATCCTCCCCATTCCACATCCAATTTGTGCAGGGCTATCATAGCGATCACCAATCCCACTCCACCGACGGTTCCCGCGATGAATGTTCCTGGATGAGTAAACTCGAAATAAAGCAGAGCTAAGCTTCCTAGCAAAAGAATGTAAGCCAATTGTGGATCCGTGAGAAAAGAGACAACTTGATAACGCGCATCTAAATCAAAGGTTTTGATCTCACCACTTTCGACTTTGATTTCGCGATTTTCTGACAGCTTGACCTTGCGTCCATTGGCAAACTTTAAAAAATCACTCTTGGTGCCGCCAACCCAGTCAATGGCCTTCAATTTGAGTGCATCTTCGGCAGTTACGGCCTTTGCCTCTAAGATAATGTCCTGTCCAAATTTGTCGCTACGGCCGCGAAGGCGAGTCAGACTCTCCAGCCAGCTGCGCGTGTCGTTGAGAATCTTTTGACGAAGATCCTTGGGCATTTCTTCACCCATGGTCACTGGAGTGGCTGCACCTAAATTGGTGCCGCGTAAGGCCCCATTCACATGGCAAGCTTGCAATATAATGGCTCCAGCACTGCCAGCGTGTCCTCCCGTCGGTGAAACCAAGCACAAGTACGGCAGCGGAGAATTAAGAATCTGCTCAACGAGCATGCGCGTGCTCTGTAAGCTCCCACCGGGAGTATTAACTAAAAGCAAAACTGAACCGCAGTTTTGAGCGCGAGCATAATCTTCGGCACGCTTGAGCAGATCGACGGTCGCTGGACCGATCACTCCCGTGACGGGAACTTCCAGCGTACAACGCTCCTGCGCCACCGCTGAACATCCCATTACAAAACCAAATGCCGATACGAGCGCAAAACACCCATTCAAAAAATTTTTCATAAACTCAATCTCTCTTTGTTCATGGCTTGCAATTGCTTCCAAACAGCCTTTTTGGTTGGGGCGACCTCAGGTCCTTCTCCAAGCATGCTGGACAGAGGACTCAGCCCCCACCAAACCGCCGTCACTCGCTCACTGCGCCCTGGCATTACACGATCACTGAAAACCAGGATGTGCTGCGCATGCACCCCCTCGGGCAAACTCCAAGACTGCGGATCTTCGCTAACGAAGCGAGGTGCATCACTGAGTTGAACGCTGGTTAAAATCCGGTCTAAGAGTTCACTTTCGGCTGGACTTAACGGTCCAGTAACGACAACTGCTGAAAAAGCCCAAGTCTGAATTGAATTTGAAGATCGATAATTTTCCACTGAGGTTCCGAGGACTTCATTAAGATATTGGATTTGCGCCTCTGACAACATAAGGCTCCCAATTTAAGTAAGGCCGCCCATGTGGTCATCACAATTCTTTTGAGCGCATTGCATTAAGAACTCAATCCATGGGCTAGTTTTTCACTTTGCGTCTCAAGATGAGACCGCCTTGCGACGATAGGTTTTGTGACTAGGAGGTCTAGGATGGATACCTCAGACAAAAACACAAAAACCAAAACAACCTCTAATCTAGAAGTGAATCTCGTGCCAAAAATTGAAAAAAGGGCCTGGCGAGAAGAAACCCTCGCTGATCATTTTCACTGCATCTTATGTGGCTCTCCGCTGCACTTTCGCCATAAAACTGATTTCATCAAACAAACCGTGGCGGAGATCGCACACTGCCCCTCTTGCGGGGTGAAAAATCGCGATGGATTACATAGCCTGCAATAATCTTTGAGCTCGTCTATCGCACAGCAGATCCGTTGCTTGAATCTAAAAAAACTGGGTGAGGAGCTTGATTGATCTCTTCACTCTTCCTCATCCATTTCGCGCAACTGCAATAAGACCCGCTCGGCAATCACGCGATTCATCGATGGGACCTCTAAAAGAGCCGCTAACGGAGCTGACTTAATGGCCTCGACCGTGCCAAAGTTCTTGAGCAAGGCTTTTTTGCGTTTTTCTCCCAAACCCACAATGGCATCTAAAACACTGGACAAAGATTTTTCGTCACGCAACTTGCGGTGAAATGTGATTGCGAAGCGATGGGCCTCGTCCCGCAGACCAACCAAAATCTGAAAAGCCTCTGAATGGCGCGGAAAAGTAAGGGGATTTTGCCGACCCGGCAGAAAAAATCTTTCTTCGCTGGCGACCACTTCGGGATCATAAAATTCGCCTTGAGTGCGAGCCTTGGCCATTCCCACCAGCGGAATATCGGCACGCCCAATCTCTTTTAAGGCTTCCACCGCCATTTTCAACTGACCCTTGCCACCATCAACCACAACCAAATCGGGATCTTCCCATTCCACATGCTTAAAGCGACGACCCAAAACTTCCTTCATTGAAGCAAAATCGTTGCTACCGATGACAGTGCGGATTTTATAACGTTTATATTCTTCTTTGCGCGGGAGTCCGTCTTCAAAGACCACCTGACTGGCCACGTTTTCGTCGCCCTGAAAATTTGAAATATCGAAACACTCGATTCGATGGGGAAGGTTTTTGAGACCAAACTTTTGTTGTATTTGTTCCAAACCGCGAGCCTGCTGATCAGCCTTGCTAACAGAGTCTTTGAAGTGGCTTTGAGCATTGGTCATAGCCATATCAAGAAGCTTTTTTCCTTCGCTGCCAGTGGCAACATTGACGCGCGCCTTTTTTGATTGTCGTTCAACAAAAACGGCTTGCAGCAGACGAACTATATCAGCGCCGAGGTCTACCTGCAAAATGACTTCATCAGGAATTATGTTGTCGGAGTAATACTGGTTTAAGAATGAGGTCAGCCAATCGCGCACGTCTTCATTTTCAGAAGTGCAATCAAATCGATTCATAAAGTGGGGACGAGAACCAATAACCCGCCCTCCCCGAACATGCAGCATTTCAATGAGCGTCCCTCGTTGATCACCGACAAATGCCACCACATCTTGATCAAATTCTTTATTTATAGCGACAACTGTTTGACGCTCCCAAATTCTTTGAATCGCCTGAATTGAATCGCGTAAGCGAGCCGCATGCTCAAAGCGCTCCTCCTCAGCGGCTTGATGCATTCGAACATTGAGATCCTTTAAAGTCTTTTGATTGTTACCTTTCAAGAACTCCAAAGCCGAGTCCATATCGCTGCGATAAGGCCCTTTGCCGATCATATCCACACACGGAGCTGTGCACTGGCCAATCTGGTGAGAAATGCACGGTCGTGAACGCGTTTTAAAAAAGCTATCAGTACAGTCGCGTATTTTAAAAGTCTTATTCAAGAATCGAATCGTCTCGCGCACTGAAAGACTCGATGAGTAGGGGCCAAAATAGAGAGACCCGTCGACCTGCACTCGGCGCGCCAGATAAAAACGTGGAAATTCGTGTTCCATCGCCGCACGGATGTACGGATATGCCTTATCGTCCTTGAGACGAATGTTGTAACGCGGACGGTGCTTTTTAATCAGCGAAGCTTCAAGTAAAAAGGCTTCGACCTCAGTCTTTGTGAGAATGTACTCAATGTTGATTACATTCATCATCAAGTACTTTGTTTTTATGGACTGCTCAGCCCCACTACCAAAGTAGGAACGCACACGGGCACGCAAGTTTTTCGCTTTACCCACATACACGATTTTTTCTTTGGCGTTGGACATAAGATAAACGCCTGGAGTCTGCGGAAAAAGTCCGACTTTTTCTTTAAGCTCTTCTCGAGCGGAATTCACTCATCCCCCGACATGGTGGCGACAAACGCCTGATCCACCTCACCGCTGCGAACAGAAAGTTCGAGATACTCGAGGCGCTTGATTTCATCTCGTAATTTCGCGGCTTGTTCAAAATCCAAATTGTCCGACGCCTTTTTCATTTGTTTGCGCAACTTGAGGATAGTCAGCGGAATTTGTCCAGGATTGGCAGAATAGGTGGCCAAGTTTTCGCGTAGAACTTGTTTCTTCTTTTGGCTGTCCCGGCTGACGACTTCCATTCCATAAAGATCGGTAAGACGTTCGGCCACCTTCTTTTGAACACTTTTTGGAGTAATTCCATGCTCCTGATTGTAGGCCTGCTGAATCCCTCGTCGCCGGTTGGTTTCACCCATCGCTTTTTCCATCGAATCTGTGACCCGATCAGCATAAAGGATCACCTTGCCGTTTAAATTCCGAGCCGCCCGACCAATTGTCTGAATCAACGAACGCTCGGAACGCAAAAAGCCTTCCTTATCTGCATCTGTTATAGCAACCAAAGAAACCTCAGGAATGTCCAGACCTTCTCTCAACAGGTTGATACCTATCAACACATCAAAGATACCTAAACGTAGATCACGAATGATTTCCGTGCGCTCCAGCGTGGGAATATCACTGTGTAGGTACTTTACTTTGATACCCAGTCCCTCAAAATAACTAGTTAAATCCTCAGATGAACGCTTGGTCAGCGTTGTGACTAAAACTCGCTCCTTACGCGCCACCCGAGTCCGAATTTCATTTAAAAGATCATCCACTTGATGTTTTACTGGCTTAACCAAAACTTCAGGATCAACCAAGCCTGTCGGGCGAATAATCTGCTCGACGACAACCCCCCCTGAGGTCTTAAGCTCATACTCTCCGGGCGTGGCAGAAACGTAAATAACCTTGTCTATCAAAGACTCAAATTCCTGAAAATTCAGGGGGCGATTATCGAGTGCTGAAGGCAAACGAAAACCATATTCAACCAAGGTCATTTTGCGTGCTCGGTCCCCTCGGTACATTCCCCCAATCTGAGGAACTGTCACATGACTTTCGTCAATGAAACACAAAAACTCATCGGGAAAATATTCAATTAAGGTCGGAGGCGCTTCACCTTCGGCCCTGCCAGTGAAGTGCCGCGAGTAATTTTCAATTCCTGGGCAGGTTCCCATTTCTTGGATCATCTCCAGATCATAGGAAGTCCTCTGCTCGATACGCTCACGCTCAACAAATTTTATTTCTTTTTGAAAATAGTTAATGCGTTCTCGAAGCTCTTCACGAATCGTATCAATCGCAATGCGGTTACGGTCTTCTGAATTAACGTAATGGCTCCCTGGGTAAATCGCAATTTGATCCAACTCTTCCAGAACTTTGCCTCGCAATGGATCTACCCACGCCACTCGATCAATAAAGTCACCAAAAAACTCGACTCGTACAGCTCGCTCTTCCTCGTAAGGAGGAAAAATTTCAACCACGTCGCCCCGCACACGAAAAGTCCCTCGGTGAAAATCAATGTCGTTACGCTTGTACTGGATGCGCACGAGTTCGCGCAAAAAAACATCTCGCCGAATATCCTTATTCGACACGACATGGATCATCATGCCTTCGTAGGCCTCTGGACTACCTAAGCCATAAATACAAGATACACTGCTGACAATGATGACATCGCGGCGGTCGAAAAGTGAGCGAGTTGCTGAGTGGCGCATACGATCGATCTGTTCGTTGATCGCCGAATCTTTTTCAATAAAGGTATCGGTGGCGGGAACATAAGCTTCGGGTTGGTAGTAATCATAATAACTAACGAAGTACTCCACTGCATTTTCTGGAAAAAGCTCTTTGAATTCGGCAAATAGTTGCGCCGCAAGAGTTTTGTTAGGAGCCAAAATCAGCGTCGGCAAATTCAACTGGGCAATGGTCTGCGCCATAGTGAATGTCTTACCTGAGCCAGTAACTCCCAATAAAGTCTGATGCTGCAGTCCACGTCGAATATTGTCGACAAGTTCGCTAATAGCCTTTGGCTGATCCCCTGCCGGCTCAAAAGGCGAAACAAGCTTAAACTTGCCGCGCGGTTGGCGAAGCTGCCGTACGTTGTTCATTTGGCAACTTCCCACTCGCTTCCGAGAGGTGTGTCTTGAACTGCAATGCCCATATTTTTTAGTTGATCTCGAATTTCATCAGACTTGGCGAAATCTTTGGCTTCACGAGCCCGAGATCGCTCCTCCACGAGTTGATCTATTTCCTCACGTTTAAGATTTTTTTGATTTAACAGCATATCATCCAAGGTTCGCAAAAATTGCTGGGGAGGCTCATTGAACAAACTCATCAATCCACCTAACCAACCAACAAAATTAGTCAATCCCCTAGCCACTCCAACTTTTTTGGGATTCACGGCACCCGGGGTGCGCGCCACTGCATTAAAATGTCTAATGACTTCAAAAACGCGAGCGAGAGCTTCGGGAGTATTAAAATCATCGTCCATAGAGCTCTCTACGCTCAGCTTTGCCGCATCAAGAATTTTTTGAAAATCCGCAGGAATCGGAGTTTGTTCGTCCAATCCACGAACACGCTCAGCCAAGGCCAGAGCTGAATACACTCTTGCCAACGCGGCTATCGCGTTTTCAATCTGACTCGGAGTGAAATCTAAAATACTGCGGTAATGACTGGAGAGCATCATGTATTTGTAAATCTCGGCATTGTACTGCTGTACAAACGAACGCAGGGTGCGCACGTTGCCCAGCGATTTTGACATTTTCTGAGATCCAAAATTAAGCATATTGTTGTGCATCCAGTAGCGCACAAAGGGTTTTCCCGTAGCCCCCTCACTCTGAGCCACCTCATTTTCATGATGCGGGAAAATCAAATCTAAACCACCGCCGTGGATATCGATTGTGTCACCCAATAGGGCCCGCGACATAGCTGAACACTCTATATGCCATCCGGGCCGTCCAAGGCCCCAGGGGGATGACCAGGAGGGCTCGCCTTCCTTTGCTTTTTTCCAAAGAGCAAAATCGGCGGCGTGCTTTTTGCGTGCATCAACTTCTATGCGAAAGCCCGATTCAAGATCTTCAAGTTTTTTATGCGAAAGCTTACCGTAATCTGGAATGGAGTGAACATCGAAATAGACATCACCATCGATTTGATACGCCCTACCTTTTTCGATGAGCTCTTTAACAAATTCGATAATCGAATCCATGTATTCGGTCACTTTTGGATTATGAGAATGCTTGCGTAACTTGAGCGAGTTGTAATCCGACTCGAACTCCTTAATGAAACGCTCAGAGATTTCAGCAGAAGTGACACCTTCTTTGATCGCACGTTGAATAATTCGATCGTCGACATCGGTATAATTATAGGCAAACTTGACGCTCAAGCCGCGGTACTCAAGCCAGTTGCGGACCAAGTTGAAAAAAACAGGACCACGAAAATTTCCGACGTGCAAAAAGTCATAAACCGTAGGGCCACAG
>JAYQON010000121.1:0-8654 GCA_038144835.1 Bdellovibrionales bacterium
CAATGAAATTTGGCAGCAACGAGAGCAGGATTTTGTCAGAATTTGTGCACTCTGGGGAGCTCTTTGGTTATTGGGGGCGTTGGTTTTACTTTTTGAGATCGCTCTTGTATTCGGGCCAAATGCTTTAACTCAGATCGCCCAAGCGCCCCATGATGCCTTGGTGCAAATCGCTGGCCTTTCGGTTTGGTTTGCTGCCATGTTTTTCACTGTGCAAGCCTTTGTGGGAAGTCTAATCCATTGGGTCATTGCACCTTTCTGGCGAGCCCTACGCTCTTGGATTGAGAAACGGACAGAAGACAAATCCTCTTCCTCGGTGCATCAAAGTCTGTGCGCTCGCCTGGAGGCTCTACCCGTTTTTTCTCATCTTCAGGAGAGATACTTAAAGGAATTAGTTGAAAACTCAGTCAAGCGACAATTTAGAAAGGGTGAGGTCATTGTCGAGAGAAATACTCCTTCCGATCAACTTTTTGTTTTACTTGCAGGAGAAGTAAAAATTTGTCGCCAATTGGGAGATGAACGCATCGAATGGGTGAGCGAGCTTGGACCTATGAGTGTTTTTGGAGAATCGGCATTGAGTGAAAACTCAGTGCGAGCCGCTGAAGTCATTGCTAAGATTTCCTGCGAAGTTTTGTGTGTGCCTATCTTGGCGCTAAAGAACGCGGCGCGCGAATCGCAGTCTATCCGGAGTCTGGAAGACTTCAAAAATGCGATCATGGTGAATCAGTTTTTTGCCTCATCGCCGGTGTTCAGAAGTTTATCTCTTAGCGCGATTGAATTTTTGAGTTCGCGTGGGGTGGTGCTCTGTTTGGGGCAGGAAGAATTGGTTTTTTCGCAGGGAGATCCCTCTGATGGAATCTATTTAATTCTGCGTGGGTCCGTGCAAGTTCGAGTGCATGGAAAGCCCATCAACACTTTGAATCAAGGCAATTTTTTTGGTGAGATTTCAATCATTGCAAATATCCCCAGAACCGCCTCTATAGAAACCTTAGAGCCATCGATTTTCTTTAAAATTCCAGCCGACGCCTTTTGGGAAGTGCTCGTGCAAAATGTAGATCTGGGTGTTTTTATCGAAGCAATTTCAGAACAGCGATTAAGTGAGGGAGTTATGAACTTCCCGTCAGAGCTTACGCGCACGGGCAGCGACTCAAATTGATACACGGTTAAATGAAGCCCCCCTACTCACCTGCCTTAATGTTATGCTTAAATTGAGAGCGTCCTTGTCAACCAGGAGATC
The DNA here is from genome assembly GCA_038144835.1 of Bdellovibrionales bacterium. Lineage (GTDB taxonomy): Bacteria > Bdellovibrionota > Bdellovibrionia > Bdellovibrionales > UBA1609 > JALHOQ01. The sequence continues at coordinate 1,235 of JAYQON010000121.1, forward strand.
ACCTCCGTGCGAAACGTATTTTCCCGAAGTTTTGCGTTACTGGCGGCATTAATCAGTATTCCGTTCATTTATAATTCTTGCCAAGGCGGACTCATTGGAATGGGGGCCATGGCCTCAAGCAAGAAGATCTGTAAAACTACGCTTATTGATGCCAAGGTTCAATCAACTAAGATTGGCCCCCTACCGCCCCAACAGCCATTTGCTGCTGGGAAAGAACGCCAGGATAACACTTATAATGTAAACGGTAAAAAACGATAAGCACATAAGACGTCCTCTTCGGCTTGGCTGAGCGAGGGTACCAAGCTCGGGGTCATATTGAATAACCTATGCCTCCGCGATAATTCTCATTCTTTGTCAGAAACCGTCATAACCAAAGCGGCTTCCGCCACAGCCGTGCCTATAGAGGACATGGACCAACAAGCTTATCTCTGGGAACTTGATCGCGACTATACGGTTCAAGAAATTGAAGACCTGGCGGCTCAAGAAATATGTGTCACTGGAGTCTCTTGGAACCATGAGTACAAGCTGCAAGCCGCGCCGGTGAATGATTCTGGTATTTATGATCAGCTCAGCTATTTAAATGCAATTCGCGCCATCGAGGCCTGGGATTTATTTTACGGATCTGCTGGTGGAATGAGTCTAACAGCTACGCCCGATAAGCTGGTCAAAATAGCAGTTATCGATACGGGAGTTGACTGGAGTCACGTCGACTTAAAAAGCCAGATTTGGGAGCATTCTTACGGCAAAGGAATCGACATAACAACTTACTGTCCGTCTGGTTGTGTGGTTAATTATAACCCTAATGACGTATCAAGTATTGGTCATGGCACTCATGTTGCCGGTTTAATTGCCGCGGCAATCAATAACACGGGAACCGTGGGAGTCATGCCATATCGAGCCCAAATCATGGCCATAAAAATGTTCGCGCTTGATGCAGATGGTGCGCTGACAACCAACTCCACTCATTTTTTCAACGCTGTACGCTTCGCCTATAAAAATAATGCCCACGTGATTAACTTGAGCCTTGGGTCCATTAAAAATTCGTCGGCGACAGACGCATTGGCTGAAGCCGCAGTTGACGAGGCAGTAGCCAATAAAGCGGTTGTGATTACTGTCATTGGTAACGCCGACGGATCAAGCGCCGGGGCCGAGGTCAATAATGTGACCTTGTCCTCAATACCGGGTCAGTACGCCTCCCGTGCGGGTGTGATTGGCGTGGGATCCTTTGACACCTTAACCGGAGACAAAAGCGCTTTTAGTCATTACAGCCGCACTTATGCTGAGATCGGTGCCCCCGGAGCCGAAAGAAGCTCTATTGGCGGGGTTAATACCACTGGCATTTGGTCAACTAAACCCGGCGGCTACGGACGCCTTGCCGGAACTTCTCAGGCCGCCCCATTGGTAGCCGCTGCCGCTGGCCTTGTCATCGGTATGATCAAAGATAAATACAATGTAGTCCCCGATCCAGCTGAGGTGGAAAACTTAATCCTCTCTTCGGCCGTCAAAAGTCCTCAGCTATCAAATTACTTCAAAGATGGAAATCGTTTAGATCTAGTCAAATTAGCTGAAAGGATTCGCCAACGCTACCCCCTGACGGCCGGATCTTCATCCACCGACCTATCATCTCAGGGCTGCCAATAGCTCACTGATAGGCCATCGCCACGCGTGAGCGCCACTCGAGTCACCCCTAGACCGTCAAGCTCCGTAAAAATAAAACGACATAAGGCCGCGGTTTCAGGTTCAAAACCAAAATCCACATCAAGTCCCAAGGCCTTATGATCAAGGCGTCCCAAAACCACACGTAGGCGTTGGCGAAGGCGGGTTTCATTGATATTTTTCAGTGTATTTTCGGGGGACAGCCTAAAGGCGACCTCTACCGTAAAGTTGTAACCCTTTCCATAGGGATACTGAGGGTCGTCTTTTAATTTTTGCGACACTGCAATGAATTCACGCAATAGAATTTCTTCAGTCATTTGCAGTTTGGCTATCACGTGATTTGACTGTGGTCCAGTCCCTCGACAAAATAGCTATGTGACACTAAATTCAGTTTTTTTAATCTTAATGTGTTTGTTACTGAGCCTAACTTCAGAGTTTTCAAGCGCCACGCAAAGCCCCAATCTGGAACGGCCTTCGCTCAATCAACTGTGTATGCAACAATTCAAGACTTTGGCTGGGTCGGCGGAAAATGACGAGCTTAGCTCAGCCTGCGAGAGCATGCAGCAGCTTGTAGGCTGCCAAAGTCATCAAGGCGTTCCTATTTATCATTTTGAACGTAAGGGCTCTGATCCAGCTCCCAAAAAGATCCTCGCCAAGGCGTTAATACATGGTGATGAAAAATTGAGTGGTGTGGTGGCGCGAGCATGGATTCTGCGCCTGCAAAAAATTAATCCCAGAAATACTTGGCGAGTGATTGCGATTGCCAATCCTGACGGCTGGAAAGCCAAGACGCGAACAAATTCCCGCGGTGTAGATCTCAATCGAAATTTTCCAACTCAAGACTGGGAGCGACAAGCTCTTGGTCACTGGAAAAATAAAATGAAGTCTGACCCTCGCAGATATCCAGGTGAATCACCAGCAAGTGAGATTGAAACTCAGTGTATTGTTCAGCATATCGAAGACTTTAAGCCCGACTTTGTCATTTCTGTTCATACTCCTTTGGGTGTTTTGGATTTTGATGGTCCAAAAGTCAAAAATCCGCCGGCTTTTCACCCATTGCCCTGGACTTCTCTGGGTCATTTTCCTGGCAGTTTGGGCCGTTATCTTTGGGCGGATCAAAAAATTCCAGTTTTGACTATTGAGCTTAAAGGCAATGAGGATGTAAGCAAATTAGAAGCTTTTGATCGTCTGCAAGACGTATCAGGCACGGTCGCCATTCAAGCCGCACAATTGGCTAAAAAATCTAAAGACTAAAAAGGGATTGAGCGCTGGACTTAAGTTTCTCTCGCCCCTTCAAAAATGAAAGCTCCATCAAAAAGGCAAAACCTGAGACGGTGGCACCAGATTCGCGGCAAAGATTTTCAGCCGCTTGAGCTGTTCCACCTGTGGCCAACACATCGTCGATGATGCAAACCTTGTCAGTCGAACTCAGTGCATCCACATGCATCTGAAGAGTGTCTTTGCCATATTCTAAGTCATACGAATGCGACAGAGTTGCGTAGGGTAATTTGCCAGGTTTACGAATCAAAACCATCCCTAAACCCAGATGCATAGCCACGGCAGAGCCGAGAATAAACCCTCTCGACTCAATCGATGCAAGCTTAGTTGTTCCATTTGGCACTAATGAAGATAAGTGAGCCGTCATTGACCTGAAAGCCTTCTGATCACTCAGTAAAGGGGTGATGTCTTTAAACAGAATGCCCGGCTTTGGAAAATCTGGCACATCACGAATCAACTCTTTAATTTGCTGCAGGGAATGCATGGAGGTCATTCAAAACTCCACTTCTTAAACCCTTTGCGTTCAGCCGCCTTAAGAGATTGCTCAGGAATCTCATAAACATTGGCCATGCCCGTAATTGAACCACAGACCTGAATATGCATCAAACCGTCAGACTTTTTGACTGAAGAAAAGATTTCAATTCCCTGCAGTTCTTTCGCCATGGCATCCAATGCAATCCCTTTGGCCTTCTGGCACTGAAGACTGCCATCATACTTGTAAACAAACACACGGTCTTTTTTATCACTTGATGTCGGCGACTGGGTCACAGTCTCTGCACTGACGTCCACAATATTTTGCCCTGTCGTATCAACTTTGCGCCGGCAATGACCTTGGGTGCAGCCGACAATGAGACCAATAACAAACGCTCCTGAGACCACGAATTTTAATGACTGCATCATATCTTACTCCCACGGCCATTCGCGACCAAAGCGTCTCCAGCCAATGCGCAGTGCGAATATATTTGCATCTGATGAAATAAAATAAACTTCGCCCTTTTTGGGATCAATCGTTGGGCGCGAGGTGACTCCTCGACCAGGTTGAAAGTTGCCCAGCGAATCACCAGAGCGAGCATCAATAAAACGCAAAGCCCCGTTGAGTTCACCAACCATTAAAACACTTTTAAATAGGGTTGGCGCCGTCCCGATGCCTTGAGGATTATCTTTTGACCACACGATCTTTCCCGACTGCTTGTCTATGGCCATAACTTTGCCTGATGAGGTAGAGTAAAACAGCGTACTACCTTGAATCAAAACCTCTTCATACCCACCATCATCGATAGACCAGATAATTTTACCGTCAGACAGGCTTAATGCATAAAGAGACCCATCGTAGCTCGACGCATATACGGTGTCTCCATCAACAACAGGGGTGGCATCAACGTCGCGAAAACGTTTGTTACGATTGAGGTTTGTCTCCCATACCACGGATCCAGATGAGCGATTCAGAGCCACGAGCGCCCCATCCGAAAAGCCAATCAGCGCTAGATCTCCGCTCACAGCTGGTTGAGAGCCACCGCGAATGGAGATGTTGTTTGCTTCACGGCGGTTGTAGGTCCATAAAAGTTTACCGGTTTTGGCTTCGAGAGCATGGACTACATTGTTGCCCCCCAAAACATAAACGCTGTCTCCATGTACTAACGGCTTGGCAAGACCTTCGGCTTTCATTGGATACTTCCAGAGGACATTACCCGATTCGGCAAAAAGAGCGTAGAACTGCCCGTCTCCGGCGCCAAAATATAAAATGCCGTCCGCTAGAACTGCTCCCGACTCAACACCGTCTTTCAAAGGAAAACGCCAGCGCTCAGCCACTCCACTGCGCTCATAAGCCACAACACCATCTATTGAATTGCCAACGATCACAATCGAATCAGTAATGATGGGTTGAAATCGATGTAATCTTCGTCCGCCCAGATACTCTTTTTCTAAGGTCTGTCGAACCCAGCGTTTCTCCACTGCAAACTGATTGCGACCAGGCTTAAAGCTTGCGCAGCCAGAGGCAAATACCAAAAATATACTTAAGCCTAAAAGCGTTCTACGCATTCTTATCCTTGCTGGGGTTGGTTGAGTTCCAGAAGCCGTAAGTACTGACGAGCCGAATTCGAAGCCTCGCTCTCGGGAAATTCTCGGCCCAAACGCTCATACGCGTCTTTAGCCTTTACCCTATCGCCCTTCATTTCGTGAGCCAGGCCCAGCTTTAAAATGGCCTCTGGATGAAAGGCCTTTAAACTGGTGCCCGACAGAACCCTTTGATATTCTAAAACAGCTTCATCGAATTTCTGATTCTCGAGAAAGATCATCCCTCGGTGCATTAACCAAAATCCATTCACTACGTCGTTCTGCCCAGGCTTAAATCTGGGTAACTCCAATACGGCTAGCGCTTCACCGAATTGTTTTTGCTGAGTTAAAAAATAAGAAAGATTAAGCGCCGCAATCAAAGCCACTTTCGTGCCGCTATAAGCCTTAATTTGCGACTTTATTTTTTCTACTGAGGGAGCAAAATCTTTGGTGTAATCGGTTGGGCGAACCGATTCAGATTTGGCGCTTTTGTTCCCTTTAGAGGCGATCTCACCCATAATCTTTGCACGCTCGTCGCGCACCTTGCTTTCGGCTGATTTTAATTCTGCCTCGGCTAGGTAAATAGCTTCGGCCGCCTTTTGTTCGCGCGTCGAATCAAAATACGAATAGCCTAACCAACCCAACCAAATCACCAAAACTGCGCCTAGGCTGGTTGCAATCAATGCAAAATGCCGCTCAAGCCAGCGCAAGACCTGATCAGAAAGCGAAATAAAAGCGTCTGGAGTCTTCAGTTCTTCTTTGTCGATTTTGTTCGTCATTAATTTTTCCTCAACATTACTTCTGACGCGTGGTCATTTCTTTGAGAGTTGAAAATGGGCGAGCCATCCGTCCATGATGATGCTGGCGCAAACTGCCAATCGAGTGAATACGTTTTTCGGCCAATCGATCAGCGGCCCGTTGAGTGGCGATATTTTCGTCGCGAGAAATCTGAAAAACTTGCATTAAATTATCATAGACTTGCTTTGTTTTTTCGAAGGCACGCTCTCGCGAATACCCCTCCAGCTCGACAAAAACATTCATCAAGCCACCGGCATTAATGACATAATCTGGGGCATATAAAATTCCAAGCTCCAATAAAGCATCCCCATGGCGCTCTTCGGCCAGTTGATTATTTGCTCCCCCGGCCACAATCTTACACTTCAGCTTGGAAATTGTTTGGTCATTGATCACAGCTCCCAGAGCGCACGGAGCAAAGACATCGCATTCACTGGTCACAACAGTTTCAGGGTCCGTAGCGCTCACGTTGAACTTGGCAGTGGTCTGCTTTACCTTTTCTTTGTCTATGTCTGCAACGCTGACCACAGCTCCTTCTTTAACCAAGTACTCAACGAGGTGGTAACCCACGTTGCCTAGCCCCTGGACCGCGACGCGAAGACCTTTCAATGAATCACTATTCAGCTTGTCCTTTACTGCGGCCTTAATTCCCATCAATACACCATGCGCTGTAAAGGGTGAGGGGTCACCCGATCCGCCAAAGGAAACAGGTATCCCGGTCACATAAGGGGTTTCCATAAAAACATAAGCCATATCATGCACTGTTGTGCCGACGTCTTCAGCGGTGATGTATTTGCCATTCAATGAATTAACAAACGCCCCAAAGTTACGAAACAGGGCCTCAGACTTATGCTTCTTGGGATCGCCGATAATCACAGCTTTGCCGCCGCCCAGGTTGAGTCCTGCTGCTGAGGCTTTGTAGGTCATGCCTTTTGATAGTCGCAATACGTCGATAAGCGCATCTTCTTCGTTTTTGTAGGGCCACATGCGCGTCCCACCCAAAGCTGGTCCCAAGGTGGTGTTATGGATTGCGATAATGGCTCTTAAACCACTATCTTTATCGTGGCAAAAAACCAACTGCTCATGCTCGCCGTGTTTTTCCAGTAGTTCAAATGTCAGCACAGCCGACCTCCAAAGTAAAAAGTCTCAGATGCGCACAATGCAGAATTGGAAAAGTTGTGCTCAGGAAGAATAGTTTCTTAAAGGGGGTTAAGCCAAGAGAAAATCAAGGATCAAACGCGCGCTTTTGACGCAAGAAGAAAAAGCCTGCTCAAATGCTTGTCAATCCCAGCCCGAGGATAGTCCCTTCTGGACATCAATTGGTGGGGTTCAGAGCGGTAATGCTCCGAATATCATTGAGCGATGTCCCATTGTGGTTACCACTAACGCTCAAGGTGAGCGAATCTGCGGAGGTTGCCTTAAAATAGAGCTTCTGTTGGGTTAGGGATGCGGGAATGCTGGTGGCATTCAATGAGGTACTGCAAGTGTAGTCACTATGAAAAACGCCAACTGATACATTTGTTGAATTTGTGGCCCCTAGAGTTAGGGAAACAGCAGCTAACGCGGGAGTGGCGCGATAATTTGCATCTTGTAACTGGATTTCAATCGGCAGGCACTCTCCCGCAAAGGCCGACTC